>NZ_JAPEPI010000002.1:3114159-3425575 GCF_026340305.1 Streptomyces sp. NBC_01381 | reverse complement strand
GTCGCGCGCAGCTTCACCAGGTCCTGGTACGCGGCCGACGCCCCGTTGATCTCCGCGCACCCCGGGGTCAGGGTGCCGGATGTCAACAGGGGCTTTCCGTAAGGCCACTTGTCCTTGTTGTCGGCGGCCGGGGGCAGTCCGCGTCCGAAGCCGTTGCCGTCCTGGCAGTTCCAGTGGATGGCGTTGAACCAGTCCCCGCTGTCGTAGGAGTTCCGGTCGAGGGACTTGGAGCGCAGCAGGTCGCTTCCGGCCTGGGAGAGGGAAGGGCCTTGGGCGAGGGTCGCGGTGGCCATCGCGAGCACCTGCATGCGGGAGCGCTCGGCCGCCGTGGTGTCCGCCGGGAGCTTGAAGGCGAGCGCGTCGTACAGCGATTCGTTGTCGTGGGCGTCGGCGTAGGAGAGGGCGTCGCCGGGGGCGGCCGCGTATCCGGCCGGGGCGCCGTTGTAGTCGACCTCCGAGCCCTGCACGCGGCGGCCGGCGGAGTCGGTGAAGGTGTACCCGGCCAGGTTGCCGGTGAGGGCCACCTTGAGGAGGTCCTGGTAGCGCAGGAGGCGGGCCTTCTGCTCGGCCGGAGTGCCGTTGGCCTTCGAGGAGTTGGGGTCGGTGTAGAGGCCGCTCGCGAACCCTTGGACGCCCGGGTCCTCGTCGAAGGGGCCGCCGCCGCGCACCGCGTCACGGCCCCGGTCGGAGAAGGTGGCGATGCCCGTGCCCGCCATGTTCTTCTGGGTGGCCTGCACGAAGCGGGCGTCGTCGGCGATCTCTCCGAAGTTCCAGCCCTCCCCGTAGAGCACGATCTTCTTTCCGTCGACGCCGTCCTTCTCCAAGGTCAGCGCGTCGACGGCCTTGCGGACGGCGAGGATGTTGGCCTTGGGGTGGTGGCCCATCAGGTCGAAGCGGAAGCCGTCGACCTTGTACTCCTTGGCCCAAGTGACCATCGAGTCGACGACGAGCTTGCCCATCATGGCGTTCTCTGGCGCGGTGTTGGCGCAGCAGGTGGAGGTCGCGACGGTCCCGTCGGCGAGCAGCCGCTGGTAGTAGCCGGGCACGATCTTGTCGAGTACGGACTTGTCGGCCTGGCCGGAGGCGACCGTGTGGTTGTAGACGACGTCCATCACGGTGCGCAGACCGGAGCCGTTCAGGCCCTGGACCATCCGCCGGAACTCGACCGTGCGCCGGGTGCCTTCCGGGTCGCTGGCGTAGCTGCCTTCCGGCACGGTGTAGTGCAGCGGGTCGTAGCCCCAGTTGTAGGCGTCCTTGGCGGCGGTCTTGGTGATGCACGCCTGCTGCTCGTCGGAGTCCGGTGCGAGTGCCGTCAAGTCGCAGTCGGGGGTGGCCTGTTCGGCGGCGCGCTCCGGGATGGTGCCGATGTCGAACGCGGGCAGAAGGTGCACGTACGACGTGCCCGCGCCGGCCAGCTTCCGCAGGTGCTTCATGCCGTCGGACGCGGTGTCCGTGAACGCCAGGTACTTGCCGGGATGCTTGGCCGTGCGGTCCTCCACGGAGAAGTCCCGGATGTGCAGCTCCTGGATCTGCGCGTCCCGCAGCGGCGTCGCCTTCGGCTTCTTCAGCCGATCCCATCCCGCGGGGGCGAGCTTCGGGTCGCCGAGGTCGACGGCGATGCTGCGCTCCGAGTTCGCGGTGAGCGCGGTGGAGTAGGGGTCGGTCACCTTGTTCGTGACGACCTTCTGGACGCTGGGCGCCCACACCTTCACCACGTACCGGTACGGCTTGCCCGACCAGCTGTCGGCGCCGGTGACGGACCAGACCCCGCTCGCGTCGTCGCGCCGCATCGGCACGCTCTTGCCGTCGAGTTCGAGGGCGACGGACTGGGCGGTGGGGGCCCACACGGCGAGGGTGGTACGGCCCTGGCGGAACTGCGGGCCGAGGGTGGCCTTGGTCGCGGCCGCGCTGTAGAGGTCGTCGAGGACACCCTGGGTCTGTACGCCGGTGGCGGCGAGGAGCTTGCCGTCGGCGTCGCTGCGGGTGGCGACGAGCTGGCCGGTGAGCGCCCTGCGGACACGGTCGCGGTCGCGCGGGTCGACGGTGAACGCCGCGTACGCCTTCAGGTGCGGGTACTTCTTCTTCTGGGCGTCGGTGAGGCCGCCTTCGGCCGGGGTCAGGCGTATGCGCTGCCCCTCACCGGAGAGCTTGCCGTCCTTCACCGTGAGTCGCCCGTCGCGCGAGTACGCCAACTCCTGGGTGGCGGCCTCTCCTTGGACGTCCCAGGCGAGGGTGTTCCGGTCGATCCACTGGGCCTTGGACTTGGCCAGGTCGACCTCGGCTGCCGCGTCGGCGGCGGCGACCGACACCCGGGGAACTGCGGCCACCGAGGAGGTGAGGGGCGCGACCGCGGCGAGCAGGGCGAGAGCCGTGGTGACGACGGTGCGGCGCGGGGAGCCGGTCAAGGGTGCTTCTCCTTTGTGCGGAAAGTGCGGAAAGTGCGGCCGCCCGGCGGCGGGGAGGAGCCGGGCGGCCCGATTTATGGGGGGGGGAGAGTGCGGGTGCCGTGTGACGGCACTCAGCAGCTCTTGGCCCCGGTGTGCAGGGCGAGGGCGGTGTTCGCCGCCACGGTGGCCGTGAACCGGCCGGAGGCGTCCACCGTGACGCTCTTGCCGCTCTGGACATCGCAGTAGCTGCCCGCTGCGAGAGACGTCTGGAAGGTCTGGCCGACCGATGAGCCCTCGTGGTTGATGACCACGTACGCCTTGTCGCCGCGGCCGAACGCGATGGCGTTGTTGCCGTTGTCCCACCAGTTGGTCATTCCTGTTCCGCTCGCGGTGTTGCGGAACTTGACCATGCTGCGGATCTCGGGCCAGGCGTGCTGGCACTTCCAGCCGTCGCTGTAACAGGCGTTCACCTGGCCGCCGTTGGGCGATCCCGCGTCACTGCTGCTGAACTCGTAGCCGGAGTGCACGTCCGGACTGCCGTAGGGCAGGGCCAGCATGAAGACGTGGGCGAGGGTGTAGTTCGCGCCGTCCTTGTAGCTGAGGGTCTGGCCGTGGCGCTCGGTGTCGTGGTTGGCGACGAAGACCGCGGAGGAGCCGCTGGACATGTAGCCCCAGCCCTCGCCGAAGTTCTTCAGGTAGGCGAGCTTCTCGTTGTTGAAGACGCGCTTGAGGTCCCAGCCATAGCGGAACTCCTGGGCGTCGCCGGTGGCGGTGTACTCACTCGGGGAGACCGCCTCGCCCGCGCCGTAGATCGTCTCCTGCTTCCAGTGGACGCCGGGGTTGCTCAGCCGGGACTTGATGTTCTTCAGGTCGTCCACGGGGATGTGCTTGGCCGCGTCGACCCGGAAGCCGTCGACGCCCAGGGACAGCAGGTCGTTGAGGTAACCCGCGATCCGTCCCCGGACGTACTCCTCACCGGTGTCGAGGTCGGCGAGTCCGCCCAGTTCGCAGTTCTGGACGTTCCAGCGGTCCTGGTAATTGCTGATGTCCGCCCGGCAGTTGTCCATGTCGAAGACCGAATACGTGCCCGGGTAGTCGTACTTGGTGAAGGCGGATCCCGCCGAGCCGGTGCCCGAGGCGTTCGTCATGTGGTTGATCACCGCGTCGGCGACGACCTTGACCCCCGCGGAGTGGCAAGTGTCGACCATGTTCTTGAACGCGGCCCGGTCACCGAGCCGGGTGCCGATCTGGTAGCTGACCGGCTGGTACGCGGCCCACCAGGCGTCGCCCTGGATGCGCTCCTGGGGCGGCGAGACCTGCACATGGCCGTAGCCGTCCGGGCCGAGGCGATCCGTGCACTCCTTGGCCACGGAGGCGAACTTCCACTCGAAGAGGACCGCGGTGACGTCCTTGCCGCCGGGCGGGGCGGCCTGCGCCGGCGACGACCCGCCGACGATGCCGAAGGCGGCTCCCGCCACCAGGGCGAGCACGCCGGCCATCGGTCTGCGGGATCTGGTCTTCCGGACAGCCATGAAGGGCCTCCTGCAGCAGAGAGGGATGACCTTGTCCGGCAACGCGCCGTGCCCGTAAGGCCGTTGAAGGATGTTGCAGAAATATTTCAACGCCGTTTTCGGTCGAGACCGTACGACTCCCATGGACCCCGGTCAACCCTCTGGACGCACTCTCGCCCCGGGCCCGGCATCTCTGGGGGTTCCATGAGCCTTCATGGGCCTTCATGGACCTTCAATGGGTCGCAAGACCTTACGCAAGTGATTGCGACGGTGTTACGTTCAACCACATCCCCGGTCCGAGCAGTCGGGGGACCCGGACAACGGGCCCCACGCGCCCGGCTGTTCGGACCGGGGCCCTGATGCGCCGTCTCGCTCAGCGGCGTGGCTGCGCCGTGGAGCCGCGCACCACCAGCTCGGGCTGGAAGACGAACTCCGTGTGCTGCACCGGGTTTCCCTGGATCTCCTCGAGCAGCGCGCCCACGGCGGCGGTGGCCATCGCCTGCACGGGCTGGCGCACCGTGGTGAGCGGCGGGTCGGTGAACGCGATCAGCGGCGAGTCGTCGAAGCCGACCACGGAGATGTCACCGGGCACCGAGAGGCCCCGCTGGCGCGCCGCGCGGACGGCGCCGAGCGCCATCATGTCGCTGCCGCAGACCATCGCCGTACAGCCCTGGTCGAGCAGCGCGCTGGCCGCCGCGTGCCCGCCCTCGACGGTGAACAGCGTGCGCTGCACGAGCTGCTCGGCCTCCCCCTGTGCCAGGCCGAGAAGGTCGTGCAGCGCCGCCGTGAACCCCTCCGCCTTGCGCAGCGAGGGGACGTACCGGGTCGGGCCGATGGCCAGGCCGATCCGCTCGTGCCCCAGATCGACGAGATGGCGCACCGCCATCCGCGCGGCCGCCCGGTCGTCGGGCGAGACGAAGGACACGGGGATGTGCTCGTTGAAGCCGTTGATGAGCACGAACGGCACGCCGCGTCCCGCCAGTTCGAGGTACCTGGCGGGGTCGGCCGTGGTGTCCGCGTGCAGTCCGGAGAGGAAGACGATGCCGCTGACCCGGCGCTCCTCCAGCTGCTCGACCAGTTCGTCCTCGGTGGCGCCGTCCGGCATCTGGGTGCAGAGCATCGGGGTGTAGCCGTGCCCGGACAGGACCTGCTCGATGACCTGGGCGAAGGCCGGGAAGATCGGGTTGCTGAGCTCGGGCACGACGAGCCCGACCAGGCCCGCGCTGTGCCGCTTCAGCCGCACCGGACGCTCGTAGCCCAGGACGTCGAGGGCCGCGAGCACCCGGCGCCGGGTGCCGGTCGCCACGCCCGGCTTGCCGTTGAGCACCCGGCTCGCGGTGGCCTCGCTGACCCCGGCCTGGGCCGCGATGTCCGCGAGCCGCGGGGCGCCTCGATCGGCGCCCCGCGGCGGGGAGAACGTCACACCGCCCACCAGACGGTGGTGTCGGCGGGCAGCTCGACCTTGCCGGCTGCGGTCTCTGCGGGCTCCACGTCGGCGTTCGCGAGCAGGATCCGGCCGGGAGCCGGGATCCGCACCGCGGCGCCGGTGGTGTTCGCGGTGCACACGAAGCCCTCGCGGCGAAAGGCGAGCACGCCATCGGGCGCCTCCAGCCACTCCAGCGAGTCGCCCGCGCCGAGCCCCGGCTGCGTACGACGGATCGCGAGCGCCCTGCGGTACAGCTCCAGGGTCGACCCTGGGTCACCCGTCTGCGCCTCGACGCTCAGCTCGCCCCACCCGTCGGGCTGCGGCAGCCAACTGCCGCCCACGCCGAAGCCGTAGCTCGACCCGTCAACCGTCCACGGTATGGGCACCCGGCAGCCGTCACGGAAGCCGTCCTGCCCGCTCGCCCGCACGAACGACGGGTCCTGGCGCACCTCGTCGGGCAGGTCGGTGACGTCCGGAAGACCCAGCTCCTCGCCCTGATAGACGTACGCCGAACCCGGCAACGCGAGCATCAGGAGCGTCGCCGCGCGGGCCCGCCGCAGGCCTAGCTCGCGGTCGCCGGCCTCGCGCAACTGGGTGCCGAGCCCCGGCGGGTTGGCGAACCGCGTCGCGTGCCGGGTGACGTCGTGGTTGGAGAGCACCCAGGTCGCCGGGGCGCCGACGGGCCGCATGGCGGCGAGCGAGACGTCGATGACCTCGCGCAGCTCCGCGGCGTCCCAATGGGTGCCCAGGTACTGGAAGTTGAAGGCCTGGTGCATCTCGTCGGGGCGTACGTACGCGGCGGCGCGCTCGACGGTCGGGGTCCACGCCTCGGCGACGAGGATGCGCTCCCCCGCGTACTCGGCGAGGACCTTGCGCCAGCTGCGGTAGATCGCGTGCACGCCGTCCTGGTCGAAGAACGGCATGGCGTCGTTGCCGAGCAGCTTCAGCTGGTCGCGCGTGCCGATGTCCGGCAGGCCTTCGGCCTTGACCAGGCCGTGGGCGACGTCCACGCGGAAACCGTCGACGCCCATGTCGAGCCAGAAGCGCAGGATCGAGCGGAACTCGTCGTGGACGGCCGGGTGTTCCCAGTTGAAGTCCGGCTGCTCCGGGGCGAAGAGGTGGAGGTACCACTCGCCGTCCGGCGTGCGCGTCCAAGCCGGGCCGCCGAAGATGGACTCCCAGTCGTTCGGGGGCTGCGAGCCGTCCGCGCCCTTGCCCGGCCGGAAGTGGTAGCGCTCGCGCAGGGGCGAGCCGGGGCCCTCGCGCAGGGCGCGCTGGAACCAGTCGTGCTGGTCGGACGAGTGGTTGGGCACCAGGTCGACGATGATGCGCAGGCCCAGGTCGTGGGCGTCGCGCACCAGGGCGTCCGCGTCGAGGAGGCTGCCGAACATCGGGTCGATCGCACGGTAGTCGGCGACGTCGTAACCGGCGTCGGCCTGCGGCGAGGAGTAGAAGGGGCTGAGCCAGACGGCGTCGACGCCGAGGTCCCTGAGGTGGGGAAGGCGGGTGCGGATGCCTTCCAGGTCACCCATTCCGTCGCCGTTGCCGTCGGCGAAGCTGCGCGGATAGACCTGATAGATCACCGCGCCGCGCCACCAGTCCGTGTGGGTGCCGGAGGCGGGGGCTGCAGGGGCAGCGAGATGCTGGGTCATGTCTTCCCTGAGATCGAGAGTTCGAGAGACCGAGGGGGGTGTGCGCGGGGCGCCGGGTCAGGACTTCGTCGCGCCGGCCGTCAGTCCGGAGACCAGGTGCCGCTGGACGAAGCCGAAGATCACCGCGGCGGGCAGCGCGACGATCACCGCGGACGCCGTCAGCGAACCCCAGTCGCTGGTGTACTGGTTGACGAAGGTCTGCAGGCCGCCCGCGAGCGTGAGGTTCTCCTCGCCGGTCATGAAGGCGGATGCGTACGCGACCTCGGCCCAGCCGGTGATGAAGCTGTAGAAGCCGGTGACGGCGAGACCGGGCTTGGCCAGCGGGATGATGAGCCGCCAGAAGGTGCCGAACGGGTTGAGACCGTCCACCCGCCCCGCCTCGTCGATCTCCACCGGGATGGTGTCGAAGTACCCCTTCATCATCCAGGCGCAGAACGGCACGGCGATCGTCAGGTACGTGACGACCAGGCCGATCGGCTGGTTGAGCAGGCCGAGGTTCGCGAGCAGGTTGTACAGCGGCACGATGAGCACCGCGACGGGGAACATCTGGGTGATCAGGAGCATCCACATCAGCGGGCGCATGCCGGGGAACTTGAAGCGGCTGACCGCGTATCCGGTGGTCGCGGAGATGAAGACGCCGATCACCGTGGTCAGTCCGACGACGAGCAGCGAGTTGACCACCCAGCTGAGGAACTCGGTGTCGTTGATGACGTGGCTGTAGTTGCCGAGCGTGAAGTCCTTCACCACGTCGGTGGAGAAGGCCTCGCTCTTCGGCTTGAACGAGGTGATCAGGAGCCACAGCGGCGGCAGGACCGCGGCGGCGGAGGCGATCAGCAGAGTCAGGTGCAGCCCGACGGAGGCCAGCGGCCCGCGCTCGCCGCGCGGCCTGACCTTGGTTTTCGTAGGCGTACTCGTACTCGTAGGCGTAGTCGTACTCGTCTTGGTCATGGCGGTCACCACACCTCTCCCTGCTTGCGGAGCGCACGGCGGTAGACCACCGCGAAGAGCGAAAGGAGCAGCAGAATGATCACGCCCCAGGCGGCGGATCCGGCGAAGTCGCGCGGGCTCACCACGAACGAGAGCCGATAGGCGTACGTCACGAGGATCTCGGTGGCGTCTCCGGGGCCGCCCCGGGTGAGCAGGAAGATCACCGGGAACATGTTGAAGGTCCAGATGCCGCTGATCAGGATGACCGTGCTGCTGACGGACCGCAGGCCGGGCAGGGTGATGTTGCGGAACCGCTGCCAGGCGTTGGCACCGTCCATCTCCGCAGCCTCGTACAGCTCACCGGGTATGGACTGCAGTCCGCCGAGCATGGCGACCAGCATGAACGGGACGCCGAGCCAGACGTTGACGGTGATCACCGAGAGCTTGGCCCAGGTGGGGTCGTTCAGCCACGGGATCGCGTCGATGCCGCCGCCGGCGAGGATCTTGTTGAGGATGCCGTTCTTCTCGTTGAAGATCAGCCGCCAGGTGAAGACGGAGACGAAGGCCGGCACCGCCCACGGCAGGATCAGCGCCATCCGGTAGAAGGAGCGGCCCGCGAGCTTGCGGTTGAGCATGTTCGCCAGGATCAGGCCGATCCCGAAGGACAGCGCGACACAGGAGACCGTCCAGATGACGGTCCAGGTCAGCCGGTCCCAGAAGACGCCGTCCTGGAAGACCGCGGTGTAGTTGTCCAGGCCGACCGACTTGTACGTCGCCGGGATGTGGTTGACGCCGATGGTGCGCTCGACGTTCGCCTCGTTGGCGTCGGTCGTCGACAGATAGAGGCCGCGCACCAGCGGATAGCCGATGATCACGCCGATCACGGCGACCACGGGGGCGACCATGGCCCACGCGTACCAGTGGGTGGACAGCGCCCTGCGCAACCGTCCGGGGGTCTTGCCGGCCCGCCGGCCGCGGCCGCGGACGCCCTGGGCGTCCGCGGCCTTGGCCAGTGACCGGCTGCTGTCAACAGCCATTTACTTGTAGTCCTTCAGGAGCTTGCGGTACGCGTCACCGACACCCTTGGCCCCGCCCTCGGGCGAGGTCTTGCCGCTGAGCACCTTCTCCATCTGCAGCCGGATCGGCTCGAAGAGGGCGTTCGCCTCGGGGATCCACGGCCGCTCCACGGACTTGTCCACGGCCGGCTTGAAGAACTGCACCATCTGGTTGTCCTTGACGGACTTCACGTCGTAGACGGAGGTGCGGGTCGGCAGCAGGCTCAGCTTCTCGGTGGTCTGCTGCTGCACCTTGGCGGAGCTCATGTACTTGATGAACTCGTAGCTCGCGTCGAGGTTCTTGGAGCCCGCGTATGCCGCGAGGTTCCAACCGCCCTGCGGGGCCGCCTGCCGGTCGCTGCCGCCGGGGACCGGGGCAACACCGAGGTTGTCCTTGTCGCCCTTGAACTCCTTGCCCTGCAGGGCGCCCTCGATGGACCAGGGGCCGTCGAGCGCCATCGCGACGTCGCCGTCCTTGAAGGCGTTCAGCTGGTTGTTGTAGCCGTCGCTCGCGTCGGTGGTCGCCGCCTTGGAGTCGACCAGGTCCTTCATGACCTTGAACGCGGCCGCGCCCTGGGGGTCGTCGACGGTGATCTTCTTGTTCTTGGTGTCGAGGAGGTCGCCACCCTCTCCGTAGAGGTACGGGAGGTAGTAGTACGGGTCGTCGCCGCGCAGGTAGAGGCCGGTCTTGCCGGACTTCGACTTGATCTTCTTCGCGGCGCTCTTCACCTCGTCGAAGGTCTTGGGCGCCTCGACACCGGCGTCCTTGAGCATCTTCTTGTTGTAGAAGAGCGCCAGGGTGTCGATGGTCTGCGGGGCCGCGTACGTCTTGCCCTTGAACTTGGTGCTCGCCGCGGCCTGCGGGAGGTAGTCGCCCGCGTCGTCGAGCGCGGGGGTGCCCTCCAGCGGGGCGAGGTAGCCGAGGTTGGCGAAGTCCGCGACCCAGGCGACCTCGGTGCGCATCACGTCCGGGGCTCCGGAGTTGCCGCCCGCGGCGTTCTTGAACTTGGCGTTGGCCTCGCCGAACGCGACGCTCACATAGTTGACCTTGACGCCCGGGTGGAGGTCCTCGAAGCCCTTGGCGAGCTTCTCGTACGTCCCCTTCTCGGCGTCGTTCGAGGTGTCCCAGAAAGTGACGGTGCCGGACAGCTTGCCCGAACTGTTCTTGCCACTGTCACCGTCGTCGCCACCGCACGCTGCCGCTGTCAAGGTCAGGGCCGCGACCAGCGCGGTGGCTCCTATGCCACGCCGCATGTGAACTCCTTCAACTGAACCCGAAGACAAGGGGAGACGGGACCCCGACGAGAGGTGTCTCCTACGAGCCGCACTGGACGCGGCGCCGGGTTGCCACGGAACGTAACAGGATTGAAAAGCCGCCGAAAGACCTTGCGGGAAATTTCTGCAAGGCCTGTTGATCGTTACCGCCGCGTGTCCTGAAGGTTGCCGTCACGCCGCTTGACAGGCCTCATCAGACGCCCCGCTCCCGCCCGTTCCCCCACCGCGGCCTGCAAGTACCTTGCAGAGACGGACTTTCTGCAAGTTTCGGCAGCCTGTGGGCAATCCGGCAGCCGCCCGGTACAGTCCCGTCCATGACCGCACGGCTCGTCGACATCGCAGCGCAGGCGGGCGTCAGCGAAGCCACCGTGAGCCGGGTGCTCAACGGCAAGCCCGGAGTCGCGGCCGCCACCCGTGAATCCGTCCTCGCGGCGCTCGACATGCTCGGCTTCGAGCGCCCCTCGCGGCTGCGCCACCGCAGCAGCGCGGGCCTGGTCGGTCTGATCACGCCCGAGCTGGACAACCCCATCTTCCCCGCGCTCGCCCAGGTCATCGCCCAGGCCCTGACCCGCCAGGGCTACACGCCCGTGCTCGCCACCCAGACCCCGGGCGGCTCCACCGAGGACGAGCTCACCGACATGCTGGTGGACCGCGGCGTCTCCGGGATCATCTTCGTCTCCGGGCTGCACGCCGACACCACCGCCGACATGGAGCGGTACGAAGTCTTGCGGGGCAAGGGCGTCCCGTACGTCCTGGTCAACGGCTTCTCGCCCAAGGTGCAGGCCCCTTTCATCTCCACGGACGACCGGGCCGCGGCCCGACTCGCCGTCACGCATCTCGCGTCGCTCGGCCACACGCGCATCGGGCTCGCCGTCGGGCCCAAGCGCTTCGTGCCCGTGCTGCGCAAGATCGAGGGCTTCCAGATCGGCATGCGCGAGCGCCTCGGGATGTCGCCCGCGGAGTCGGAGGAGCTGATCGAGCACTCCCTCTACACGCTGGAGGGCGGCCAGGCCGCGGCGGGCACGCTGATCGGCCGTGGCTGTACGGCGATCGTGTGCGCCAGCGACATGATGGCGCTCGGCGCCGTCCGGGCCGCCAGGGAACGGGACTTGGCGGTGCCGCGCGACATCTCCGTGGTCGGCTACGACGACTCCCCGCTCATAGCGTTCACCGATCCCCCGCTGACCACCATCCGCCAGCCCGTCCAGGCGATGGGCCAGGCGTCGGTGCGTACGCTCCTGGAGGAGATCGGCGGAACGCCCGCCCCGCACAGCGAGTTCGTGTTCATGCCGGAGCTGGTGGTGCGCGACTCGACGGCTTCGGGGCGACAAGACCAGCGGCCCGCCTGAGAGTTGAGGCTTTCAGGCTCTCTCAGACCGGTGCACACCCCTCCGCAAGCCCATGACGGTTCTTGCGGAAAATCTTGACGGGTTCCTGCACAACAGGCAGGCTCGGCCGCGGAAATCCCCCCACGACAGCCTGGCGCGTGGCTGTCTTCGTGGGCACTCCCGTGCCCGTTCCTCGAAGGAGCCGCATCCATGCACCACCGATTCCGCCTGCTGGGCGGGGTGTCGGCCGGAATACTCGCCGCGGCCGGCCTCGCCACGTTCGCGCCCTGGCAGTCACAGGCGACACCCCCCGGCGAGAAGACCGTCACGGCCACCATGTTCGAGCGCCCGTTCAAGGACGTCGCCACGGCCTGCACCGATCAGCTCGGCCCCGCCGGATACGGCTATGTCGAGGTGTCACCCGCCACCGAGCACATCCAGGGCGAGCAGTGGTGGACCTCGTACCAGCCCGTCAGCTACAAGATCGCGGGACGGCTCGGTGACCGCGACGCGTTCGCCGGCATGGTCGACGCCTGCCACAAGGCGGGCGTGAAGGTCATCGCGGACGCCGTCATCAACCACATGGCGGCCGGTTCCGGGACGGGCACCGGCGGCACCGCGTACACGAAGTACGGCTATCCCGGGTACTTCCAGGACGCGGACTTCCACACGTGCCGCTCGAACATCAACGACTACACCAACCGCGACAACGTCCAGAACTGCGAGCTGGTGGGCCTCGCCGACCTCGACACCGGAAGTGACGCGGTCCGCACCACGATCGCCAACTACCTGGGCGATCTGCGGTCGTTGGGCGTGGACGGCTTCCGCATCGACGCCGCCAAGCACATGGCGGCCGACGACATCGCCGCCATCAAGGGCAAGATGAGCGACCCCGGCTACTGGGTGTCGGAGGTCATCCACGGCGGCGGCGAGGCGGTTCAGCCCGAGGAGTACACGGGCATCGGTGACGTCGACGAGTTCCGTTACGGCGGGCACCTCAAGAGCGCCTTCCAGGGCGGCTCCATCGCCCAGCTGAAGTCCGTCGCGGACGGCAAGCTGGGCAGCGGCTCGGCCCGTACGTTCGTCGACAACTGGGACACCGAGCGCAACGGCTCGACGCTCACCTACAAGGACGGCGCGAGCTACACGCTGGCCAACGTCTTCATGCTCGCGTCGCCCTACGGCTCGCCCAACGTGTACTCCGGCTACGAGTGGTCGGACAAGGATGCGGGCCCGCCGAGCGGCGCCGACGGCTGGACGGACACGCACGCCGACAAGGCGGTCACCGGCCTGGTCGGGTTCCGCAACGAGGTGGGCTCGGCCGAGCTGACCGACTGGTGGGACAACGGCGGCAGCGCGCTGGCCTTCGGCCGCGGCGCCAAGGGATTCGTCGCCCTCAACAACGGCGACGGCGAGCTGACGCAGACCTTCGCGACGTCCCTGCCCGGCGGCACGTACTGCAACGTTGCCAAGGCCTCGCCGGACAGCTGCGACGGCAACACGGTCATCGTCGGCGACGACGGCAAGATCGAGACGAAGCTGCCCGCGCGCAGTGCCCTGGCCCTGCACACCGGGGCAAAGTCCGGCTGACGCCGCGCCTCGCGCGGGTGCCGCCGTTCCCAGGACGGCGGCACCCGCGCGAGGATGTCCGGGGTCGTCATCGGACGATGGCCGGATCCATCATCGAGGGAGTGGCATGACAGCACAGTCCGACGTACGCACCCACCGTCTGCTGTACGGGTGCATGGGACTCGGCGGGACCTGGGACACCACGCCGTACACGGCCGCCGACATCGCGCACGCCGAGGCGTCGGTGGAAGCCGCGCTCGCCGTCGGCATCACGGCGTTCGACCACGCCGACATCTACCGGCACGGCAAGTCCGAGGCGGTCTTCGGCGAGGTCCTCGCCAGGGCGCCCGAACTGCGCGGGCGCATCCTCCTGCAGACCAAGTGCGGCATCCGGCTCACCGACGGCGAGCGCCCCGGCCTGTACGACCTGCGGGAGGCGAGCATCGTCCGGCGCGTCGAGGAGAGCCTCACCCGGCTGCGCACCGATGTCATCGACGTACTGCTGCTGCACCGGCCCGACCCGCTGACCGGCCCCGACGAGATCGCGAAGGCGCTCGCCTCGCTCCACGGGCAGGGCCTGGTGCGCCACTTCGGCGTGTCCAACATGAGCGCCGCGCAGATCGCCCACCTACAGGCACATCTCGACGTTCCGCTGGTCGCCAATCAGCTGGAGATGAGCCTGGGCAGCCGCGACTGGGTCGAGTCCGGCGTGCTCCTCAACACGCCGGCCGCGACCGGCAACGGCTTCCCTCACGGAACGATCGAGTACTGCGCCGCCAACGGTCTCCAGCTGCAGGCCTGGGGGTCCCTCGCCCAGGGCCGCTACAGCGGAGGCCAGGACTCACCGGCCGGGCGGCTCGTCACCGGCTTGGCCGAGCGCAAGCAGACGACGCCGGAGACGATCCTCCTGTGGTGGCTTCAGCGTCATCCGGCCCGTATCGCGCCCGTCATCGGCACCAGCAGGCCCGAGCGCATCCTCGCCTGCCGCGACGCCGCACACCGCGAGCCGGACCTCACGCACGAGGAGTGGTACGAGCTGTGGGTCGCCGCCCGCGGTGAACCGTTGCCCTAGGTGAAGCATTGCCCTAAACGACCACGGCTCGTGCACGTGCCCCCTCGGCTCCGTCCCCCTACGCTGGAAATCCCGGGGGACGCATCGTCCGGACGCCGCCCAGGCGCCCCGAGGAGGAACGGCATGCCCATCGCCACGGTCAATCCCGCCACCGGCGAGACGCTCGAGACCTTCCAGCCGCTCGCGCACGCGGAGGTCGAGCGCCGCCTCGCGGCCGCCGACGCCGCGTACGCCGAGCATCGCCTCACCGAATTCGCCGAGCGGGCCCGGCTCCTGAACCTGGCCGCGGACCTTCTGGAGGAGGACGTCCCCTTCGTCGCCCGCACGATGACGACGGAGATGGGCAAGCCCGTCAAGGCCGCGAGGGCCGAGGCGGCCAAGTGTGTCAAGGCCATGCGCTGGTACGCCGAGCACGCCGAGGCACTGCTCGCCGACGAGCACCCCGCGTCGGCCGATGTGGCGGACTCCGGCGCGTCCCGGGCGGTCGTCCGCTACCGGCCGATCGGCCCCGTGCTCGCGGTGATGCCGTGGAACTTCCCGCTCTGGCAGGTCGTCCGCTTCGCCGCCCCCGCCCTGATGGCCGGGAACGTCGGGCTGCTCAAGCACGCGTCGAACGTCCCCCAGACGGCCCTGTACCTGGAGGATCTCTTCCTGCGCGCCGGGTTCCCGCACGGCTGCTTCCAGACGCTGCTCGTCGGCTCGGGTGCCGTGGAGGGCATCCTGCGCGACCAGCGGGTGGCCGCGGCGACCCTCACCGGCAGCGAACCGGCGGGCCAGTCGGTGGCATCCATCGCGGGCCACGAGATCAAGAAGACCGTCCTGGAGCTGGGCGGCAGCGACCCCTACCTCGTGCTGCCGAGCGCCGACATCGACCGCGCCGCCACGGTCGCGGTGACGGCCCGCGTGCAGAACAACGGCCAGTCCTGCATCGCCGCGAAGCGCTTCATCGTGCACGCCGACGTCTACGACGCGTTCCGCGACCGATTCGTCGCCGGAATGCGGGAGTTGACCGTCGGCGACCCGATGAACGAGGAGACCGACGTCGGCCCGCTCGCCTCCGAGCAGGGCCGCACCGACCTGGAGGAGCTCGTCGACGACGCGCTGGGCCACGGTGCCACCGCGCTGTGCGGCGGGCAGCGCCCCAAGGAGCAGGAGCGGGGCTGGTACTACTCCCCCACCGTCCTCGCCGATGTCACCCCGCAGATGCGCATCCACCGCGAGGAGGCGTTCGGCCCGGTGGCCACGCTCTACCGCGTGGCGAACCTGGACGAGGCCGTGGACCTCGCCAACACGACGCCGTTCGGGCTCAGTTCAAATGTCTGGACCCGTGACGACGACGAGATGGCGCGCTGCGCGCGGGACATCCAGGCGGGCGGCGTCTTCTTCAACGGCATGACGGCGTCCCACCCCGGCCTGCCCTTCGGCGGCGTGAAGCGCTCGGGTTACGGGCGTGAGCTGTCGGGGCACGGCATCCGCGAGTTCTGCAACATGACGACGGTCTGGTACGGGCCGTAGGCGACCCCAAGGCTCAACTCCCGCCTTCACCGGCTCAGTTGTCGGCTTCCCTGCCGATGTAGAGCTCGGCGAAGGCGGCCGCCGCGGCGCGCGAGCCGAGCACCCTGCGCAGGCGGGCACCCGCGGTGCCCGCCTTGAAGGGGTCACCGGACGACGTCCCGTGCAGCACGTCCGCGAACCACTGCGAGAACTCCTGGTACTGCCACACCCGCGGCAGACAGGCCGCCGAATAGCCGCGCAGCCCGCTGTCGTCACCGTCCTTGTCGTACGCGACGAGCGCGTCGCCGAGGAGGAACGCGTCGTGCAGCGCGAGGTTCATGCCCTTCGCGGCGATCGGGGCCGCGAGGTGGGCGGCGTCGCCGGCGAGGTGGAGCCGCCCGTAGGACATGGGCTCCACGACGTAGTTGTGCATGTCCAGGACGCGCTTCTCGACGATCCGCCCTTCGGTGAGCGGCCGCGCGCCGTCCGCCGCGAGGCGGGCGTGCAGCTCGGACCACACCCGCTCGTCGGGCCAGTTGACCGGGTCGTCACCCGGCGGGCACTCCAGGTAGTAGCGGGTGATCTCGGGGCTGCGGGCCATGTGGGCGGCGAAGCCGCGGGGGTGGAGTCCGAAGACGACACAGTCCGACGACGGTGGCGCCTCGGCGAGCAGCGCCAGCCACCCGATGCCGTAGTCGTGCCGGGCGACGGTCACCTGCTCTTCGGGCAGGCAGGCGCGCGTCACACCGCGCGCCCCGTCGCAGCCGGCGACGGCGTCGCACTCGACGCGCACCCGCTCACCCGTATCCGGGTCCGTGTACGACACCGATGGCCGGTCCGTGTCGAGGCCGTGCAGTTCCACATCACGTACGCCGAAACGGATGTCGCCGCCCGCGACATCGGCGTAGGAGCGCACCAGGTCCGTCACCAACAGCGGCTGGGGATAGACGAAATGGCGGTGGCCTGACAGCTCGGCGTAGCGGAACCGGTGCCGCTCCCCCGCGCTGCGGAACTCGCACTCGCTGTGCGCCGTCGCGTGTTCCAGGAGCCGGTCGGCGAGCCCGCGCTCCTCCAGGGCGCGCACCGCCCACTCCTCCAAGAAGCCCGCGCGGGGCCGCTGTTCGATGAATTCCCTGCTCTCCGTCTCGAGGACCACGCAGTCCACGGATGCAGCACGGAGGATGTTGGCGACGGTGAGACCCGCGGGTCCGGCGCCCACGACGACGACAGCCATCCGCACATTATGGCGTGAGCGCGAGAGAGGCATGGCCCGCCGGTTTCGGGGAACCCGAACAGCACACCCGGGGACGGGACTTGGACCGCACCCTTCCCGAAGGGCCCTCCGCCTGCCGGTCCCAGCAGGCGGGCTCGGGTGCGGTCCAACCCCGGGCACGAACCGCGGGCTAGGCGCGGCAGGTCACGTCACGCTCGGGCAGCTTCCCGGTGGCCAGGTAGGCGTTGACCCGCCGGTCGGTGCAGGCGTTGCCGTAGTCGCCGTAGACGCCGTGCTGGTTCGCCCCGGGGAGGGTGAGCAGCCGGGACTTCGACCACTGGTCACGCATCCGGCGGGCCCCGGAGTAGGTGGTCCGTGTGTCGCCGGTGGCGTTGACCAGGAGCGCCGGTACGTCGTTGTCGACGACGGTCGGCTTCTCGGCCGGGGCGTCCCAGAACTCGCAGGCGGAGATGTTGTACGTCAGCGGGGCGGCGAAGGGGGCCTTGTCGCGGGCGGCCTGGATGTCGCGCCAGTAGCTGTCGGTCCCGCGACGGGTCGCGACGTCCCCGCAGAGGATGGCGGCTTGCACGCTGCCCTGGTGCGAGCCCGCCTCGGTCGTCAGGTAGGTCAGTACTTCGCTCAACTCCGGCCCCGCGTCGACGTGTTCGCGGTCGGCGGCTCGCTCCAGCGTCCTGGTCATGGTGGCCAGAACGGCGCGGTTCTCGTCGCGGTCGCCGCCCAGACCGCCGAAGTAGACGACGGGCAGGGAGTGCTCGTCGACCCGGAACTCCCCGACCCGCAAGGGCTTGTCGGCCGCGGCCTCGTGGATGTGGCGCACGGTGGCAAGGACGGCGCCGGTCGTGTCACCGAGCCCGTAGGTGTCGTCGCGGGCCGCGGTCCATGCCGCCCAGGCGCGCAGGGCCCGCTCGTTGGCTCCGGTGGCGTCCGCGAGCAGGGTCTGGCTGTAGCGGGCGGGGTCGATGACTCCGTCGAGGACCATGCGGTCGGTGCGGCCGGGGAACAGTTCGGTGTAGACCTCGCCGAGGTAACTGCCGTACGAGTAGCCGAGGTAGGAGATCCGCTTCGCGCCGAGCGCGGCCCTGACGACGTCCATGTCGCGGGCGGTGTTGCGGGTGCTGACATGCGGCAGCACGTCGCCGTTCGTCCGCTTGCACCGCTCGGCCAGGTCCCGCTGGCGTGCGACGGAGCGCTGGTATCCGGCCCGGTCGGCGCCGGCCGAGAAGACCATCGAGCCGATGTCCCAGCCGCAGTCAAGGGGCGTGGAACGGCCGACGAACCGCGGGTCCATGCCGATGAGTTCGTACTTCCCTGCCACCTTCCCCATGGTCTCGCCGACGGTGACCGGCATCTCGAGGCTCGGGCCGCCGGGGCCGCCGTTGTTGAGCAGCAGCGGGCCGACACGGTGCGCGCGGTCGGTGGCCCGGAGGCGCGAGACGGCGACGGTGATGGTCCGGCCGCCGGGGTCGCCGTAGTCGAGCGGCACGGTCAGGTCGGCGCACTGGGCGCCCGCGGCGTCCAGCTTCTTTCCGGTGCTGTCGTCGGGGCCGAGCGTGCAGTCGTGCCAGTCGACGGACTGACCGTGGTAGCGCGCGAGGCCCGGCGGCCCCGTCGCCTCGTCGGCGGCAGCGGCGGGTGAAAGGCCCGCCCCCACGGTCAGTATCGCCACACCGGAAACAGCAGCCCGTATATAGGAGTTCATCCGCATGCACCGCACGCTAGGCCGCGGCACCGCTCTGTCTCGCCCCGGCCATCCCCCGAGTTCTTCCTGTGGCCAGCCCTACCCTCAGCCCTGTAGAGGCTGAGGGCGGGCGCCGGACCGGAGCGGGAGTGGTGACGGCTACTCCGCCATCTCGTACGCCCCCGACAGTGCCTCGACGCGCTGCCAGACCCGGCCCGCACGCGCCTCGTCGACGGCCGGACGCCGCACGGCACCGAGCGCCCAGCGCTGCTGCTGCTCGGTGGCGGAGTCCTTGCCGTGCAGCTCGACGGCGTGCGCGGAGAAGTCCCGTACGAGGACGGCGAACAGCTCGTCCAGAACGTCCTCGTCGAGCTCCGTCAGACGCGCCTGCTCCAGGACCAGCTGGCCGTGCACGACGAGCGCGAAGAGCTGGCCGACGGCGAGCAGCAGGTCGAGGTCGCGGCTCTGCTCCTCGTCGGGGGCCGCGGTGGTGACGAACTCGCAGAGGGCGTCGGCCTGTTCGCGCAGGCGGCCGACGTTGGGCAGGTGGGCGTACGCGTCGTAGGCGGTGCGCCAGTCGTGGAAGCGGATGGAGCCCAGGCCGCGGGCCGGTCCCTGCCGGAAGAGGAAGTCGTCGTCGGCCGCGTCGAGGCGGGTGGGCACCGGCTCGTACTCGGCCGGGTTCAGGAGGTGGTTGCCCATGAACTTGAGGATCAGGGCGAGGTTGACGTGGACCGTGCCCTCCAGCTTGGGCAGGCCGCGGATCTCGACGGCCGCCTGGGCGAAGTAGTTGTCCTTCTCGAAGCCCTTGGCGGCGATGACGTCCCACATCAGGTCGATGACCTTCTCGCCCTCCGTGGTCACCTTCATCTTCGTCATCGGGTTGAAGAGGAGGTAACGGCGGTCGTCGGGTCCTGCCGAGCGGAAGTAGTCGACGGCCCGGTCGCTGAACAGCTTCATGCCGACGAGCCGGACGTACGCGTCGGTCAACTCGCGCCGCACGTGCGGGAATGCGGTGACGGGGCGGCCGTAGAGGATGCGGTTCTGCGCGTGGGTGACGGCCTCGTACATCGCGTGCTCGCAGATGCCGATGGAGGCGGTGCACAGGTTGAACTTGCCGACGTTGACGGTGTTGAGGGCGGCGTCGAAGGCGGCGCGGCCGGTGTGCAGGACGTCCTGCGGGGCGACCGGGTAGTCCTCCAGGCGGAACTCGCTGACGTACTTCGACGAGTCGACGACGTTCTTGACGAGGTGGTACGCGTCGTGGCGGCTGTCGGCGGCGAAGAAGACGTAGCCGTCCGGACCCTCGACGTCGGTGCGGCGGCCGAAGACGGAGACCAGCCCGGCCGCGTTGCCGTTGCCGATGTAGTACTTGGAGCCGGTGGCCCGGAAGCCGCCCTGGCCGTCGGGCTCCAGGAGCATGTCGGTGGAGTAGATGTCGGCGCCGTGCGACTTCTCGGAGAGGCCGAAGGCGAACACCTCGCCCTGGGCGAGGAGTTCGGCGGCGCGCTCGCGGGCGGCGGCGTTGTCGCTCTGCCAGACCGGGCCGAGGCCGAGGATGGTGACCTGCCAGGCGTACCAGTAGTCGAGGCCGTAGAAGCCGAGGATCTCGTTGAGGGCGGCGATGCGGGCGGTGTCCCAGCGCTTGTCTCCCTCACCGTCACCGGCGGCCGACGACGGCGTCAGGAACGTCTCGAACAGCCCCTCCTTGGCGGAGAAGGCGAGGAAGTCGCCGAGCCAGGCACGGGTCCGGTAGTCCTCGATCAACTGCCGCTTGCCGCGCTCCTCGAACCAGTCGACGGTGGCGCGAAGAAGCCTGCGGGTCTCGGGGTCGAAGTGCGCCGGGTCGTAGGTGCGCGGGTTGAACAGGAGCGCGTCGGTCATGGGTCACGCCTTTCGGCTCGGAGGGTGTGAGGGGTGGTGGCGAGTCGGCGGAGGGTGGCGAGCACGTCGTCGAGCCAGAGGAGCGTCATCCGCTCGTACGCGATGCCGCCGCGCAGCACGACGTGCTGGAGCTCACGGCCGGCGTCGGGCGGACCGGCGGCGGGCGCCCCCGACCCCGGGAAGTCGCGCTCCTCGCCCGCGAGGTAGTGGGCGAGGCGCTCGGTGTGCACCTGCTGGTACCGCTCCACCTCGCGGATCAGCGCGGCCGGGTCGTCGAAGGCCGCGCCCCGGATTTTCACGGCGAGGTCGTGCCGGACGCTCTCGGGTTCGATCGGCTCGTGCAGCCATGCGGAGAGCGCGGCCCGTCCTTCGGCGGCGACGGCGTACTCCTTCTTGTCCGGACGGCCCTGCTGCGGCACATCCCGGACATCGAGCAGGCCGTCGCTCTCCATCCGCTTGAGCACGCGGTAGATCTGCTGGTGGGTGGCGGTCCAGAAGTATCCGATGGACCGCTCGAACCTGCGGGCCAGTTCATAACCCGAGCCCGGCTGCTCAAGGAGGGACACGAGGATCGCGTGCTCGATCGCCATACCTGGATCTTGCTGTGCAACTAGTTGCATAGGCAAGGGCGACCGCCCCGGTGAGACGCGGCTCACCCCCTCGGACCAGGGGCGGGCGGGATCACCGCCCGCCCCCGGTCAGCTGCGGATCCGGTCAGACCGTCGCCGGCTGTGCCGGTGGCGCGGCGGGTTCAAGGCGGCCCGCCCGGTGCAGGCCGTAGAGCGCGGCCGAGCAGCCGAGCCCCACCACGAGCAGCGCGAGCCAGGGCAGCGCGGACATGCCGGCCTCCCGGGCCGTGTCCAGGGCCGCTCCGGTCAGCAGGTTGCCCGCGGTGATCCCGATGCCGCAGATGGTGTTGTACAGGCCGTAGTGCGTGGCGACGAGACGGTCACCCGAGAGCCGGACGATGGTGTCCATCTCGAAGGGGTACGCGACCATCGTGCCCAGGGCCAGCATCAGTGCCGCGAGCATCGGCGGAACGGCGGCAAGGAGCCAGCGGCCGGTCCCGCCACCCGGAACGGGCAGCGCCGTGGCCGCGAGCAGCGGCAGGAACGCAGCGCCCATCATCAGAAGACCCCAGGCAAGCGCCTGCCCCGGATCCAGGTGCTCCTTGCACCAGGCCGTCACCCGGGTCTGGCCGAGGATGGTCGCCAGACCGGACGCGGCGAAGAGCAGGGCCACGGCGACGGTGCCGAACTCGCCGTCCCCGCCGACGCGTCGCACCTCCAGCGGCAGGGCCAGATAGACCTGGAACGACAGGACGTACGAGCCGATCATGGCGAGGGAGAAGAGCAGGAACGCCCGGTTGGCCAGCACACCGCGCCACTGGGAGAGCACACTTTCCCGGGCAGCGCCTTCGCCTCCTCGGGTGCCCCGGCGGGCAGGCAGCGCGCGGATCTGTACGACGCTGAGCAGCGCGAAGATCGCCGCCGAGACGAGGCAGGTGATCCGGAAGTCGACTCCGGTCAGCAGCATGCCCACCAACGGGCCGAGGAGAATGCCCGCCTGGTAGAAGACGTTGAACAGCGCGAAGGCCTCCACACGGCGCTCCCCCGCGTCGGCGGCCAGATACGCGCGCACCGCGGGGTTGAAGAGCGCCCCCGCGAAGCCGGTGGCCGCCGATGCCGCGATCAGCGCCGGCACGGAGTCCACCAGGCCGAGCGTCGCGAAGCCGACGGTGCGCAGGACGCATCCGGCGACGATCAACGGCTTGTAGCCGAACCGGTCGGCGAGCGTTCCGCCGATGAGGAACATGCCCTGCTGGCTGAAGTTGCGTACGCCCATGACGAGTCCGACCAGCCAGCCGGCCAGCCCGAGGGAGCCGGACAGGTGCTGTGCCAGGTACGGCATCAGCATGTAGAAGCCGAGGTTGATGGTGAATTGATTGGCGAGGAGCAGCTGGACGCTCCGGTCGTAGGAACGGACCTGCGCGATGGTGCCCTTCACCGGTCCGCTCCTTCCACGCCTTCGCCGCGGTCCTTGGCCAGGAGCGAGAGCGGGTCGACGACGTCGGCGCAGCGGGTCCAGCGGTTCACTTCCTTCTCGTCGGGCCGGCCCACCACCTCCGGTTCCGGCGCGGGGACCACCCCCGACAGGCCCTTGTCGGCGCAGTACTGGTCGTCGTAGACGGTCTCCAGGTAGCGCTGAGGTCCGTCCGGGAAGATCGCGACGATCCGTGTGTCCTTGGGGAGCGTGCGGGCGAGCCAGCCGGCCACGAGCGCGACGGCTCCGACGCTCCAGCCGCCCGTCGCGTAGTGGGATGCCGCCAACTGCCTGCAGGCCCAGACGGATTCGGCGGGTGCGACCCAGTGCACCTCGCTGAAGTTCTCGTACGCGACATTGCGCGGGTAGATGCTCGACCCGAGCCCGCGCATGAGCCGGGGCCTCGCGGGCTGGCCGAAGATGGTCGAACCGACGGTGTCCACCCCGACGAGCCGCAGCTCGGGGTAGAGCTGACGCAGGACCCGGGAGATGCCCGCCGAGTGGCCGCCGGTGCCGACACTGCAGACGAGTACGTCGACATGGCCCATCTGGGAGGCGAGTTCGAGGCCCAGGGGTGTGTACGCGGCGACGTTGTCGGGGTTGTTGTACTGATCGGGGCACCAGGCACCGGGCAGCTCGGCGAGGAGTTCGCCCACCCGGTCCCGGCGGGCCTGCTGCCAGCCGCCGGTGGGGTGTGGTTCGGACACCATGTCGACCGTGCCGCCGTAGGCGGCAAGGAGCCGGGTCATGGAGGGTTCGAGGCCCGGGTCGGTGACGAGGGTGACGGGATGGCCGTAGGCCATTCCGGCCAGGGCGAGGCCCAGACCGAGGGTGCCGCTCGTCGACTCGACGATGGGGCTTCCCGGCTGCAAGTCGCCGCGGGTGCGGGCCCGTTCCACCATGTGGAGTCCGGGGCGGTCCTTGATGCCGCCGGGGTTGAAGCCTTCCAGCTTGGCCCAGAATCCCCGGTCGGCCGGGGTGAACGGCTCGGACACCCGCAGCAAGGGGGTGTTTCCGACGAGCCCTTGGAGACTGGATCCCGCGGGATGGAAGTCACTCGTGGTCAGGGAGTGCATCTGGTTCGCTCTCATTTCGCTGTAGAAGCTGTGCGGGCGCTCGTCTCGCACGGAGCGCTTGTCGGGCGCGCCGTGCGGCGGATCGACCGGGGCCGACCGCAAGGGCCGCTTCTAGATCAGCCACCTGCACAGGGCGGCGAGAGTGGTCCGGCCGCCGCTCGGCGCCGGTCCGTGCGCCCCGCCGAAGAGCCCATCGGCGGGTGGCCGGACGGTGCTCTGCGAAGTGGAGACCGCGGGCGCGTACGGCAGGGCGCGTACGGGTGCTGGAGCGGGCCTGCTGGGGCCCGGGTCGGTGACGGAACAGTCCTCGCGCGCCTCCGGCGCCGGCGGCGAGCTCGACGCCTGGCCGGAGCGGCTCGGCGTGTGGGCTGCCTCATGTGACGGCTCGGCGGCGCACGGCACCAACGTGAGGAGCAGAACGCTCAGAACAGTCCAGATGAGGACGATCCGGTGCCTGAGGCGCGGATCGACGGAGCAGGGCTGCACAGATCCTCCGTGCGGCGGCTGCCCGCGCCGGGACATCCCGGGCAGGGCAGGAAATGGGTGGGGGCGGCTGTGAACCGTCGACCATCCCCACGCCGCGCGCAGAAGGGCACAGGAGGGAGGTCAGACGCCGAGAAGCGCTGACCTAGATACGCAGAACAGGGGACTCCGCCGCATGCGGTATCGGAACGACGAAGCCCCGTACGGCAGATGGATGGACGTGCGCGATGTGCGGCGCCTCGTCCTCGACCGCCAGGCCCAGTGGAGACAGCGCGGGGACATCCACTTCGGGCCCCTGGGACGGCTGCCCGAGGCCACATTCCTCGAAGGCGTGCTGCCCGCCGTGGTCTCCGTGACCGCCGCTCGGCCGGTCGGGGGCGTCATGCTCGTGCGCGGCACTCGCGGCGCGTGGCACGGTGGCGGAGTGCCGGGCGTCGACGACCTGCGCCGAGACGCCTTCTGCCGACTTCAGGTGACCCACCGTCGCATCGGGGCTCGCCGCATGGGTGTACAGCAGACCGAAGAGGATCAGGCCAAGGCCAAGGAGACGCAGCGGAGCCGCTGATGAGCGACTCCGCAACACACCGGAAAGTGACCTGGCTGTCATCACGCCGTGATCCTAACCGCTTGCCCGCGCTCGCGGCTTCAAGATCTCCGCGAACATCGCGTGAACAAGCCATTCCTGCCAGGACGGCGCCAAGGGCCCCTGGATGGCATCACAGGGGTGTCATTTCTCGGGGGCAGCCGCGAGCATGTCGATCGCCACACGTCCCGACCCGTCCCCCTTCGACGAGGAGACTCCCTGTTGAACACGTCACCGGTGAACGCCGCGGCCGGCCGCACACACCGCCTGGACCCGGCCGGCGGCTGCCCGCACGCGGACAATGCCCGGCTGCTCGCGCAGGGCGACGTGACGCCGGTGGTCCTGCCCGGCGAGGTGGCGGGCATGGCGGTGCTCGGCCATGACGCGCTCAAGGAGTTCCTCGCACACCCCGATGTCGCCAAGAACGCCCAGCACTTCGCCGCGCTACAGGCCGGGGAGATAGCCGACGGCTGGCCGCTGCGGACGTTCGCCACGGTCCAGGGCATGACCACGGCCGACGGCGCCGACCACCGGCGGCTGCGCTCCCTGATGAGCAAGGCGTTCACCGCCCGGCGAGTGGAGGAACTGCGGCCGCGGGTCCAGGAGTTGACCACCACGCTGCTCGACCGGCTCGACCGGGCCGCCGCCGCGGGAGACGGAATCGCGGACCTGCGTACGCACTTCGCCCTGCCGCTGCCGATGGGCGTCATCTGCGAGCTCCTCGGCGTGGACGCCGAGCACCAGGACCGGCTGCATCACTTGTCGAACCAGATCGTCGCCACCGACATCGGTCCCAAGGAGGCGATGGCAGCCAACCGGGAGATGGTGGAGGTCCTCGGTTCGGTCGCCGCGGCCCGCGCCGCCGACCCCGGCGACGACCTCACCAGCGCGCTGATCGCGGCCCGTGAGGAGAACGGCGACCGGCTCGGCCCGCACGAGCTGCTCGGCACCCTGATGCTCACGATCATCGCGGGGCACGAGACCACCCTCAACCTGATCACCAACGCCGTACGCGCCCTGTGCGCGCACCGCGATCAGCTCGCTCTGCTCCAGTCGGGCGAGGTGCCCTGGTCGGCGGCGGTGGAAGAGACCCTGCGCTGGGACAGCCCCGTCAGCTACTTCCCCTTCCGGTATCCGACCCGCGACCTGACGCTCGACGGCACCGTCATCCCCAAGGGCACACCGGTGCTTGCCGGTTACTCCGCCGCGGGCCGTGACAAGCGGGCCCACGGCCACGACGCGGACCGCTTCGACCTCACCCGCGACACCGCGACCCGGCATCTCTCCCTCGGCCACGGCCCGCACTTCTGCGTCGGCGCGCCGCTGGCCCGCATGGAGGCCACCATCGCCCTGGAGCGGCTTTTCACCCGCTTCCCGGACCTGGACCTCGCCGCACCGGAAGCCCAACTGCCGCGCCACGCCTCCTTCGTGGGCAACAGTGTGCGCAAGCTGCCGGTGCGGCCGGTACCGTGACCGGTCGTCAGGTCACCTCAGCTGCCTACGTGCCGCAGTTGCCGGAGGTGGGCTGGTCGGCGAAGCGCTGGCCCAGCCACTCCAGCGCCGGGCCGTTGCCCTGAATCGCCGTCCCCACATGGGACTGCCCGGCGAAGGTCGTCCACTGCACGGCGTGCCCCTTCGCACACCAGTCGGCGCGCAGCTTCTGCCCGACCGCGTAGGGGATCGTCTCGTCCGCGTCCCCGTGGTAGAGGAACGTCGGCGCCGAAGGCCGTTCGGCCCCGATGAACTGATCGGCGATGGCCTGCTGCCAGTCCGGCTGGTCCAGCGGGTTGGACGTCGTCACGTCCTCGATCGATTTGCCGCGCCCTGCTTCCAAGGCCGTCCCGACGCATTCGTTCCGGACCACTTCAGCAAGCTTGCGGCCCTCGTCGTTGAGGTACTTGTCGAGGTTCAGGGCGGGGTTGGCCGCGTTCTGCCCGACGGCGGACATCAGCAGATAGCCCGCGCTGTCCCCGCCCTCCAGCGAGTCGGCGACCTTGGCGAGATCGGCGGGCACACCGCCGCTCGCCGTGCCCTTGACCTTCAGTTCGGGGGCGTACGTCGCGGCCAGCTCGGCGGCCTTCGCGCTGGCGCCGCCGCCCTGCGAGTAGCCCATGATCCCGACGGGCGCCTCCTTGGCGACCCCGTACTTCGCGGCCTCCGGGTGCCGCTGGGCCGCGCGAGCCGCGTCGAGAACCGCGGTGGCCTGCGCCTTGGCGACCATGTAGGTGTGGTCGCCGGGTGTGCCGAGGCCCTCGTAGTCCGTGACGACGACCGCGTAGCCGCGTACCAGCGCGGCGTTGACGAGCGGCGCCTCGGCCGTCGTACCGCCCGGGAATCCGGCGGACGGCGCGCACTTGTCACCGAGGCCGACGGTTCCGACGGCGTATGTGATCAGCGGGCGCGGGGTGGTCTTGCCGTCGTCGGGGACGATCACGGTTCCGGAGACGGCGTTGGACTTCCCGTCGGCCGATGTCGACCGGTAGGTGATCTTCCAGGCCTTGGTGGGGGTGGGGACGCCCGGCGTGTACTGGAACGAGGACGGCTCCGAGCCGAGGATCTCGCCGGGGTCGGTCTTTTTGCCCGGCTTTCCCGGCTTCCCTGGCTTCCCCGGCTTCTTGCCGGGCTTGTGGTGCTTGTCGTTCCGCTGCTCTCCGGCGCCGAGGGCCTTCTCGGCGGCCGGCGCGTCCACGCTCTGCGCGGCGGCGGACCCGGGCAGCCCGAGCACCGCCACCGCGAGCACGGCGCCTGCGGCCACCGGCCGTCTGCGTAACGCTGACATCATGCGGCTCTCCCAACTCTCCTGTGGGCAAGGGGGGTTGGCAGCACCGTACTGACCCGTCAGTAAGACAGCCATAGGCGTGCAGAGGTCGGTGGTGTCACGGGCCGGGGCGTACGGCTACGCAGTCCTCGCACGGTCGGCGCCGTGGTCCTCGTACGCCTCACGCGCGTCGAGCAACTCGTCCCAGTGCGCGGCCGCCCACGCGCACGCCGCGTCCATAGGCTCCAGCATGCTGCGGCCCAGTGGCGTGAGGGCGTACTCCACCCGCGGTTGCGGGTCCTCGTACACCGTGCGTGACACGAGCCCGTCGCGTTCCAGGCCGCGCAGCGACTGCGTCAGCACCTTCGGAGTGACGCGGTGCAGCGGCACACGGAGCTGGGAGAAGCGGCGCGGGCCGTCCTGCAGACAGCGGAGGACCAGGGCGCCCCACTTGTCCCCGAAGCGGAACGGCAACAGTGCCGACGGGCACAGCTCGTCGAACATGTCGGGCGGCAACGGCTGCTGACGGTGCGTCATGGAGATCTCCTGCCTCACGCCGGTGCCGGCGGTATCCAACTGGTAACCGCCCTCACGGATACCTTCCGGAGCAACCACTCACCAGGAGGTATTCCGACGATGAGCAGGATCGTGATTTTCGGTGCGGGCGGCAGGGCCGGTCGGCAAGCCGTCGCCGAGGCGCGTCGCCGTGGGCACGGGGTCACCGCGGTGGTGCGCGAGCCCGCCCGCTACGGCGGCCTGGCGGACAGCGGCGTACGGATCGCCGCCGGGGACGTCACCGACGCGGCGGATGTCGCCGCCCTCGCGGACGGCCATGACGCCGCGATCAACGCGGCGGCGGTGTACGGCGATGGCACCGATCCGGACACCTTCTTCAAGAGCGCGGCGCACTCCCTCGTCGAGGGCCTGCGACAGGCCGAGGTGGACAGGCTCGTCACGGTCGGGCTCTCCTCGCTGCTGCCGGGCCCGGACGGGACCCGGCTCCTCGACGCCCCGGGTTTCCCCGCGGAGTTCCGGCCCTTCTGCCTGGCCCACGCCGCCGGTCTGGAGGTGCTCCGTGCCCAGGGCGGCGCACTGGACTGGGTGTATGTGAGCCCGGCCGGCGACTTCGACCACGAGGGCGAGCGCACCGGCCACTACGGCACGCGCGAGCACGGCGACATGGCGGCCCGCATCTCTTACGCCGACTTCGCCCTCTCGCTGCTCGACGAGGCCGAGGCCGAGACTCTGCGGCACGGTCGCCGCCACCTGGCCGTGACGTGACGGCAGCTCATGAGCTCCTCCCGGCGGTCGGGGCGGGGGCCGACGGCTCCGTGATCAGGTCGAGCAGGAGCATGGCGTCGTGGTCGGGGGTGCCCGGTTCGGCGGTGTAGGCGCTGAGGCGTTGGCCCGGGGTGCCGTCGAGGTGCATGCTCTGGCCGCTGAGGGTGAGGACGCCGACCTTGGGGTGGTGGAAGGTCTTCGTGACCTTCTTGCGTCCGACGACGTCGTAGCGCTCCCACAGCCTGGCGAAGTCCGGGCTCTTGAGGAGGAGTTCGCCGACGAGGCTGGTGAAGTCGGGTGCGTCGGGGTTGGTCCCGGCCTCGGCGCGCAGCCGGGCGACGCAGGAGCGGACCAGGTTCTCCCAGTCGGGGAACAGCTCGCGTGCGGCGGGGTGCAGGAAGAGGTAGCGGGCCAGGTTCCGCTGCTTCACCGGCCAGTCGGCGAGGCCCGCGTACAGGGCTAGACCCGCGGGATTCCAGGCGAGCAGGTCCATGCTGCGGCTGACGATGTAGGCCGGGTTCGGCCGCATGGTCTCCAGGATCAGCTTCAGATGGGGGCGGACCGTCCGGCTGGGCGGAGGGGGCGGCTCGGGCGCATGGCGTGCGGCTCGGGCGGCGAGCTCACGCAGGTGGTGGTGCTCGTCGTCGTCGAGCTGCAGGGCACGGGCGAGGGCGTCGACGACTCCGGGGCCCGGCCGGGTCTCCTTGCCGCGCTCGAGGCGGGTGTAGTAGTCGATGCTGACCCCGGCGAGCGTGGCCAGCTCTTCGCGGCGCAGGCCGGGCGTACGGCGTACGCCGGGACCGGGGATGAGGCCGGCGCTCTCGGGGCTGGTCTGAGTACGGCGGGCGCGCAGGAAGCGCGCCAGTTCGTCGCCGCCGGTGTGCTGCTCGGGTGCCATATGACCAGTCTCCCTCTGCCGCCACCCGGGCCCCACTCACGAGAGGGGCCCTGTCACACCCCCGCTGACCTCCCCCCGGATCGACTCGGCCTGCCTGCCCGGCGCGCGCGGCGGCAGGGTGGATGACGTCGCCCGTACACGGCCGCCGCAGGGCGGTGGTCCGGTTGCGGCAGCACCGACGGCGCGAGGCAATGGCTTCACCGCCACGCCCCAGCCCCAGCCCCAGCCCCACGTCCACGTCCACGTCCGCTGAGAAGGAACGTCATGCAGCAGGTCACCCTCAACAACGGCGTCGAGATGCCGATCCTCGGTTTCGGCGTCTACCAGATCCCGCCGGAGCAGACCGAGCAGGCCGTCTCCGATGCCCTCGCGGCCGGCTACCGCCTCCTCGACACCGCCGCCGCCTACGGCAACGAGGAGGCCGTCGGCCACGCCATCAAGAACAGCGGCGTCCCGCGCGAGGAGCTGTTCGTCACCACCAAGCTGTGGGTGCAGGACGCGCCGGCCCAGGAGAACACCGAGCGTGCCTTCGAGACGTCGTTGACCAAGCTCGGCCTCGACCATCTCGACCTGTATCTGATGCACCAGCCGTACGGCGATGTGTACGGACAGTGGCGCGCGATGGAGAAGCTCCAGCGCGACGGACGGGCGAAGGCGATCGGCGTCGCCAACTTCTACCCCGACCGGCTGCTCGACCTGATCATCAACAACGAGATCGTGCCCGCGGTCAACCAGATCGAGACCCATCCGTTCTTCCAGCGCGCCGCCTACCAGGAGCTCATGCGCGAGCACGGAGTGCAGACGCAGTCGTGGGGCGGCTTCGCCGAGGGCAAGAACAACCTGTTCGCGCAGCCGCTGTTGACCGAGATCGGCGAGACGCACGGCAAGTCCGTCGCTCAAGTCGTCCTGCGCTGGCTGATCCAGCGCGGCGTCGTCACGATCCCCAAGTCGGTCCGCCCCGAGCGGATGGCGGAGAACTTCGACGTCTTCGACTTCCGGCTCACCGACGACGAGCTGGCCGCGATCGCCACGCTCGACACCGGGGAGACGCTGTTCTTCGACCACCGCGACCCGGAGATGGTCACCTGGCTCGCCAAGCGCCGCCTGGACGGCTGAGCCAGGGCCATGGAGTCCGCTAGGAAGTCCCGTGGGCCGGTGGCCGACATCTCGGCTCCTACCGCATCGCCGCCGCCCCCGAGCCGAACTCCAGCCGGGGCTGCACCACGAATTCGTACTCATCGATCAATCCCAGATCCGCCAAGGCCAGCGGGAGCTTCATATCGAAGGGGTCGCATTGCGTAAGACTGCCCTTCGTCGTCGCGGCGCCTGACAAGAATTGACCCCGTAGCAGGAGGCAAGGACGTGACCGAGGACCACACCACCGCACCCCGGGCCGAACCAAGGCAGCACGCCCCGGCCGCCGCCTCCGCCGAGCAGGCCCAAGCCTGGAACGGCGACGACGGCCGGCACTGGGTCCGGCACCGGGATCGCTACGAGGCCATGCAGCGCAACTTCACCCCGCACCTGCTGCGAGCAGCCGCCATCAGCACGGCCGACCGCGTCCTGGACATCGGCTGCGGAGCGGGCGCCACCACCCGTGCCGCGGCACGCGACGCCGGGCGAGGCCGCGTTCTCGGCGTCGATCTGTCGGTGCCGCTGCTCGCAGAGGCGCGCCGGCTTGCGCTCGAAGAAGGCGTGGGCAACGTGGCGTTCGAGGAAGGGGACGCGCAGGTGCATCCCTTTCCCGACGGGGCGTTCGACGTGGCGATCAGCCGCAACGGGGTGATGTTCTTCGCCGATCCGCCGGCCGCCTTCACGAACATCGCCCGAGCGCTGCGACCGGGCGGCCGGCTTGCGTTCTCGTGCTGGCAGGAGGCGGCGGTCAACGAATGGCTCGTCACCCTGTGGACGGCCATCGCTCCGTACGTCGAACTGCCGGACATGGGCGGATCGGGACAGCCGGGGGCGTTCTCGCTCGCCGACCCCGAGCGGGTACGGCAGTTGCTGGGCGGGGCGGGTTTCACCGACATCGCCGTCGAACCGGTGGCCGAGCCGATTCACCTGGGCGACGACGCCGAGGACGTCGTCGGATTCGTCGCCGGCCTCGGCCTGATCCGCGATCTGCTGGCGCAGGCGACGGAAGAGAACGCCCGCCAGGCTCTGGCCGCGCTGCACACCGAACTCGCCGGCCACCAGGGCCCGGACGGCATCGCCCTGGGCGCCGCCGCCTGGCTGGTGACCGCCCGCACCCCGGAATGACGACCGCCCAGGACCCGGCCCGCCGCTGGGCCGCGCTGCTGCAGGACGCGATCACCCCCTTCTGGAGGCGGACCGCCGGCGGCTGTCAGCCCAACCGCGACACCGAATCCGCCCTCCGCGCCACCGACTTCACCCGGGGAGACGTCGAGCGCTTCCCCTTCTCCCCCACGCCGCCGATCCCGAAGCCCACGATCCTCACGAGTGCCGGTGGTAAGCCTTGTTGGCGATGCGCCAGCCGTCGTCGACGCGGACCAGCAGGAAGATGTCGGTGAAGGTGTTCGCGCCGTGCGAGAGCGTCATGGTCGCGGTCGCGACGGTGCCGTGGACGTCGATGGCGTCGATGCGGCGGAAGCGGGTCGGTTCGTCCGCGGCCGGGCGGCCGTCGAAGAGAGCGCAGTACTCCTCCAGGCGCCACGAGACGAACGCGCCGTCCCGGATTCCCTCGATGTGGGCGGTGGGCAGGAACGCGTCGTGGAAGTGGGTGGGGTCGCCGGTCGCGTGTCCGCGGATGTAGGCACGGAGCGGTTCGAGCACGGTGTCCTCCACCGCGGGGACCGTGGCGGCAACGGCGATGTCGGCCTCAGGGTCGGCAGTGGGGTCGGCCAAGTCGGCTGCGCTGCGCAGCGGGGTGTTCGACGCGGCGGCCAGCAGAGCCATGTCCTTGGCCAGCGCGCCGATCGTGAATTCGGCCATGGCAGGGGCCGACTGGCCGGCGAGGAAGGGGCGTTTGCGGGCCACGAGCCCGCCGAGCTGGCCGAGTTCGAGAACGTCAAGCACCTTGGCACGGGGCAGGCCGAGGGCGTCGGCCTGGCGCAGTGCGTCACGCAGCGCGAGGACGGCGCCGGCAAGGCTGCTGTTGGCGATGAGCTTGAGCGCGGCGGCGGTGGCGGCGTCGTCAACACGCCGCACGGTGCCAAGCGCCTCCAGAACCGGTCGGACCCGATCGAGCGCGTCGTGCTCGGCGGCGGCAAGAATCTGCAGGGCGCCGGCCGCGGCGGCGGGAACAGAGCCGAGCAGGGGCGCGTGGACGTAGGACGGGCCGAGGTGCCGGGCCAGTTGCGACGCTTCGGCGGGGGCGATGGTGCTGGTGTTCAGCACGATCGTGTCCGGTCGCAGCGAGTCACGGACGTCGTCGAGGACCTGCCGGCAGGCCGGACCGTCGAACAGTGCCAGGAGTACGAGATCGGCCTTCGCCACCGCCTCGTGCGCATCGCCGGTCGTCCTGACGGCGTCTGACGTGCGCCCGGAGCGCGTCCAGCCGACGACGTCCCGGCCCTGGGCAGCGAGGCGCGTCGCGATCGCGTCGCCCATGCGCCCCAGGCCAAGGATGGTGATCAGGTGCGGTGTGGTCATACGGGCCAGAGTGGTGCGCCCCGACGGCTGCGACAAGCGCAGATTTCGCAGGCGAGACCTGCGGTGCTCGCATACCGGCCGGACATACTGGTGTCATGGAATTGCTGGTGTCATGGAATTGACCGTGTGGCGGACCTTCGTGACCGTGTGCCGGCTCGGGTCGCTGTCGGCGGCGGCCGCCGAGCTCAATCACACGCAGTCGGCCGTCTCCCGACAGATCGCCGGTCTGGAGCGGCAGCTCGGCGTGCCTCTGATGGAGCGTCATGCGCGCGGTGTGCGTCCGACGCCTGCCGGCGAGGTCTTCCGGAGCCACGCCCTGGCCACGCTCAACGAAGCCGACCGCGCCGTTCGCGCCGTACGAGAGGCTGGTGACGGGGCGTCCAATCGGCCGCTGGCCGTCGGTGCCACTCCCTCTCTTGCCGCAGGGATCGTCCCCGAGGCCATCCGGAGCCTGCTGGAGCGAACCGGATCCGTCCGGTGGAGCCTGCTCCCCGGCCTGAGCGCACAGCTGCACAACCGTGTGATCGCCGGTGATCTCGACCTCGCTGTCGTCACCGATGCGCCACCGGGGCTCCCCCATGACCCGCGGATCGAACGGCGGTTCCTCGGTCTGGACGACATGGTCGTCGTCCTGCCCGTCGGTCATCCGCGGGCCGGGCGCGGCCCGGTGGACATTCAGACGCTGGCCGACGAGACCTGGGTCGAGGACAACGACGGCTCGGCGGCGCTCCTGCGCCGGCACGCCGCCCGCGCCGGGGTCAGCGCCCGCATCGATCTCACCGCGGCCGATCTGCTCGGCAAGCTGGCCCTGGTGGCAACCGGCCACGCCATCGCGCTGATACCCGGGGTACTGACACGCGCGCTGCGGACCGACGTCACCGCGGTGGCCCTCGCCGATCCCCCGACCCGCGGGATCTACGCGATCACACCACGCCGCGACCCCCACTCCTCCGCGACGCCCCTCCTCGAGCAGCTCGCCACAGCCTTCACCTAGCGGAGACCACCGTCGTCAGCGCGCCCGTCCCCGCGGCCTCGCGCGTCGCATCCTCGTCCAGATCCTCCTGGAAGATCTCGGCGAGTTCCGGCCCGACGACGCCGTTGGGTCCGAGCGGGGTTGCGCAGCGCGGAGCCTGAAGGCAGGGGTACGGATAAACAAGGACGGCTGCACCACACGGTCCGAAGTCCTCCGGGCCGAAGCACTCACCGCTCAACGTCGCGACCCAACACCACGCCCTCGGCGCACGCTGGCTCCAACGTCATCTCGGCGACCGGTTCCGCATCCACACCATGCACCGCTTGGACAGTAACCACATCGACACCCAGATCCTGCCGCTGCGTCCCGGCACCCTGCTGCTGCGCGGCCCCGAGGTCCTCGACCGCCTGCCCGAACCGCTCCGGCGCTGGGACAAGATCTACGCCCCTGAACCCGACCCCGCCGAGTTCCCCGCCGACGGCCCCAACGATCTGACCCTCACCAGCTTGTACATCGACGTGAACGTCCTATCCCTCGACGAACACCGTGATCGCCAACTCAGGCGCCCCGGCTCGTGAAAGCGCTGGAGGGGCACGGGTTCACCGTCAGTCGCTGCGCGCATCGACAGCGTCGGTGCCTGGAGCGTCCTCCGGTCTGCCGCTGGAAGCCCGCTTCCGCCTGCTGCCGCCGCGCTCCAGCCGGGACCGGCCACCCGCGATCAAGACGATGGGGACAAGATCGCCAAGCTCCTCAAGCCGGGTGTCAGTGGTGCCTGCGATCGTGTGCGGCGTGGATGAACTCGTGGAACGTGTTGACGCTCAGGACCGTGTGCTGGGGGTAGTCAGTCGGTGGGAGGCCGTTCGGGAGGGCTGGCTGCACCGGGTTGGCGTGGTGGTGTGCCGTGATGGGCAAGGCCGTTTTCTCGTCCATCGGCGTGCCGAGCAACTGTCCCGTTTCCCAGGGCACTACGAACTCGGGGTCGGGGGTGCTGCGGGAGTCGGCGAGTCCTATGAGCAGGCAGCTGCCCGCGAGCTCAGTGAGGAGCTGGGAACATCGGCGACAGTGTGCCTTCGGTTCAAGTTCCTCAGCCGGGGCGGGCTCAGCCCTTACTGGCTTGCGGTCTGTGACGCCGTGCTTCCGGAGATCGTCGCCCCTGATCCAAGTGAGGTGGCCTGGCACGGGTGGCTGACCGCGTCCGAGCTGCGGCGGGCTCTCCAGCAGTGGACTTTCACTCCTGATAGCCAGGCGGTTTTCGACCGGTATCTCGCTTGTCGTGCTGCCCCGGCCTCTGCGCAGGAACGGTGCTCATGAGCTGGGTCAGTGGGACGAAGGTGCTGGTCGTTCCGAGGTTTCTTGGGGTTGGGCCGGCGGGGTGAGGGTGTCCGCGAGGCTGCGGTCTCCTTCGACGGCTTCGCGCTCTTCATCTGTGAGGTCGAGTTGTTCGAGCATCTGTTGGCTCTTACACGCCTGAGCATGTGGCGGACGAGCTGTCTCCCCCGGTGACAACTAGCTCGCCCCAGTGCCATCTATCTCGAAGTCGCAAGCAGGTGTGACTTAGCGTTGTAGTTGGCTCGTCCGGCCACATACGCGCTCAGTAGTCGGTGGAGCTGCTCCACGGCGTCCCGTACGGTCGGCCAGTGCTGATCAAAACGGGCGACCACCTTCGAGACTGCCGTCCACGCGGACGCCCACCTCTATGAGTTCGTCGTGCCCATGGTTCCCCCGACGTGGAACGAGAGGGAGCGCGTCGAGGAGTACGTCGCGCTCATGGAGCAGGGATCGGCCCCCACGGCGGCGGCGATCTCCACGCTGGACGTGTGCCAGCCGGCTGGTGCGGCTCCTCTCTCCTGGCCCTCGGCCAAAGCCTGGCCAGAGCGGGCGACTGTGCCCGGCTGCCCGCCCTGCGCGCCCGACCCCGCTCGGCCCGAGCAACCGGCACCTGAACCAGCACCGAAGATCACGCCTGCAGGCCAACAACAGCGCACATCCAGGGTGTGACCGAGCCACATCGCTGTCGCCTCGGGCATGGCCCTGATGGGGCTGTGCCCAAGCGTCGGCGAGTGCTTCCAGGGCGTTGACGGGGGTTCTGGCCGCGCTTCCGTGACGGCTACGCCAGACAGGGGGCCTGCGTCCAAGCCGGCCAGTTGAGCGCAGTGTCCTCGAAGGTCGGCAATCTCGTCGGAGCGACGTTCCACACTCCAGGATGCGGTGCGCCCAGGTGTCCGATCAGGATGCTTCCATTGCGGCGCGCGCCGCTTCGACGAAGCGCGTGTGCGCGTCCGCGTCACCGCAGGTGATGCGCCGTAGGCACCGGTTAGCCTTCTTCGCCGCGTCCAACACGCCCTGGCCCGCTTCAGCAGTGGCAGGCGGCCCTTCAAGGACGACGACACGAACACTGCGCATGAGAGGGTCGTACGCTTCGCGTAGCTCTGAACGCAGTTCCTCGAGGCGGGTCAGCTGCTGGTCCGGGTCGGCGATCTGGTGGAATGCGTCTATGACCCGCCGGTACCACTCACCGATGACGTGAGCGCGGTCCATCAGCTCCAGGTAGGCATCCCGCCTCAACTCCCGTACCCGTACTCGGTGCTGGACCCGCGCCGAAGCCTCGGCCTGGACTCGGGCGGCCCGCGCGTTCCCCAGGGTGGTCACCCAGCTCGCGAGCACGGCCGTACCGCCACCGTCCCAGGATCCTGGCCACCTGTGTGATGCGGGCCCTGCGTCGTATCCGTCGCTGAGAGACGGACGGAACCAACAGGTTGGCTCAGTCAGTGGGCTGGGCTTCGTCGAGTGGGGAGCGCCAGCGGCTGCGGGTGAGGTCGTAGTGCAGGGGGCCGAGGCGGTACCGGGTCAGGTCGAGGGACAGGAGCTGCTGGTAGGCGCCGTGGGGCAGGTCGGGATCCAGGACGATGCGCAAGCCGGTGGCCGGATCTTGGAGCACCACGGGGCGTGACGGCTCCGGTGGTGCGGCTGCGGTAGCCGTGGCGGAGGAGGCGCGTAGGTTGCGGACGGCGTTCTGAAGGTGGTGGTAGGCGGCCTCGGCAGCCTTGTTTCCCACCTTGGTCAGGAAGGCGTGCAGGGGCAGAGAAACAAGGATCAGCCAGGAAAGCGGCTCGACTACCCGGCGTGGTGGCAGTACCCGAACGCTGGGGGTGAAGCCGAGAGCAGTCAGTGCGTCGGACAGCGGTTGTTCCTGTTCGCGTGTGATCCGGTGGTCGACGAAAAGGTCTGCGCGCATGCGGTCGGGCTCAGCCATCATCGCCCTCCTCCAATTGCCATATCCGCGCCGTGTTGTCCGAACTGGCGGTGGCAAGTCGGCGACCGTCCGGACTGAACGCCACCCCGACCACCCCGCTGTCGTGGGTGAGGGTCAGGCATCGCGTGCCGGTCTCGGCGTCCCACACCCGCGCCGTGTTGTCCAAACTGGCGGTGGCGAGTCGGCGACCGTCCGGACTGAACACCACCCCAGTAATCAATTCTGCCCTCCATCCTCTCCAATTCTTGTGCCGGAGCGTGAGGAGCTTCTGCCCGTGGCCGTCAACGATGAGCGCGGTCTTGTCATATGCGAGGGCGAGGCGTTCGCCGTCAGGGCTGAACGCGATCGCGTTGACCCTGCCGGCCCCCTCGATGAGGGCCGAAGGCTCGGCTTTGAGGGTGCGGTTGGTCTTCGGGCGGGCTTTGGCGGTGAGTTGTGCAGTGGCGTGATAGTCGGGGTCGATCTCCCGGACTTTCTCCAGTGCCTGCAGGGCTTCTTGCCAGCGGTCGGCATCGACGTGTTCGAGGGCCTGGCGGTAGTGGTCTTTGAGGGTCTGCTGACGGTTGGTGGTCTCCGCAGTCTCCTGGGCGGCTTTGACGATCGCCTCCAGTTCTGGGTCGGGAGCCGGTGCCGTGTTCAGGGGGGTGTGCTGGTTGAGTTTTTCGGCTGCGGCCAGGACGGCCTGCCACTGCCTGGCGCGGTGCAAGGTGGTGATCTCCTCGCGCAGCCTGGCACGGACCTGCTGGGCGCGGGCTTGGTCCAGCAGGGATTGGGCGTCGCGGTAGTCGGCTTCGGCGGCGACGACCGCTTCGAGGTGCTCGATGGCCTGGCCCCAATGGCGGGTGCCTGCTGCGTCCATGGCTGCCTGATACAGCGCGTTGAGGCGCTGGCCGTGGCGCGCCTTGGTGAGTTTGGCTTGACTGTCGCGGTAGTTGCGGTCGCAGGCGATGATCGTGCGGAACGTCTCGACGGCCTCGTCCCACCGTTCGGTGTGAAAGGCAGCGAGCCCCTCGGTATACAGCTCATCCAGGTCTGCTTGCCCCTCCTTGCGGCGTTGCTCCATCAGCCGATTACCCGCCTGCTGAACATCGGTGCCCGGGTGGTTGGACGGCCGTGTGGTGGGGCCGGGGGTGTCGGTGAGGTCGAAGAGGTGGCCGTGGCCGTCGGGGGAGCGCATGTACAGCACCGGTGTGCCCCACTCCAAAGAGCCGGGGCGGGCCAGCATCATGGCCTGGCGGGCTTCCATGACCGCCACGTCGATCGGCAGTTGCCGGGCCAAGGCCGAGTAGAAAGCGTGCGCGCACTCCAGCGCGGCCTCGTCGCTTACCTCGTACTGCATCGCCAACACCGCGGGCAGGGCCTTGTGCATCAGTGCACCCGCCACGCTGGAGAACGGGTTGAGTCCGCCCGCTCGCCCGGTCTCGCAGGCGTTGAGTACCGCCAGCCGCAGCGAGGGGTGGCCGGCCACCAGCATCGCCAACTGCCCGGCACTCAGCAGGTAGGTTCCTCCCTGCTCGCCGGCCAGTGCCAGGGCGCCTTCCTGCGCGCGGGTGTCGTACCCTCCGTGCCCGATGAAGTGCAGCACATGCCACTCACGCCGGGCCCCGCCCGGTTGCAAGACACCTTGCACAGGAGCGCTGCGAGCATCTCGGCGGAGCGCCTCACGCAGATCACGCCAGGTCTGCCCTTCCGTCCAGTCCAGCTCCACCCGGCCCTCCGCCACCAGGCCGGACAGAGCTTCGCGCAGAAGCAGCTGTTCGGCCTGGACCGCCAGCGGATCTTGATCCTCCGGGCGGGCGACCATGCCCAGGATCCGCAGCGGCGGCATCACCCGCAGCGGCGCCACCGGCCGCGCCACCTGCGGATGGCGCACCAGCGGGACCTCCAGGCACAGATAGTCGCCCTCGCTGGTGTCGTAGAGGAACTCCCACGGCAGCCGCGCCAGCTCGGGAGCCTGTACGTGCAGCACCAGACGGACTTGGCCGCCCTGCAGGGCGGCACGGTTGCGCGCAGCCCGCAGCAACCCCGCTCCGGGCCCGCCCAGCAGGGCGTCGAACAGTGTGCGCCCCAGCTCCCGTACTGGTGCCTCGCCATCGGCCAGGGCGCGGCGCACCAGGGCCGAGGAAGCCACCACCGCATCCGGTATCCGTGCCGCCTGAGCCTCCAGTTCGTGCGCCGGCGGCAGCCGCATCACACCCGGCGTTTCATCCCCGCCCGTCGTCCGGAACACCACCGGGTAGCCGTCGCTGCCACCCGGCCCGACCTCAACCTGAAGATCGACATCCACCACAGCGCCCCCCACGTCCTGCCGGCCAACCAGACCGCCAGCGACCGGCATCGCCGTTCGCCCCCCACCCCACGCTACGGCCATTGCTCCCGTCCGTCCCCACAACGGCACCAGGCCAGCACGCGGGAACTCCCGTCAACTCAAACGCTCGGCCCTGCCGGTGAACAGCGAGGCCACGTGAGGGAGATCCCCTGGCGAAACGGCCCTGGAGCCCGGGGCGATGCTTCCGGGACAGCTACGGCTGGAGGAGGATGCGGGCTCTGAGCAGAGTGAAAGAGGCACGGCCGTACATTTGCCGCTTGATCGTCTTGATCCTGTTGATGTGTCCTTCGACGATGCCGGAGCTGTAGGGCAGGGTGAGGCCGGCGGTGACGGCCTGGAGGTCTTGGCGGATGGAGTCGGCAAAAATGCCGATGGCTTCAGGTCCGCTCAGTTCAGCTTTCTGGATCCAGTCCCGAAGTCGATGGCCGTGGCGGTGGCGGTGGCGGTGGCGGTGGCGGTGGCGGTGGCGGAGCAAATCGGTGAACTCCCGCGCGAGGTCGCAGGCGGCGGCAACCTCAGGGCAGGCGTTTCGTAGGTCATCCAACTCCGCTGCCTCCGAGGGGCGCAGTGCCTCCTGCGGACGCATGATCCATGCGGTGATGGTACGAGGACTGGGTGCAGCTGCCTGGGCGGGGATCGCCGCGCCCTTTCTGACGTCCGCCATGTAGCGGTTCACGACGCGATAGCCACCCGTGTGGCCGAGAGCGCACACCTCCCGGTAGAGCTGCATCGAACTCGTGCAGCCCACGCGGAAGCGGTGCTGGACGTATGCGGTGAACGGGTCGAGGACACCGATGCCCCGGTCCCGTGCCGAAGCGAGGAGGCCCTCAAGGTCTTGGTTCCGGTAGCGCCGTACCGTCTTGCGGTCCAGGTGCAGGCGACGCCCGATGCCGCTGAGTGAGAGCCCCGCAGCGGCCAATTCGGTGATCTCCCGGTGGCGTTGGCACACGCGCTCCGGAAGAGGAGTCGCCGGCACAGCAGAGGGCGATCCGTTGTCTGGGGCGACAGGTCGGCGCAGGCATGCGCGATGGCTGCGGCACGTCTTCTCCACGGCCGTTGAGAGGTTCTGGAGGAGGTGCCAGCGATCGGCCACTTCCCGGGCGTTGGGGGCCGCCTGCTGGATGGCCCTGGTGAAGGCCATCAGACGGTCGCGGCACACGATCTCCGTGCCGGGGTGCTCGCGAAGCCACGTCGCGACCGAGGCGGTCTCCCGGTCCGGTAGAACGTCCACGGGCCTGGAGGTCTCGACGTCGACGAGAACGGTGCCGCAGGTCCGTCCCCTGCGGAACGCAAACTCGTCGATACCGAGTATCCGCGGTGCCTGGGCTGGAACGGACGGTGCCACCAGCTCGCCCAGGAGCGCGGTGCGTCGGCCATTGATCCGTAGATTGGCGCACAGACGCTGGCCCGCCCGCCCGCCGAGTTCCATGGCGACCGCCCGCATTGCCGCTCGCGCCACTACTGAAGCACGGCGTCGTGGCTCGGTCAGGCCCGCCACCTGTTCCACGACCGCCCTGCGCAAGCACTGACTCTGATCACAAAAGAACCGACGCACGTGAAGGCGGATGACTACCTCCCGCCTCCCCCCAGCGGGCAACTCGGATATCTGACGCCAGTAGCGGCTGTGGACCCGTGAGGCACGATGGCCGCACGCGGGACATCTGCCGGGTGAGCCGCATCCTGACGCGTCAACAGTCAAGCGGCCATCGACGGCCACGATCTGCCGCACCTTGAGGCCCAAACCCGCGAAGAGTAAGTCTTCAAGCGTCTCCACCTGCATGGCAGTGCAATCCCCGTCGGAATGTCCCACAGTCCCGCAGGCGCTCCATCAAACGTCTCACCTGTCACGGAAACGCGGCCACAACCAAGTAGGACGCTCAGGCAGCGCGTGCAGCCGGATCGGCGGCAGCGCCGAGAGCTCTACGAGGGGTGGCTCACCCGCTCGGATGCGCTCGGCGAGCGACTGGTCGCGAGGGTGGGCATGGTGAATGCATGAACACCACACCTCACTCCAAGAAGTCCCTGTCCCTCATATCCCGGGCATTCGCGGTGAGTGCCGTCGTGGGCATCGCTTGTGCGGCGGGGGTGGCAACTGCCACATCCGCCGTGGCCGCGACGCCCGCCACGTCCGTCGCCGCAAAGGCCGCCCCTGCCCAGGGCGGCCACGGCGGCGGGGACGAGTTCCAGTGCGGCAACGGCCTCCTCGCCCTCCTCAACTTCTGTAACTGACGGACAACTGCGGGCAATTCCTGCCCGCACACCGCACAACCGCACAACCGCACACGGAAGAAGTCCACCCACCCCCAGGGCGGTCAGGGACAGGGACAGGATCCCTCTCCCTGACCGCCCTGCCGACCACAACCGAAGGCCTGATCAGAAACGCGAGGGCGGACACGGGGCTATTGCCCGTGTCCGCCCTCCGTACGCGAGTCGGCGTCGCTCACACCCCCTTGAAGCGGCGCAGCCGGAGGCTGTTGCCGACGACGAAGACCGATGAGAAGGCCATGGCCGCGCCAGCGATCACGGGGCCCTGAATGCCGAGGATTTGGGGAGTTTGCCGATGGTGGTCGCCGAGTAGGTTTACCTGCGCAGCGAACTCCCGATATGCCGTTCGCCGTATCTCGCGCCGAGCTGCCGACTGCTGCACCTCGGCAGCTGCTTGTGCCTGCACGCGAGCAGACTGTGCGTTCCCCCTGCTTGTTACTCGCGACGATCGCGGTGACTCCTGCTAATACGGCCACCCTATTCAAGGTCGCCGACTTGCATCGGGTCGGGAACGGCGGCGCCGGTCTCGGTGAGGATGGGTCCCGGGGTGAACGGGCAGCAGCACAGAGCGACCGCCGTCGTCAGCGTGCGCGACGGTTCGAAGGCGCCGAGGTGCCGAGGTGCCGCGGACTGAGCGCCTGCATGCGGAGGCGTAACCGACTGCCGCGGTCGCGAGCGGGTCCGACGCGTGACGCCATTGAGGCGTCACCACTCGTCACAGAACGCGAGCTCAAGTACGAGGCGAGGCAGCCGACCGTTCCGGCCGCCGCCGCGCTGCCCGCCTGGCCGACTGGGACCCCGAGCTGCGCCACGAGACGCTGAGCTCCCTGGCCGTACGGGACTGGCTCGCCACCGGGCCGGCACACACGCAGTGCCTGGATACGGACCTCATCGTCTACCTGGTGGCCTCGGTCGACGTCACCTGTCTCATGCCCGACAAGCAGCACATCACCGTGAACAGTGCCGACATGGGCACCGGCTGGACCGGCCCAGACCGCCTTGCCGCCCTCGACCACCGCTACGGCAACGTTTATTCGTATGCCAGAGGTCGAGCCAGCCATGCACCTCTGCGGTACAGAACCGCAGCACCATCACGGCGCGCTGACCCGTGGGGACTACCGCGCCGTACAGAACTGCGCGCGCCGGTGTTCGTGCCAGTCCAGTCCGTGGCCGGGCGGGTAGTCGGTGCCGATCGGCAGGACGGCCCGGTCGACGTGGTCGACGTCGGCCAGCGGGACATTCTTCATGTGCACGAGATCCGCCAGCGAGCCCCTTCGGGACACCGCCCGAGGACTGCACCAAGCCGTGCCCCATCGCCCGGGCGATGTCGGCGGCCGATGCCGCCTGGCGAGCGTCGCTGCAGGCGGTCTCCATCGCCGCTCTGGTCGGCTCGGTGGAGCAGGACAGCGGACCCGAGGCACGTGGCTCAACACGGCGCTCGGATCCGGCGAATGAGGGGCGCGTAGTCCACGCCCGGTGCAGGCGGTTCGCTCCCGGGCTCCGGCTGGACAAGCTGCAGCTCCTGCCGGATCGGCGCGGGATCCATCTGCTGGAAATCGCCGAACTCCCGGCGAACGCCCCGCACTTCCGCAGCTTCCGGCTCGCGCTCATCGGCGATGTCGTCGATCAGCGCGAGCATCTCCTCGTGTACGCCTAGCTACCCGGGGCGGGGTCCCGGTTCGCCGGGGCCCGGAGGCCGGCGACCGTGAACGCCACGACCAGCAGGGAGGCCCCCGTCGCGACCACCGCCGACAGGGCGGGAAGCGCTGCTGTCACCCCGTCAGGCCGCAACACGTAGGCGAGCGTTCTGGAGTCGACCCGATCATCCACGAGGTGGCTGACGACCAGCACACCTGCCACCAGGGTGCTCACCACGGCCACGACCGGTGACCCGCTCAGGCACAGTGCCGCCCCCGCCAGAGCGCAGATGACGGAGACGCCGAGCGCGGCGGAGAGACCGAGGGTGGACGCGTCCGACCAGTTCAGCGGGAAATGAGCCGCCGCACAGAGCAGAAGAAGTACACCTGCCGCACGACGCAGCCACACCAGGGGTGTTGTGCCTCGAGCGTGCGTGGCCTCGGCAGCCGGGACGGGTGCGGGGCTGACGGCCTCGGCCGGCGGCGCGATCGGCATGGCCGGGGGGCAGGCCTCGGTGTTGTCGGCGTCCTTGCGTTCTCTCAGGCTGCCCATCAGCTTCATCAGATCCTCGACAGATCTGGTCGTACCGGCGGCACGCACCGCCTCGGCGCCGCTGTGCGGATCGTGCGGGGGCTGGGAGAGCAGGTGAACGAGACGGCTCACCTCCGGTATGGGCCGTTCCTCGACGGCGTGCCGAATTGCCTCGTCCATGTGCTCGGCGGCGTGTTCCGGCGGGCCCATCAGTTCCACCAGCCGGGAGACGTCGTCGACGGAGCGGGCCACGGCGGCCAGGCGGAGCACCGAGGCGGCGGCCGACACGCCGTCAGGTGTCTGCTCCAAGAGAGTGACGAGGTCGACGACGTCGTCCAGGGGCCTGGACACCACGGCGACGCGTATGAGCTCTTCCACCGCGTCGTCGTCCAAGCCGGACACCAGCTGTTCCAGGGGCCCGTCGTCGGCCTCGTGCGCCGTCTGTTCCGAGGGTCCGTCGGCGGCGTCGTGCGCGGTCCGCTCCGAAGGAACGTCGTCCGCGTCGTGGTCGAATGCCTGCGGCCACGGGGCGTGCGGGGCGTGGGGGGCGTGGGGTGGGGCGCCGAGCTGCGCGGTGCCCCAGTGAACCGACGTCGAAAACAGAGGTTCGCCGGTCCCAGAAGTATCCCCCGCGGCAGAGAATGACTCAGCGGCCATTTTCACCACTCCATTTCAGCGGGACGTACTTGTCCCGCATGTGTGCGTGTCTCCCGTTCTATCCACGCTTCTTTCGCCCCGCCACCGGAGGAGTTGCCCGGCGTTGCGCAATCCATCGCATCGGGAACCTTCCGCGGACCCAGGGTCTCTGCAAAGGGTGGGAACCCACGCGTCGCACCACAAGCAGCGAAGGGGCGAGGGTGCACTCCGCCGACCGGCTCCACGCCCCGGGCGGAGGACCTGACCCAGGAGGCGCTCCTACGCACGTACCGGGCCCACTGCGGTTCGAAATCCTGCGAAGACAGCTTGGCTGCGTTGCCGTGGTCGTGTGGTCAACGCACCCGTCCCCGCGGCTTCAGCGGCACCGGCGGCAAGTCCGGCGCGGGGATCCGGTCGCCGTCATAGCCCTTCACCTCACCGAAGCGCGAGCTGTCCATCCAGTCCGAACGGGCCTGTGCGATGTCTTCGTTGGAGCGCCCGACGAAGTTCCACCAAATAGCCCATGTTTCGCTGCTTTATACAGGTCAGAGGCATCTTGGTCCTCGGACGGTCAGCAAACCGTCAGCATTGGACCTGAGGAGTCGGCGACACGATGGCGAGCAAGACCCTGGCCCACGGCATGGGCACCTTCTTCAAGACCTGCGACCACGCCCTGTCGAGATGGCCGAAGTGCCCCCATCCGTACAAGATCCAGTTCCGCAATGCCGCCGGGAAGCAGACCGTCGAGTCCGGGTTCAGGACCGATGTTGCGGCGATCGCACGTTTGACGGACATCTACAAGGCAAAGCGGGCCCCCTGTCGGGAGAGCAAGGCGGTTCGTGTTGCGAAGTACGGGGCGATGGCATTTGAGGAGTACGCGAAGGAGTGGCGGGAGAGCCAACGCCATCTGGAGGGCTCTTCGCTGAGGCATCTGGACTCGCTCCTGGAGCATCACATCTTTCCGGCGCTGGGAAGCCGGCGGATGGATGCCTTCGACCACAAAGTGGTGGACGGGTTCATCAAGACGATGGAGCGCAACGGGGCCGGGCTGGCCACACAGTCCAACGTGTTCAACAAGGTGAAGTCGATCCTGCTGGATGCCCACCGGCTGGGCCTCTACGAGGACAGTCCACTCGACGGCGTTAGGCCCCGCAGTACGACCCGGCGAAGGCCGTCATTCCGTCGGTGGCGCAGCTGGCCGACATTCGCAACCTTGTGGCCCACGACGTGTACCGGATCGCCGAACAGGTCAACCAGAGCAGCGGCCAGTACGCACGACTCAAGCACCGCAAGATCGGCGAGTACCGTGACGTGCCGCACCCGCACCCGCACCCGCACCCGCACCCGCACCCGCCAGACCATCGAGTGGTACGCCGACAAGTACGGCACCACCGACGGCTACCTGCTGCGCCACCCCCAAGACCCCAGCAAGCCCTTCCCGCACTACCACCTGGGCAACCGGTGGCGGCGCATCAAGAAGGCCGGCGAGGTCGAGATCCCCGACGGGATGGTCCTATACGGGATGCGGCACTTCTTCGCCTCCAACTGCCTGAGTCACAACATTCCCATCACTGACGTCGCCGACGTGGATGGGCCACAAGAGCATCGACATCACATACAAGATCTACCGACACCTCATGCCCGGCTCCATCAGCGCCGCCGCAAAGGTCCTAGAGATGGAGTTGATCGCATAGCCGTGTTGGCCGAGGTGCAGGAGATTTCGTGAGGGACGCCGTTCTCCCGCCATGGCGACACATGGTTGAGGCGGGGACGGCTGTGGGAGAGAGTCAAGCGCTTGCCGTACTCGCCCTCCCGGGTTCCCGCGCGTTACACCGCCAGCGGCCACGTCCCGGAGGGCCGGAAAGCAGGGCTTGTCAGAGGGCCGCGTTGAGAGCTGTCAGGAACACTGACGAAGCCGCATCCCGGACCTTCGACCCGTCACTGTCCGGGTCATCTTTGGCGACCACACGGGAGACCATGACGCCGGCTCCAATGACGATCGCCATCGGGTTGATCATGCAAACCCCCACCTTGGCCAGACATGTGACCAGCTTGGCGAAGGCTCCCCGCCTCCGGCTCGCGCCCGACTCCAGCACTTTGAGGGGGCCGCTCTCGGGTGAACCCCAGGTCGTGATGAAGGCGGCAGTGGCCTCCAAGACGCCTTGGAATGGAGTGACGCGGAGACCATCAGATGCCCGCAGGCGAGGACACACGACGTCCAGCTTCACCCCGCCCCTGTCCAGAAACTTCTCTGCATCCACCCCAGGAGGCTCCCGCCCGGCTACCGGCGCGAGGATGGTCTCTGCGCGCGCCTTCCCCTTCCGCGTATGGAGTTCGACGCCGGGGAGGTCCACCACGGATTCGGCGAACTCACATGGTGTGGCAGAGACTTCGAGGATCCGCTGCGGGCGGGCGACGGCGACCTTGCCGTGTCCGATGAGGCGGGGGTCCCATGTGACCTCAGGCAGCACAAGCCCAGGGTCCGGCTTCTCGAGGATCTCGGCGGGCAGGTTGAAGAACCAGTCAGGCATGTCCGAGACCTCGCACCTGGAGAAGGTGTCGAACCCGTACAGAGTTGTGTGCCCCTTGTGCTTGCGTGCAACATCGCTCGTGTACCAAGTCCCGGCGAGCTCCAGGTTCTGCGCCGTGCTGGGCGGGAGGATCCTTTGCCGCTCGGGCGTCTTTGATGGCGACGCTTCCGGCCTGGACGAACACTCGCTCATGCGAACCATGACGCCTCCTTCGGCGGGCGGCTCTCACAACAGAGTGCCTGCCGTACGGGCCAGGTACCAGAGCCGCAGGAAATACAGCCAGGAAGTCAGCTCGCTACCGCCAGCCCTGCTTCCACCAGCCCCTCGCCCCTCCTGGTGACCACTGAGAGTGCCGGCTTGAGTCGAACGTTCACCCAACTGCCGCTGCCGGAACGTGAGCTGGCGCGCTGCCAGTGTCAGGGGCCCTGCCGGACCATCGCCGTTCGGTCCTGAGTCAGCAATCAACTCGCCTTCCTAGAGCCCTGAACGGCGGCAGGACGATCCGGCTGACCTGACCAACTACGCCGGGCTGACAGGCCGGGCCCCCGACGCGACCGCCCTCGCGCTCTACCGGCTGCGGTGGAGCCTGTTGGACATGGCCGAATCGTGCACTGGTTCCGCGGGCCGCACGAGCGGACGTCCGACAGACCGTCCACGTGCGACGGCTTCAACGAGGCGCTGACACAACTGGCCGGGTGAGGCGCCGACGTCTCCCGACCGCACCTCGCGGCTAACTAAACAGACAATAATGGTGAATTGCCCTAAACTGGCGTATGGCCGTCACTAGACACGGTGGCGACCTCTACCACGAGGAGGCACTGATGCTTGCTCAGCACACACCGCTTCTCGTCACTCCGACGGACACCATGGCGCTCGGCGCGGCCATGGTGGAGACCGAGGCCGCCGTCAGCGATGCGCCGACGTATGCGCCGGAGGCCACGGGAGCGCTCCTCCTGGGCCTGCTCATCTCGCCGAAGGAACCGAAGGAACCGAAGGGCAAGTGAGTTCTGATCGGTCGCAGACGGTGTACGCCGCTTCGGCGGCCGACCTGGCGCTTTGTGCCCTTGACGCCTTGCGCGGCGTCGAGGGCACCGCGTTGGTGGCCGCGCATGTCGAGCGCGCGGACGACCCCAAGGCGGCGCTGGCCGCCATCCGGATCGTCGGAGCCGACGCCTTCGCCCCGCACCTGCTGGGGGACGCGGTCCTCCACCCCGAGGACGCGGCCGCCGTCAGCCAGTCCTTCGCCGTGTTCCCGCCCCCGGTGAGCACGCCCGGCCCGCCGCCGTCGGGGCCCGTCGAGCCCTGGATCGCCGCCTGGCGGGACTGGGCCACCGCCGCGCTCGTCGCCCGCCTCGCCGGCACGGAGGGGGACGGCCTCCTCGCGCCACAGCCCTCGGGCGCCCCCGTCCTCACGGACCACTCCGAGGGTGCGGCCCGCGGCGCCGATACCGGCGGCCCGGACACCAGCGCGCCTGACGTCGCCGCCTCCGCCTCCGCCGCCGCTGCCTCTGCCACCTCCGACACCGACTGGCAGCGTTGGTCCGTCCACATGGGACAGCTCTCCCCGCTCGCCGTTCCCGCACTCGACAGCCCCGTGCACGCCGCCGCCCGCGCCGCCCCCCTCGCCCTCGCGCACGGCGCGACCCGCGCCGTGCTGCGCCGCGACTTCCCCACTGCCACCCACATCACGCGCTGGCTCGCGCTGCTGCACGCCGACGGCGTGCGCCTGCCGCTCGACCCCGTACCCCTGGTCGAGCACCTCCGCCTGCACGGCGGCGGACCGCGGCTCGCGCTCGACGTCGCGATCGCCCGGCGGCTGCTCGGGATGGAGTCCCCATGACAGCCTCCGTGACCCGGACCGCCCACCAGGTGAGCGCGCAGGCCCTGGCGTGGCTGCACGCGCAGCGGGAGTGCGGCGCGCTGCCCGCCGACACCACCGCCGACCTCGGCGATCCGGACAGCGTCTACAAACCCCTCGGCGAGATCGCGCTCGCCGCCTCCCTCGTGCTGCGCGAGTCCGCGGCAGGCAGCGTCGAACTGCGCCAGGCCCGCGACCTGATGGAGTTCTGCTGGCAGCAGCTCGGCGAGGGCGACATGCTCTACGAACGGCTGCTGCGGTACTCGATGATGACCGACCCGCTGGAGACGTACGCGCCCTTCGCCCGCTGCGGATTCCGCCACGAACCGCTGGAGCGGCTGCTCGCCCACACCGGCGCGCTGCGCTCGGTGCGGGCCGTCGAGGTCGTCCCCAACCGCAGGCTCGCCGTCGCCAACGCGGCCCGCATCGTGGGCCTCGGCCAGGGCGAAGGCGGCTACGACTGGCCGACGCTGACCCGCGCCACCTGGCTCGGCGCCGCCCCCGAACCCTGGCTCATCGACTGGATGACCGGCTACTGCGTCACCCACACGGTCTTCCACCTCACCGACTGGGGCGGCACCCCCACCGGCCTGCCCGACGACCTCACCGCATACGTGGCCACCTGGCTGCCCGTGTGGATCGACATCTGGGCCGAGATCGAGCAGTGGGACCTGGTCGCCGAGCTGATGATCGTCGGCTGCTGTCTGAAGGAGCCGTACTGTGCGCCCGCGGACTGGGAGCGCCTGGCCGGAGCCCAGCACCCGGACGGCCTGGTGCCCCGCGACGGCGACCCTGTCCCCGACGACCCCGCACAACGGTTCAAGGACCACCAGCACACCGCGGTCGTCGCCGCGATCGCCGGCACCCTCGCGGTCTCCCGTGCGCTGGGCGGGACGACGGAACAGCGGTGAGCACGGGGGCGCCCGCCTGGGCCACGGACCTGCTCGGTGTGCTGCGGAGCGCCGCCCCCGGGGCCAGCGCGGTCGCCCTCGCGGTCCGGCGGGGCCCCGAACGCGCCCTCCTCGCCACCGGCACCACCACCCTGCACGGCGGCGCCCGGGCCGACCCCGACACGCGCTTCGAGATCGGCTCCCTCACCAAGACGTTCACCGCCCTGCTCCTCGCCGAGATGGTCGCGCGCGGCGAGGTCGCGTACGACGACCCGATCACCCGCTTCCTGCCGCGCACCGCCACCCCGCACCTCCACGGCGCCCCCATCACTCTCATCCACCTGGCCACCCACACCTCGGGCCTGCCCTCGCTGCCCCCGGGCTTCCTGCGCAGGGGTGCGTCCGCCTGGTTCAGCAATCCGTACGCCGACTTCTCCGCCGCCGACCTTCGCCGCGCCCTCGCCCGCACCCGGCCGCGCGCCGCCCCCGGCACCCGCGTGCGCTACTCCAACTTCGGTGTCGGCCTGCTCGGCGCCCTGCTCACCCACGCCGCCCACGGCCCCGGCGGCACCTTCGCCCCCCTGCTCGCCGCCCGCGTACTGGACCCGCTCGGCCTGACCCGCACGAGCTGCGACCCCGACCAGCCGCAGCCCACCGGTTACTGGCACGGCCGGGCGCGCCCTCGCTGGCAGATGCCCGCCATGCCGGGCGCGGGAGCCGGCCGAGCCAGCGCCCGTGACCTCCTCACGACCCTCGACGCCCTCGCCGACCCCGCCACCGCGCCCCCCACCGTCCCCGGCACGCTGCGCGCCGCGCTCACGGACGTCACCACACCCCGCATTGCCCTGCCCCGCACCGGCCGCCGCATCGCCCTCATCTGGAATATCAGACCCCGGCCCGGCCGCGACCTCTACCACCACTCCGGGGGCACCCGGGGCTTCACCACCTTCGCGGGCTTCAGCCCGCAGACGGGCGTGGCCCTCACCGCCCTGGCCAACACGAACCCCACCCTGACCGGCACGTTCATCCAGCGGGCGTATCTGGAGCTGTGGTCGCTGGCACAGGCCTCGGCATGCAATCCACACATCTACGACGCGGCGCCCGTACCTATGTAATGCGCATGCCATGCGCCCTTCCGAGCTCGTACGCCCGCCCGTAAGACCCTGCGCGCGCGTCGGACCCCGCGTACGCGCTTCCGTCATGAGCCGCGTACGGTCCGTGCGCAGCGCAGGTCAGCCACCCCCCGCACCGAGCTCTACGCTGACTGCGCTCCCGGCCGGTCGGAAATCCGCACAGATCAGCGCACCCGACCCCGCGGTTTCAGCGGCACTGACGGGAGTTCCGGGGCCGGCAGCGGCTCCCCGTCGTAGCCCTTCACCTCGCCGAAGCGGGCGCCAGTCATCCAGTCCGAGCGGGCCTGCTCAATGTCCGATTGGGAACGCCCCACGAAATTCCACCACATGATGAGTTCCTCCTCGAACGGCTCACCCCCGAGCAGCATCAGGCCCGCGTCCGACCTGGCGTACAGCGGCAGTTCGGTACGGCCGCAGCCGAGGTAGAGCATCGATCCCGGGAGTACGGGGACACCGTCCACGTCGGCCTCGCCGGACATGGCGAGTACGGCGTACTCGAAGTCGGGGTTCAGGGGCAGGCGCACGTCGGCGCCGCTGGTCAGGGCGAGGTCGGCGCCGACGATCGGGGTGTACGTCGTGCCCGGCGATGTCGCGCCGTCGAGCGCGCCGAGGATGAGGGTCGCGGAGATGCCGGGAGCCGTGACGATCGGCAGCTCGGCGTGGTGCTCGAAGCTCGGGTCGGTGTGGCGGTGGGCGTCCGGCAGCGCCACCCACAGCTGGGCGCCGTGCAGGAAGCGGGCGTGCGACCTGGGGCTCTCCTCGGAGTGCGAGATCGCCCGGCCCGAGGTCATCAGGCCCAGCTCGCGCGGACGGATCGTCTGGAGGCCGCCGGTGGAGTCGCGGTGCAGGACCTCGCCGTCGTGCAGCCAGCTGACCGTCTGCAGGCCCATGTGCGGGTGGGGCCCCACCTGCATGCCGGGCTCGTCGGCGATGTCGTCCGGGCCGTAGTGGTCGACGAAGCACCAGGCGCCGACCATGCGGCGGCCCAGGTTGGGCAGTAGGCGGCGGACCTCGGTGGACTCGCCGAGCTTGACCTTCTTGGGGCTGAGGAGTTCCCGCACCGGTTCGGCGACGACGAACCCGCGCCCGCCGCACAGGGCCGGAACCGCCTCGCGATCAAGATTGCTCATGTCGCACAACCTAGCCCCGCGGGGCGCCGGACGGCAGGCACGCGGCGCGCCCGTCACCCGGTGGAATTTCTGACCACGTGGCGGAGTTGTGCGCACCAGTAAGGAGGCAACAGTGGAGATGACCTATTACGGCCACGGAACCGCGGCCGAGCGCTGGGAGCGCGCACGGCAGTTCTTCGACGCCAAGGAGTACGCGACGGCGGCACGCATCCTGGCCGACCTGGCCGACGAGGTGCCCGAGCAGGTCGCCCCGCGGCTGCTGCTCGCCCGTGCCTACTACCACTCGGCGCAGCTGCTGCGCGCGGAGGCCGAGCTGCGTACGGTCATCGACCTCGACCCGGTCGAGCAGTACGCCCGGCTGCTCCTCGGCCGCACGCTGGAGCGGCAGGGCAGGGACGCGGACGCCGCCCCGCATCTGCGGATGGCGGCCGCCCTCTCGGGCGATTTCGCGGACGTCTGACCCGACTCCGGGGCGCCGTCGGCTTTGGCCGACGGCGCCCCCGGCCGTAAAGCTGCGCGCCGAGCGGCGCGCAGCCGCTCGTCACGCCCACACCGCCTCGGCGAACGCCACGCCCGCGAAGACCGCGCCGAGCCCCGCGACGACACTGCCAAGGACGTTGGCCGCGGCGTAGAAGCGCGCTCCGCCCTCGGCCAGCCGCAGCGTCTCGTACGAGAAGGTCGAGTACGTCGTCAGGGCGCCGCACAGGCCGGTGCCGAGGAACAGCTGCAGCTGCGAGGCGGCGGCGCCCGCGACGACGGCTCCGGTGAGCACGCCGAGGACCAGGCTGCCCAGGACGTTCACCGCGAACGTCCCCCACGGGAAGGCCGTGCCGTATCTCGCCTGCATGGCACGGTCGGTGAGGAAGCGCAGCGGGGCGCCGATCATCGCCCCGGCCACCACGCAGAGCCAGTTCACCGTCGCCTCCCCGCAACCACGCGGCGGGTCGCCCACGCCGCGCTCCACACCGCGCCGAGGGCCGCGAGCACGGTCAGTCCGAGATAGGCCAGGCCCGTGCGGACGTGGCCGCCGTCCACCAGGCGCTCGATGTCGGCGGCGTACGTCGAGAAGGTGGTGAAGCCGCCGAGGACGCCGGTGCCGAAGAAGGGCCGCAGCAGACGGTGGGCGGTCCACAGTTCGGTGAGCAGCACCATGAAGACGCCCATGACGGCGCAGCCGACGACGTTCACGAGGAGCGTGGTCCAGGGGAACGCGTCAGGGGCGGTCGGCCAGATCAGGGACGCGCCGTAGCGGGCCGACGCGCCGATGGCACCGCCGAGGGCCACGACCGCCACCACGGGCCACACGCCGTACGTCCTCACTCCCCCGCCCGAAAGATCACTGCCGCCCTCAGGCTAGCCGCCCCGCGGGGTGTCCCGCAGACCGAGGCGCAGGTGCTCGACGTGGAAGAGCGCCTGGTCGAGGAGTTCGGCGACGTGGTGGTCGTAGAGGGCGTAGATGACCGAGCGGCCCTGCCGCTCCCCGGTGATCAGGCCGAGGTTGCGCAGCAGGCGCAACTGGTGCGAGCAGGCGGACTGTTCCATGCCGACCGCATCGGCCAGATCGCCGGCCGCGCAGGGCCCTTCCTGCAGTCGGGCGAGGATCCGCAGCCGGGAGGGCGTCGCCAGGGCCTGGAGGGTGGCGGCGACTTCGGCGGCCCCCACGGTGTCCAGGCGATCTCGTGTGGTGGCGGTGCTCTTGTCGTCGACTCCGTGGCCCATGGCGTCATCCTATCGACGACACATGAAAAGCTGTTCATTCATTCCTGTACGGTGATGAGGTCGCCGTTCCCCAGCCCGCGAAGGGTCACTTCGTCATGCCCACCACCCTGATCCCACGCCCCGACCAGGCGCCCTCCGCCGCGGCGGCGTCGGCTCCGCGCCGGCGCACCCGGGTCCTCGCGCTCGCCGAGGCCCGCTGGGCCGCGGCGGCCACGGTCGCGTTCCTGATCGCGCTGCCGCTCCAGCTGACGGGGGCCGCCACGTGGCTCTGGGGCCCGCTCTACGCGGTCGCGTACGTCACCGGCGGCTGGGAGCCCGCGCTCGCCGGGCTGCGGGCGCTGCGCGAGAAGACCCTGGACGTGGATCTGCTGATGATCGTCGCGGCGGTCGGCGCGGCCTCGATCGGGCAGGTGATGGACGGCGCGCTCCTGATCGTCATCTTCGCCACGTCGGGCGCCCTGGAGGCCCTGGCCACCGCCCGCACCGCCGACTCGGTCCGCAGCCTGCTCGACCTCGCGCCCGCCACGGCGACGCGGCTGACCGACGGGGGCGGCGAAGAGACCGTGGGCAGCGGCGAGTTGAAGGTCGGCGACGTCGTGCTCGTACGTCCCGGTGAGCGGGTCGGCGCGGACGGCGAGGTCCTTGAGGGCGTCAGCGACGTCGACCAGGCGACGATCACCGGGGAGCCGCTGCCGGTCACCAAGGAGGCCGGTGACGAGGTGTTCGCGGGGACGCTGAACGGGGCGGGTGCGCTGCGGGTGCGGGTGGGGCGCGACGCGTCGGACTCGGTGATCGCGCGGATCGTGGCGATGGTCGAGGAGGCGTCGGAGACGAAGGCGCCGACACAGCTGTTCATCGAGAAGGTCGAGCAGCGCTACTCCCTCGGCATGGTGCTCGCCACGCTCGCCGTGTTCACGGTGCCGCTCGCGCTCGGCGACGACCTGACGGGGGCTCTGCTGCGGGCCATGACGTTCATGATCGTGGCCTCGCCGTGCGCGGTGGTGCTCGCCACCATGCCGCCGCTGCTCTCGGCGATCGCCAACGCGGGGCGGCACGGCGTCCTGGTCAAGTCGGCCGTCGTGATGGAGCGCCTGGGCGAGGTCGACGCGGTCGCCATCGACAAGACGGGCACGCTGACCGAGGGCACTCCCCGGGTGACCGCCCTGCGCCCGCTGCCCGGCAGCGGCCTGACCGACGACGCCCTGCTCGCGCTCGCGGCGGCCGCCGAGCACCGCAGCGAACATCCGCTCGCCCGCGCCGTCGTCGACGCCGCCCGCACGCGCGGCCTGGACATCCCGGCGGTGACGGACTTCGCCTCGGCGCCCGGCATCGGCGTGAGCGCCACGGTCGAGGGCTCGGCCGTCGAGGTCGGCGCGCCTGCGCGGCTGCTCGGCGCGGCAGCCACGGACGACGCGCACGACAAGGCGGGCGCATGGGTACGCCAGTTGGGCGACGAGGGCCAGACCGCGGCCCTCGTGCTGCGCGACGGGACCCCCGTGGGCGTCATCGGCATCGCAGACCGGCTCCGCCCGGACGCCGCAGCGACCGTCGCCTCCCTGGAGACGCTCACGGGCACGCCGCCGATGCTGCTCACCGGCGACAACTCCCAGGCCGCGGCCCGCCTCGCGACAGAGGTCGGCATCGATGACGTACGCGCCGGGCTGCTCCCCCAGGACAAGGTCGCGGCGGTGCGCGCGGCGGCAGGCGACGGACGCAAGGTCCTGGTCATCGGCGACGGCGTCAACGACGCACCCGCCCTCGCCGCCGCCCACACCGGCATCGCCATGGGCCGGGCCGGCTCCGACCTCGCCCTGGAGACCGCCGACGCCGTCATCGTGCGCGACGAACTCACCACCGTGCCCAAGGTGATCGCCCTCTCCCGCCGCGCCCGGGGACTCGTCGTACAGAACCTGGTGATCGCCGGCGCGTTCATCACCGTCCTGGTCGCCTGGGACCTCATCGGCACCCTGCCACTGCCGCTTGGCGTACTCGGCCACGAGGGCTCCACGGTGATCGTGGGGCTCAACGGGCTGCGCCTGCTGCGGGATTCGGCGTGGCCCGAGGCGGGGAGCTGAGGGGCTCGGGGCGTGAGCGGGACCGTCCCGGCGTTGCCCGTGTGGCGGTTGAGTACTGTGGGGCGCCGGAGAGCGGGGGTCAGGTGTGACAGGGATGGTCGTGTTCAGCTTCGTGCTGGCCGCCGCGCTCGCCGCCATGGCCTCGCTCACGGCGGACCGCGTCCGTGGCTGGCGCCGGTCCCTCAATCCGTCGGCGTCCGAACTGCCCGATGCCGCCTTCACCGTCGGGCGCGTCGTCCTCTTCGGCATGGCGGGCGTCTCGGTCTTCATGGCGTTTCAGCTCATGACCGCATCCGACGACGTGGAGTGGAGCGACGACGAGCTGACCAGCGCCGTCGGCCAGGCCACGACGGCGCTCGACGGCACATCCCGCTTCGGTGACATCTACGGCGACGACAGCGGCTTCGACGACGAGTACGCGCGCATGATCGAGGACGAGGTCGTCGAGCAGGGCGGCGGCGACTCCCCGCAGACCGGCGTGGACGCCGTACCCGCCGATGCCAACACGGCGTCCGGCGCGGGCTACACGGTGACCGGCTCCGGCGCGGCCGCGAGCTTCTGCGTGCGGGTCGAGCGCACCAGGTCCAAGGGCGACGACTACGAACCCCCGGGCGTGGCGGGCGGCGCGGGGACGGTGACCATGCCGAGCTACAAGTTCGCGGTGACGAGCGCCGACGGGGACTGCTGAGCCGCTACTCGCCCAGGGCCGTCCCGCAGCGTGCGCAGTAACGGGCGTCGCGCTCCGCGGCGAGGCGGCCGCACTCGGGGCAGACGCGGTCGAGGAGGCAGGCGGGCTCTCCGGCGTCAGAGCCGGGGGCGGGGCTGATGCCGAGGGGTGGGCGCCGTCGGTGGGCGGTGGTGTAGACGAGGCCCGCGTCCGCCGCCTGCACGGAGCGGGTCGTGCCGGCCGGAAGCCACACCAGGGCACCGGGCGTCAGCGGCCATGACCCGCCCGGCGTACGGAGTTCACCCTCGCCGTGCAGCACGGTCACGAGGACGCCCAGCGCGGCCTCCGTGTGCTCGCCGATGCCCGCGCCGGGCGCGAGCCGGATGACATTGGCGTCGAGGTCCCGTGCGTGCCCGCTCAGCGACCACGCGACGGTGATCTGTCCCTGCCCGGCGGCGGCGGTCTGCTCCGGGCCGACGAACACCGGAGCGGTGGCGGCGGACGTACTCATGGGGACTCCAGTGGGCGGGTGGGGGCTGCCCGGAGAGGGTGCGGACATGCGTCAGAGAGTCGGCGAAACTCTAACGGCGCACGACGGACCCTCAGAACCAGTCCGCGCGCCCGCTCGCGTCGCACAGCTCGAAGACGACTTCGCCCGCCTCGGGGTCCGTACCAGTCACCGGGCGGACCCGTGCCCCGACCCAGACCAGGTTCGGGGCGGCGCCCACGACGCGGCAGCGGAACACAAAGCCTTCGGGGAAGCGGACCAGGGACTCGTTGCGTGCCACGCCCGTGTAGCGGTTCACGACATTGGAGCGCACGACGACGCCGTAGCCCTCACTGCGTTCCGGCTCCAGGTCGCTCGACGCGCACACCGGGCACAGCAGCTTCCGGAAGGAGGCGGTCTGGCACCAGCGGCAGCGCTGATAGATCAGGCCGGTCGACTCGCGCTGATCGGGATCCTCGTCAAGTCCGGTCTGGTGCAACTCGGTTCCTGCTATGGACACGTTTCGACCCCCTGCGGTCGGCCCGGATACGCCGCGTCGTCACGGCGACACGCGCACCATATGGCACTGAGTGCCGCAACGTAAAGGTACTGAGTGTCGAAAGGACGCCAAGAACGGGCTCACGCCCCTTCGGCGCCCGCTCGCCCCTCCCCGAAAGCCGACTCGATGCGCTGCACGACCCGCCACATCGGGGCACCCTTCGGGGCCACCATCACGATCACCTCGTCCTCGGACGCACCACCGGCGGACCGCCCGGCCTGCGCGTTCCCCCACATCTCCCGTACGAGTCCCAGCGCGTGGTCCACCGAGGCCTCGGCGTCACCGTCGCCCCCCGAACGCAGCCAGGAGCGCAGGCCGTTGTTGTGCGCGGCGACCACGGAGGCCGCGATCACCTCGGCGCGAAGGGCGCCGTCGGGGGTCTCCGCACAGCGCCGTTCCAGATATCCGGCGAGCTTGCGCTCGTAGCGGCGCACCACGGAGAGTTCATACGTACGCAGGCCGGGCACCTCGCGCGTGAGGCGGTAACGCTGCACGGAGAACTCGGGGTTCGCGGCGTACATGCGCAGCACGAGACGGGCCGCGTCGCACACCGCACCCACGGGATCGTCGCCGTCGTCATGATCTTCGAGGAACGCCGACATATCGGCAAGGCAGCGCTCGTGGTCGGGGAAGACCACGTCCTCCTTCGACGGGAAGTACCGGAAGAACGACCGGCGTCCTACGCCCGCCCGAGCGACGATGTCGTCGACCGTGGTCCGCTCGAAGCCCCGCTCGAGAAAGAGCTCGAAGGCCGCCTCGACGAGCACCTCTCGCATGGGGGCCTTCTTGGCTGGTCCGCGCACCTCAGTCATGCCGGGAAACCTAGCACCGGAGAGCACCTTTTGGCACTACGTACCTTTACAGAGGGTACTGAGTGCCATAGGCTCGCATCACGGACCGCACTGAGGTAGGAGAGCCGGCGTGAGCTTGAGGATCGTTGTCACCGTGAAGTACGTGCCCGACGCCACTGGCGACCGGCACTTCGCCGATGACTTGACCGTGGACCGGGACGATGTCGATGGTCTGCTGTCGGAGCTCGATGAGTACGCGGTGGAGCAGGCGCTGCAGATCGCGGACGAGGCGGACGATGCGGAGATCACCGTGCTGACGGTGGGTCCGGAGGACGCGAAGGACGCGCTGCGCAAGGCGTTGTCGATGGGTGCGGACAAGGCCGTCCACGTGGAGGACGACGACCTGCACGGCAGCGACATCATCGGTACGTCGCTGGTGCTTGCCAAGGCGATCGAGAAGGCCGGCTACGACCTGGTGATCTCCGGTATGGCCTCCACGGACGGCACGGCCGGTGTCATTCCCGCGCTGCTGGCCGAGCGTCTTGGTGTGCCGCAGGTGACGCTGCTGTCCGAGGTCAAGGTCGAGGACGGTGTGGTCACCGGCCGCCGGGACGGCGACTCCGCATCCGAGCAGCTGGAGGCGTCTCTGCCGGCGGTGGTGTCGGTGACCGACCAGTCGGGCGAGGCGCGTTACCCCTCGTTCAAGGGGATCATGGCGGCGAAGAAGAAGCCGGTCGAGTCCTGGGACCTGTCGGATCTGGACCTGGAGGCCGATCAGGTCGGTCTGGAGGGTGCGTTCACGACGGTGGACTCCGCGACCGAGCGTCCGGCCCGTACGGCGGGCACGATCGTCAAGGACGAGGGCGAGGGCGGCAAGCAGCTGGCCGAGTTCCTCGCGGGCCAGAAGTTCATCTAAGGCCTGCCGAACCCGTCAACCCGCCCTACTTCCCTTGTAATCGCAGGAGATTGAAGTCCCATGGCTGAAGTTCTCGTCTATGTCGACCACGTGGACGGTGCCGTCCGCAAGCCCACCCTGGAGCTTTTGACGCTGGCCCGCCGCATCGGCGAGCCCGTCGCCCTGGCGCTGGGCAACGGTGCCGCCGAGACCGCCGCGGTGCTTGCCGAGCACGGCGCGGTGAAGGTCCTGACCGCCGATGCGCCGGAGTTCGCCGACTACCTGGTCGTGCCGAAGGTCGATGCCCTGCAGGCCGCCTACACGGCCGTGTCCCCGGCCGCGGTGCTGGTGCCGTCCTCGGCGGAGGGCAAGGAGATCGCCGCGCGTCTGGCGGTGCGGATCAAGTCCGGCATCATCACCGACGCCGTCGACCTCGAGGCGGGCGATGAGGGGCCGGTGGCCACGCAGGCCGCGTTCGCCGCCTCCTACTCCACCAAGTCCCGCATCACCACCGGCACCCCGGTCATCACGGTCAAGCCCAACAGCGCGGCCGTGGAGGCCGCCCCGGCCGCCGGCACGGTCGAGGCGCTGAGCGTGTCGTTCTCCGAGCAGGCGACGGGCACGAAGGTTGTCGCGCGGACGCCGCGTGAGGCGACGGGGCGTCCGGAGCTGACCGAGGCCGCGATCGTGGTCTCCGGTGGCCGTGGTGTCAACGGCGCCGAGAACTTCCACATCATCGAGGCGCTTGCCGACTCGCTGGGTGCGGCGGTGGGTGCCTCGCGTGCCGCGGTGGACGCGGGCTGGTACCCGCACTCCAACCAGGTCGGCCAGACCGGCAAGAGTGTCTCGCCGCAGCTGTACATCGCCTCGGGTATTTCCGGTGCGATCCAGCACCGGGCGGGCATGCAGACCTCGAAGACGATCGTGGCGATCAACAAGGACGCCGAGGCCCCGATCTTCGACCTCGTCGACTACGGCGTGGTCGGCGACCTCTTCGACGTCGTCCCCGCCCTCACCGAAGAGGTCAAGACCCGCAAGGGCTGAGCCAGTTGACCTGGCTGACCTGGCTGCCTAGTTGACCGCATCGAGGCCCTCGCCCCCGCAGCACGCGGGAGCGAAGGCCTCGATGCGTCACACGCCCCGGCGCGTCACACACACCAGGGCAGCACAGCGCCCGTCACCCGCGATAGGTCTCCAACAACCGCAGCCACACCTCACTGACCGTCGGATACGCCGGAACCGCATGCCACAGGCGGTCGATCGGGACCTCGCCCGCGATCGCGATCGTCGCCGAATGGATGAGCTCGCCGACGCCGGGGCCCACGAACGTGACGCCCAGCAGGATCTCGCGGTCCAGGTCGACGATCATGCGGGCGCGGCCCTCGTAGCCGTCCGCGTAGAGGCCTGCGCCCGCCACCCCCGCGATGTCGTAGTCGACGGCGCGCACGCGGTGGCCCGCGGACTCCGCCTCCGCGAGGGTGAGGCCCGCCGACGCCGCCTCGGGGTCGGTGAAGACCACCTGCGGGACGGCCGCGTGGTCGGCGGTCGCGGAGTGGGCGCCCCAGCGGTCGGTCTCCAGGAGGGGGACGCCCTGCGCGCGGGCGGTGATCGCGGCGCCCGCGATGCGCGCCTGGTACTTGCCCTGGTGGGTGAGGAGCGCACGGTGGTTGGCGTCGCCCACCGCGTAGAGCCAGTCGCTGCCCTGCACGCGCAGGCTCTCGTCGACCGGCAGCCATGAGCCCGGCTCCAGGCCGATCGTCTCCAGGCCCAGGTCATCGGTGCGCGGGGCGCGGCCCGTGGCGAAGAGGATCTCGTCGGCCTCGACCGTGCCGCCGTCGGAGAGGGTCGCCGTGACCGTGCCGTTCTCGCGCCGCACGGCCGTGACGGAGACACCGGTGCGGATCTGCGCGCCCGCCTCCGTGAGCGCCTTGGTGACCAGCTCCCCGGCGAACGGCTCCATGCGCGGCAGCAGCCCTTCGCCCCGTACGAGCATCGTGACCTGCGCGCCGAGTGCCTGCCAGGCCGTGGCCATCTCGACGGCGACCACACCTCCGCCGACCACCGCGAGCCGGCCGGGCACATGGTCGGCGCTGGTGGCCTCGCGGCTCGTCCAGGGCTTCACATCGGCGAGCCCCGGCAGGTCGGGCAGGGCTGCGCGGGTGCCGGCGCAGATCGCTACGGCGTGGCGCGCGGTGAGCGTCTCGTGGGGCCCGTCGGGGTCCGTGACGGTCACCTGGCGGGTGCCGGAGATACGGCCGTGGCCGCGGTAGAGGTCCACTCCGATGCCGTCGAGCCAGCCGACCTGGCCGTCGTCCTTCCAGTGGGATGCGTAGTCGTCCCGGTGCGCGAGGACCGCCGCCGCGTCCAGCGGACCCTGCACCGATTGCCGCAGCCCCGGCACCTTGCGCGCGTCCGAGCGGGCGATCACGGGCCGCAGCAGCGCCTTGCTCGGCATGCAGGCCCAGTACGAGCATTCGCCCCCGACGAGTTCGCTCTCCACCACCGCCACGCTCAGACCCGCGGCACGGACCCGGTCCGCGACGTTCTCCCCCACGGGACCAGCGCCCAGGACCACTACGTCGTACGCCTTCGATTCCGTCATGGAAGCCAGTGTGGTGCCAGGTGTGCGACGTGGCCACATGGGTACGCGCGCGGAGCGGCACCGGTGCGCGGATGGAATACGCATACGGCCGGGGCCGTTGTGCAAGGCGGCTTCACCCGATACCAGGAAGAGGGAACTAACCATGAGCAGCACGACTGTGGAGCTCACCAAGGAGAACTTCGACCAGATGGTCACGGACAACGAATTTGTCCTGATCGACTTCTGGGCGTCCTGGTGCGGTCCGTGCCGGTCGTTCGCGCCCGTCTACGAGAAGGCCGCCGAGGCCAACCCCGACCTGGTCTTCGGGAAGGTCGACACGGAGGCACAGCCCGAGCTTGCGCAGGCCTTCGGCATCCAGTCGATTCCCACGCTGATGATCGTCCGTGACCAGGTGGCCGTGTTCGCGCAGCCCGGCGCGCTCCCCGAGGCGGCCCTTGTGGACGTCATCGGGCAGGCCAGGAAGCTGGACATGGACGAGGTCCGCAAGTCCGTCGCCGAGGAGCAGGCAAAGGGGCAAGAGCAGTGAGCGAAGCTTTGTAGAGGCTTCGCGGCAGGTCAGCTGGACTCGCGGTGCACTGCCGTCGCGCCGAGCACGTCGTGCACCTCGGGTTCCATGCCGGGGTCACGCACGACCCGGTCGACCAGCTCCGCGAGTTTCTGTCCTGACGGCAGCTCGATGCGGACCGTGCTGAGCCGGGGCCGCAGGAGCCTGCCGAGCATCAGGTCGTCGGAGCCGATGAGCGCCGTCTCGTCGGGCACGGCGACCCCCTCGTCCTGGAGCGCCCGCATCAGCAGCATCGCGTACTCGTCGTTGTACGTGAACACTCCGTCGATCCCCAGCTCGCGCCAGCCCGCCGCGAGCCGGGCCGCCGCATCCTCCGTGTAGGCGAGGGGCAGCTCGGTGAGCGTGGCGTCCGTGCCGTGCAGCGCGCGGCGGATGCCTTCGACGCGCGGCCGTGAGAAGGGTTCGAGGCCCCGCTCCTCGGGGACCACGACGCCGATGTGCCGGCTGCCGCGCTCCAGGAGGTGCGTGGCGGCGCACCTGCCCACCAGGCGCTGGTCCATGAGCAGGGCGTGCGCGCCCTCGGCGCGCTGCGGGCCGAGCGTGAAGACGGCCTTGGCGCCCGACCGCTTCAGGACGCTCACACCGCGCGCCCCGAGCGCCGACGCGTCGGGCGCGAGGACCGCGACGGGGCGCAGCTCCGCCCAGGCGCGGGCCGCGTCCTCGCCGGTCAGGCCGAGGCTGCCGTACTGCACGACGGTGTAGTCGAATCGGCTGAGCGCCCACTGCAGTTCGTTGAAGAACTCGCTGAACAGCGGGCCCGCCGGGATCTGCGGCGTCGGCATCAGGACGACTCGGGTGTGCCCCGCGCGCAGGCTGCGGGCCGCGGCGTGCGGGACGTATCCCAGTTCCTTGGCGGCCGCGTGGACGCGGCGGCGGGTGGGTTCGCTGATGCGGACGGCGCTGGTGTTGTTGAGGACGTACGAGACGGTCGCGCGCGAGACTCCCGCAAGACGCGCGACGTCGGCGCTTGTCGGCACGGAGCTCGGCACTGAGGTCGACGCCGAGTTCGGCACCGAGTTCGGCACGGATTGCTGCGTGGGCTGCTGCGTGGGCTGCTGATTAGGTATCTGCACCATGACGCCGCTCATCTTTCCAGACCGTGCCGGGGCGCCCCCAGGCGGGCGTCCGGGCGCTGTGGGCGGACATCGGGCGCTTGGCGGTGGCGTGCGCGGCGTGAACTTCCCTGCTCTCGTTCCGCGTTGACCTACCGGCCGGTAGCGTGCGTTCACCTGCCCACCGATCAAAGGTGCCCCCACATGACTGCCGACCGTGCCGACGGCCTGGAGCGGACCGCCCGTGCGCTGGCCGCCGGAGAAGTGACCTCGCGTGCGCTGACCGAGCGGACGCTGGCCCGGATCGAGGCGTCCCAGCCGGTGCTCAACGCCTTCAAGCTGGTCCGCGCCGAGGCCGCGCTGGCCGAAGCGGACGCCGCCGACCGGGAGTTGGCGGCGGGCGGTCCCGGTCTTCCGCCGCTCCTCGGCGTGCCGCTCGCCGTGAAGGACGACACCGACATCGCGGGTGAGCCGACCGCGTTCGGCTGCCGCGGTGACTTCCCTCCGAAGAAGGAGGACGCGGAGTCGGTGCGCCGACTGCGGGCGGCCGGCGCGGTGATCGTAGGCAAGACCAACACCTGCGAGCTGGGCCAGTGGCCGTTCACCGAAGGGCCCGGCTTCGGCGACACCCGCAATCCCTGGCACACCGGCCACACCCCCGGCGGGTCGTCGGGCGGTTCGGCGGCCGCGGTCGCCGCCGGGCTCGTCCCTGCCGCGCTCGGCTCGGACGGGGCGGGCTCGGTGCGCATCCCGGCCGCCTGGACGCACCTCGTGGGGATCAAACCGCAGCGCGGCCGGATCTCGACCTGGCCGTGGCCGGAGGCCTTCAACGGAATCACCGTCAACGGCCCGCTCGCCAGGACCGTCGCCGACGCGGCGCTGCTCTTGGATGCGGCGAGCGGCAACCACGAGGGCGACCTGCACAAGCCGCCCGCCATCAGCGCCGTCGATGCGGCCACGCGTGAGCCGGGCCGCCTGCGGATCGCGCTCTCGCTGCGCATGCCGTTCACCGCGACGCCCAAGCGGCTCGATCCGGTGGTGCGGCGCAAGGTCATCGTCCTCGCGGACCGGCTGGCCGCGCTCGGGCACGACGTCGAGGAGGCCGACCCGCGCTACGGACAGATCGGCCTCGACTTCGTGCCGCGCGCCACGGCGGGCATCACCGACTGGGTCCGCGAGGTCCCCGACCCCCGGCTGCTCGACCCGCGCACCAAGGAGGCCGCCCGCCTCGGCCGCCTGCTCGGCGGTGCGCCGCTGCGCCTCGCCCGGCGCGCCGAGGCCGCCCTGCACCGCCGCGTCGGCGCGGTCTTCTCGACGTACGACGTGGTCATCACACCCACCACCGCCACTCCCCCGCCCCGCATCGGCACCCTGGCGAAGCTGAGCGGTTGGCGCACCGACCAGGCGATGATCGCCGCCTGCCCCTACGCCTGGACGTGGAACGTCCTGGGCTGGCCGGGCGTCAACGTGCCCGCCGGGCGGGTGGGCGACGGGCTTCCGGTGGGCGCGCAGCTGCTCGGCCCGGCGGGCAGCGAGCCGCTTCTGATCTCGCTGGCCGCGCAGTTGGAGGCGGACCAGCGCTGGTACGAGCAGTGGCCGGCCGTGGCCGAGACGGCGGCCTAACCCTTCGCCAGCGTGGGCCACAGCGCCGGGTCCTCGAAGCCGAGGGCCCACAGGACGGTGTGGCGTACGCCGTACTTCCGCAGGACCGGCAGATGGGCGGCCGTGCCGCGCGCGTCCTGGTACCAGACGGTGCGGCGCTCGTCACCGTCGTCGTACGTGAAGTGCGGCGTGCTCGACGCGGGATCGAGGCGGTAGGGCGCGCCGACCCTGCGGCGCAGGGCCTCCGCCTCTTTCCAGGTGACGTGCCGGGCTCGGTCGCCGCTGCCCACGCCCCAGTCCCAGCCGTAGCCGGGCAGGCCCATCTCCAGCTTGCGGGCGGGGACTTCGGCGGTGGCGCGGCGCAGGATCTCCTCGTACCAGGCGGGCGAGGAGAGCGGTCCGGGCGATCCCTCCGCCCAGTGCTGGTCGTACGCCATGATGCGCAACCGGTCGGCGGCGGCGCCCAGTCGGCGGTAGTCCCAGACGCGGCCGCTGATCCGTGTCTTGGGCGAGACGGTGACCACGCACTGCTTGCTCAAGGCGTGCAGCCGGGCGCACAGGTCGGTGACCAGCGTCGCGTACCCGGAACCCACCTTCCTGTAGTCGGCGTCCCCGGTGGCCGCGATGCTCTCGTAGTCCAGGTCGAGCCCGTCGTACGAGCGGCTGCGGACGACACGGAGCAGCGCGTCGATGTGCCGCGCGCGGCGGTTCTTGTCGGTGACGACGGAGGCGAGCTCGCCGCGCTCCATCCTCTCCATGACGGTCGGCACGACCTTGATGCCCGCCTTGTGGAGTCCGTCGATGACGCGGCGCTCCCCCGCGCCGGTGTAGCCCACCACGTCCCCGGCCGGCTGTGTGCGGTACCAGAAGGGGCTGACGGTGTGCAGTTGGGCGGCGTGGCGCAAGGCGTCCTGGTACGCGACTTCCTGCTCCCAGTAGGGCAGCCACGCGGAGACGGTGCGCGGCGGGGGCGCGATGGGGGCGGCGGGGGCGGGCGGTGGCGGGACCGTCGCGGCAAGTGCCGTGCCGCACAGGGCGAGGACGGCGATGAGCCGCGCGCGGTGGAGGTGTCGAGGTGGCGCCATGGACCGAGCCTGCGGTTCATCGGGCGGACCCGCCCTGCGGGTTGGGCCAGACAGGCTCTACGGTGGCCCGCGTGACTGCCGACACCGAAGAACCGCAGATGTCCGCGAACCCGGGCCGCACGGGCCGCACCGCGACCACCGAGGTCGAGCCCGCCGAGGTGGGGCGGGTGCAGGCGACGTACGCGCCGGCCCATGACGGCGACCCCGACCCCGGCGAGATCGTGTGGACGTGGGTCCCCTACGAGGAGAACGACGGGCGCGGCAAGGATCGCCCCGTCCTCGTCGTCGCCCGCGAGGACCGGGGCACGCTGCTCGCCGTGCAGCTTTCCAGCAAGCGGCATGGCGGCGACCGGGGTGGGGTCTCCCCTGCTCGAGCGAAGCCGAGAGCTTGGGGAAGGGTGCCGATCGGCAGCGGGCCGTGGGACCGTACGGGCCGCGATTCCTGGGTCGACATCGACCGGGTGCTCCGGGTGCACGAGAAGGGCATGCGTCGCGAGGCGTGCGCCATCGACCGGATGCGGTTCAACCTGGTCGTGCGGCGGCTCCAGGAGCGGTACGGCTGGCGCTGAGCCACTAGGGCCGGCGCTTGAGCCGCTACGGCCGACGTTGAACCGCTCGCTACGGCCGGCGCTGATCCGCCATGTCCGCGAACGCCCGCTCGAAGGCGGACCGCGTCACCGCGCCGCGCGTGCGGTCGAGCACCCCGAAGACGATGTGCTCGAAGGCCCCGTGGAACCAGCCGCCCTCGTCGAGCTGGACGCGGAAGGCGTCCGCCACGTCCACCGGGTCGTTCTGGAAGACCCCGCAGCCCCACGCGCCGAGCACAAGCCGCCGGTAGCCGCAGGCCAGCGCGGTCTCCAGGACCCGCTCGGCGCGGCCGAGCAGGGCGTCGGGCAGCTGCCCCGCACGCTCAGGTGTCTGCCGTCCGACGACTCCCGCGTTCGGCGCCGCCGACGTCAGGAAGCCCACGGTGTACGCCTCGTCGAGCAGCCGTCCGCGGTCGTCGCGGAAGACCGGGACGGCCGGGGAGTGGATGACGCGGTCGCTGTAGAACGGGTCGCGGTGGGCCCGGTGGTAGTCGTAGAACTCCCGGGCCGACCGCACGCACGTGTACAGCGCGGAGGCGCGGCACAGCGCCTCCTCCTGGGCCTGGGCCCCGTTCAGATAGCCGCCGCCGGGATTGCGCGCGGAGGAGAAGTTCAGGACGGCCACCGGGGTGTCTTCCCTGGTGGCGAGCCTGTGCGCCGCCTCCAAGCTGCTCTCCGCTGTGACCTCGACTACCGTGGAGCTCGGCTCGGGCAGCGTCACGCGCACCGCGGCGGGTCCGAACATCCGCGTGCCGGAGCGCGCGGCGTCCACCGCATGCGCGATCACCACGTCGCGGCCACCGGCAGAGACATACCGGCCCGCCGCGACGATCTCCTCGGTCTGCTGCGCGATCCCGCGCAGGCGGGCACTCATACCCGCTCCCCCGCCCTGTCCCCCGACTCGTACATGAACGCATGGTGAGCGGTTCGCATCGTCCGCCGCAACAGAATTCCCTGGCGTCGACTCGACCCCAGGGGCACTCTTGTGCGAACGGCCGACAAGGTCTTGGGTAGGACGGAGCGTTCCGGCTCAAGACCAACTCGGTCCACCCCACATCGAGTTGACCGGGGTGGTCCGCAACCGCCTGACCAGGCGGAACTGTGAACAGGAGGACCCCTGCATGCCCGAGGGCGACTGTACGACGTACCGCGCGAAGTACGGCACCGCGGTATCCGAGGCCGAGGCGGAGGCGCTGGTCAGCGGCATCTGCTTCAAGACCGGACCACCTCGCGCCACCGGTGTCGAACTGGAATGGCTGATCCACGAGCCGCACCGGCTCCGAACGCCCGTGTCCACCGCCCGCCTCGAAGCGGCCTACGCCGCACTGCGGGCCCTGCCCCTGAACTCCCAGATCACCGTCGAACCAGGTGGCCAGCTAGAGCTCAGCTCGCTCCCCGCCGCCTCGCTCATGGAGTGCGTATCGGCCGTGTCGGCCGATCTGTCCGTCGTACGCGACCGACTGGAATCCCTGAATCTGGCCCTCACCGGCATCGGCGCCGATCCATGGCGCCCGCCTCACCGCATCCTGCACCGTCCGCGCTATGACGCCATGGAGTGCTATCTCGACCGCGCGGGCCCCGCTGGGCGGCGCATGATGTGCTCCACCGCGTCCGTGCAGATCTGCCTGGACGCGGGGCACGAGGAGCCGGGACCGCTCGGCTACGGGCGGCGCTGGCGGTTCGCGCATCTCCTTGGCGCCGTACTCGTCGCCGCGTTCGCCAACTCGCCGCTCCAGGACGGCCGTGCCACCGGCTGGCGGTCCACCCGGCAGGCCGTGTGGGCCGCCATCGACCCGGGGACGTCCGCCGCGCCGCCGATGGACGCGGAGCCGCGGGCGGCCTGGACACGGCACGCCCTGGACGCGCCGGTGATGTTCGTCAGGGCGCAGCGGGACGACGTCGACTGGGCCGTCCCGGAAGGGCTGACCTTCCGCGCCTGGGCGCGTTCGGGCACACCGCGCCCGCCCACTCGTGAAGACCTCGACCACCACCTGACCACCCTCTTCCCGCCCGTACGCCCCCGCGGCCACCTGGAGCTGCGGATGGTGGACGCCCAGCCGGGCGATGACGGCTGGATCGTGCCGCTCGCCGTGACGAGCGCGCTGTTCGACGATCCGCAGGCCGCCGAGACCGCGTACCGCACGGTCAAGCCGCTGGCCGAGCGCGCCTGCCCGCCCGGTGCCCCCGCGGCGCCGCGCAGCCCGCTGTATCTGGACGCCGCCCGGCATGGGCTCGCCGATCCCGAGCTGCGCGAGGCCGCGGCGGCCTGTTTCGCCGCCGCCGTCGACGCGCTGCCCCGGATGGGCGCCAGCACGGCGGTGCGGGACGCGGTGGCCGCGTACACCGAGCGTTATGTCGCCCGGGGCCGCTGCCCGGCCGACGACGTGCTCGACCGGCACCGTGCGCAGACACACGACCGTGACCATGAGCCCGTTCCCGAGAACGAGCACGAGAAGGGCAGCCTCCGATGACCGGAACCGTCAGCGACCCCGATTCCCTTCGGGAGCGCGCCCTGGCGGCGCTGCTCGCCGCCCGGGACCGCACCTCGCTCCTGACCACCTGTGTCGAGGACCCCGAACTGACCGCGCAGCACTCGCCGTTGATGTCGCCGCTGGTCTGGGACCTCGCGCACATCGGCAACCAGGAGGAGCTGTGGCTGCTGCGGGCGGTGGCAGGCCGTGACGCCATGCGGCCGGAGATCGACGGTCTGTACGACGCCTTCGAGCATCCCCGCGCCGAACGGCCGACCCTGCCGCTGCTCGCCCCCGCCGAGGCCCGCCGTTACGCGGCCGAGGTGCGCGGGCGCGCCCTTGACGTCCTGGAGAGCACGCCGTTCCGCGGTTCGCCGCTGACCGACGCGGGCTTCGCGTTCGGCATGATCGCGCAGCATGAACAGCAGCACGACGAGACGATGCTGATCACCCATCAGCTGCGCTCGGGGCCGACGGCGCTCACCGCTCCCGACCCCGCTCCCGCGCCGCCGTTCACCGGTCCTTCCGAAGTCCTCGTCCCCGGCGGCCCGTTCACGATGGGCACGTCCACCGAACCGTGGGCGCTGGACAACGAACGTCCGGCGCACCACCGTCTCGTCCCGCCGTTCTTCATCGACACGACGCCGGTGACCAACGCCGAGTTCCAGCGCTTCATCGCCGACGGCGGCTACACGGACGAGCGCTGGTGGGCTCCCGCGGGCTGGGACATGGTCCGGGGCAACAAGCTCTCGGCGCCGCTGTTCTGGCGCCGCGACGCCGGGCAGTGGCTGCGCCGCCACTTCGGGACGGTGGAGGCCGTGCCGCCGAACGAGCCGGTCCTGCACGTCAGTTGGTACGAGGCGGACGCGTACGCCCGCTGGGCGGGCCGGCGGCTGCCCAGCGAGGTGGAGTGGGAGAAGGCCGCCCGGCACGACCCGGCGTCAGGACGGTCCATGCGCTACCCGTGGGGTGACGCGGACCCCACGCCCGAGCGCGCCAACCTGGGCCAGCGCCATCTGCGGCCGGCTCCGGCGGGCAGCTATCCGGCCGGTGAATCGCCGCTCGGCGTACGCCAGTTGATCGGCGACGTGTGGGAGTGGACGTCGAGCGACTTCCTGCCCTACCCGGGCTTCGCCGCCTTCCCCTACCGCGAGTACTCGGACGTGTTCTTCGGCGGTGACTACAAGGTGCTGCGGGGCGGCGCGTTCTCCGTGGACGAGGTGGCCTGCCGGGGCACGTTCCGCAACTGGGACCATCCGGTGCGGCGGCAGATCTTCTCCGGATTCCGCACGGCACGTGACGCGGGTCCGGCGGGGACCGGGCCCGGCGGCCCGGCGGAGGCCGTCTGATGTGCCGTCACCTCGCCTACCTGGGCCCCCAGGAGCCGCTCGGCAAGCTCCTGGTGGAGCCCGAACACAGCCTGTTCCGCCAGTCGTGGGCGCCCCGGCAGCAGCGCTACGGCACGGTCAACGCCGATGGATTCGGGGTGGGTTGGTACGCCGAAGGCGATCCCGAGCCCGCCCGCTACCGCCGTGCCGGTCCGATCTGGGGCGACCGGTCCTTCGCGGACCTCGCCCGGGTCGTACGGTCCGGTGCCCTGCTCGCCGCGGTGCGGGACGCGACCGTGGCGGGTGCCGACGGGGAAGCGGCGGCGGCGCCGTTCGCCGCCGGGGCCTGGCTGTTCAGCCACAACGGCGCGGTGGCGGGCTGGCCGCGGTCCCTCGCCCCGCTCACCTCGGGCCTGCCGCCCGCCGAACTGCTCTCGATGGAGGCGCGCTGCGATTCCGCGCTGGTGTGGGCGCTCGTCCTGCACCGGCTGCGCGGCGGTGACGACGAGGGACAGGCCCTCGCGGACACCGTCGTCGAGGTCGCCGAGGCGGCCCCCGGATCACGCCTCAACCTCCTCCTCACCAACGGCGAGACGATCGCCGCGACCGCCTGGGGCGACACCCTCTGGTACCTCACCGAACCGGGCCGCCGCACCGTCGTGGCCTCCGAGCCCTACGACGACGATCCGCACTGGCGTCAGGTCCCCGACCGCACGCTGCTCGCCGCGAGCCGTACCGATGTTCTGCTGACCCCGCTCAAGGAGCCCACCGAGTGAGCCCGTTCCTGCTGACCCGCACCCTGCCCGAGGACGCCACCGACGCCGCCCTGCGCGCCGACGTCCTGCAAGGCCTCACCCGTACGCCCAAGACGCTGCCGCCCAAGTGGTTCTACGACGCACGCGGCAGCGCCCTGTTCGACGAGATCACCACGCTCCCCGAGTACTACCCGACACGCGCCGAGCGGGAGATCCTGCAGACACGCGCCGCGGAGATCGCCGCCGTGACGGACGCGCGCACCCTCATCGAGCTGGGCTCGGGCTCGTCGGAGAAGACCCGCCACCTCATCGACGCGCTGCCCTCGCTGCACACGTACGTCCCCGTGGACGTCAGCGAGAGCGCGCTGACCGGCGCCGCGAACACGCTCCTCGCCTCGCGCCCTGCTCTCGACGTACACGCCCTGATCGCCGACTTCACCCGCGGCCTCGCCCTGCCCGGCACGCCGGGCCCGCGTCTGGTGGCCTTCCTCGGCGGCACCATCGGCAATCTGCTACCGGCCGAACGCGCCGCCTTCCTCACGTCGGTACGTGCCCTGCTCTCCCCCGGTGACGCGCTGCTGCTCGGCACGGACCTGGTGAAGGACGAGTCGGTGCTCGTCTCCGCGTACGACGACGGGGCGGGCGTCACGGCTGCCTTCAACAAGAACGTCCTGACCGTCATCAACCGCGAACTGGGCGCCGACTTCGACCCCGACGCGTTCTCGCACGTCGCCGTCTGGGACCGCGAGCACGAGTGGATCGAGATGCGGCTGCGGTCGCGGGCCACGCAGACGGTGAAGATCCCGGCGCTCGACCTGGCGGTCGACTTCGAGCGGCACGAGGAGATGCGGACGGAGGTCTCGGCGAAGTTCCGGGAGGACGGGGTGCGGGCGGAACTGTCCGCGGCGGACCTGAAGCTGACGCATTGGTGGACGGATGAGAGGGGCCGCTTCGCGTTGTCGTTGAGTGTGGCGGGGTAAGGGCATTTCCTTTCCCCAACCCCACCCCTTCCCGAAACTTTCCGGCTGCGCCAGCCGCGAGGTGGCCGCAGATCACCGCCTTCGGCGAGTTCGTCCTCAAACGCCGGACGGGCTGAGATGTTGGGGTGGGTGGGCAGCTGCTGGGATTCGGGCGGGTGGGTGGGAGACTCGCCGCGAAGCGGCGCAACGGCGGCGCGGCCGACGACGGCGCGTCGCCAGGCTGGGGCCGCTGCGGGGCAATCGGGTGGGTGGGCGGGAAAGATCCGCCGCGAAGCGGCGGTCTAGAACGGGGTTCCGGGGGCGGAGCCCCCCGTTTCGGGAAGGGGCGGGGTTGGGGAAAGAGACTCCTCACGGCCCGCTCACGTCCAGCGCCCTGGTGATCCGGCGGGACGCCAGCCCCGCCTCCACCGCCGCCTCACCCCCGCCCAGCACCTTCGACATGTACGCCTTGATGGGATTGTCCGCCTCCACGGCGGCCCACTTCGGGGAGGCCGGAGTCGCCCGACCCCGCGCCGCCCCCGCGGCCATCGCCGCGACCCCCGGCTCATCCGACACGGCAGAGGCCAGCGTCGTCTTGTTCGGCACGTAATTCATGGTCCGGGCAAGCTCCGTCTGCCACTTCTTCCCGGCGAGCGCCTCGATCACGGCGACCGCACCCTTGCGGTCGCCGGTCTTGCCGCGCACCACGAGATCGGACCCACCGGTGAAGACGGCCCCCGGCCTGCCCGCCGTCTTCCCGGGGATGGGGAAGTAGCCGAGCTTCCCCATCAGCTTCGGATTCTTCTCCTCGATCGCCCGCACCGTCCCCGGCACGGCGACGATCTGCGCCACGTCACCCCGAGCGAACACCCCGGCCTGCGGCGGATGCTCCTCGTCCGCGTCTCGGGGGCCCGAACCCAGCGCCTGGAGCTGCCGGTAGAACTCCATGCCCCGCAGCGCCGCGGGCGAGTGCAGGCTGCCCCGCCACACCCCGTTCGTCTCCTTGGCCAGGTCACCGCCCTCGTCCCAGATGAACCCCGACAGGGTGTACCAGTCCTGGCCCGCCAGGTAGATCCCCTGATTTCCCCCGGAGTTGAGCCGCTGCGTATCCGTGAGCCACTGCGCCCGCGTCTTCGGCGGCTGCTCGATCCCGGCCTGCGCGAAGAGGTCCTTGTTGTAGATGACGACGCGGTTGGCGGCGTACCAGGGCACGCCGTACTGGCTGCCGTTGTACCGCCCCGGCTCGGCCAGACCCGGCAGCCAGTCCTTCATGCCGAGATCGCGCGCGGACTCCAGGGTGAGGTCATGGAGCCCGCCCTCGTCGACGTACTGAGCGACCTGCGTGTTGCCGACCTCGATCACGTCCGGGCCGTCCTCGGCCTTGAGCGCGGCCTTGACCTTGTCACCGATGCCGGTCCATTCCTGGATGCGTATCTCCAGGTCGATGTCGCCGTGCTGCTGCTCGAAGTCCTCGGTGAACCGCTTGATGAACTCCGCCGAAGCGCTGTCCTTCATGAACCACACGGTGATGGTCCGCTGCTCCTCGTCCCCGCCGGGCAGGACGCCGCATCCGGGGAGCAGAGCGGTGGCGGCGAGGACGAGGGACAGGGACATGGCGGTGCGGCGGAGCGGTTTCACGTCGGTCACTTTCTGCCTGCGGACAGGGGAAGGTCGGCCCGACGTGGGGGTGAGCTCCAGGCTCGAACGGGTATGGCTGGATTTTGGTCTGTACCAATGGGTCGGTCAAGGGGGTCACGGCACCGGGATCGGCCGAATCAGCCGCCGGGGACCGTGTCCTCGAACGTCGTGCCCGCGCCGCGATAGGCGCCGACCCGCTCCTTCACCTGGTCCGGCGTCAGGACCTCGTCCTTGACGTGCAGGACGTAGTCGACCTGCTGGTCGTAGGCGCGGGGTGTGGTGCTCGACTGTCCCGCGAGGTCGATGAGCCACTGATTGAAGTTGATCGACATGGGCCGTTCCGGCAGGTACTTGGCATCGTGTGTGCCGAACAGCTGCCCGTCGACGTAGTACTTGATGGCGCTGTCGTCGATGGTGAACACGACGTCGTGCCAGCCCTCGTAGCTCTGCCGCACCTCGGTGTGCTGGTTGACGGCTTCCCACGGCTCGGGATTGAAGGTCTCCCAGGAGGTGGCGTAGAGGATGTCGGCGGGCTCGCCCCAGCCCCCGTTGGGCAGATACTCGAAGTCGTACTCGGAGTAGTCGTCGGCCATCGGGGACTTGAGGTCGTTGATGGAGAAGAACGCCTGGACGAGATGGTCCCCGTCGGGGCCGGACTTCGGTACGTCGGCGTATTTCACGCGGGCCGCGTAGGTGCCGTTCTTGAACTTGACCGCCTTGGTGAGAATCTCGGTCTGCTTCGTCGACTCCCCCGTGCCGGCGGTCGAAGTCTCCAGGTTCATCACGGAGTTGCCGTCCGCGGCGCGGAAGGTGATGTTCTCGGGCGCCCAGGTGGCGCCGGGCACGCCGGGGCCGCCCGCGTTGGAACGGATGCTCCAGCCGTGCTCGGAGATCTTCGGGTCGGTGTGACCGGCGTAGTCGAAGTCGTCGAAGAGCGTCGCGGCGGCGGCCGCCGGGGCGGTGCCGTCCGGAGCGGTGTCGTCCGGGGCCGCGGAGGCGGGCAGCGCGGCGGGCCCCGCCAGGCCGAGGCCGGCGGCGGCTGCGATCGCCGTCGCGACCGCGACGGTTGTCAGCGGCCGGGAGGTCACTCTGAAGCGGTGTCGGTTCATCGACCTGGTTCCTTTCGGAATGCCGGGGGCGCTCACCGCTCCCGGCGTGGGGGGGGAGGTGCGGCACAACGACACGACGCGGGCTTGACCAATTGGTAAGGTGACCACTCGCGAGGACTGAAGGTGGCATAGACCAATGGGGGCGTCAAGTCCCTTGGCGCGGGCGGGAGTTGTGGACACGACCCACCCCTCCGCCGGAACGGGACGGCATCGATGGACTACCAAAGAACCGCCCCCGGCGGCATGCTCAAGCGCGAGCGCGTGCGCGAGGTCCTGCTCGACCTGATCGAGACCCGCCGGCCCGGCGACGCGATCCCCTCCGAGCGCACACTCTGCGCCGACCTCGGTGTATCGCGGCCGACTCTGCGGGCTGCCGTCGACGACCTTGTGACCTCGGGACTTCTCGTACGCGAACACGGGCGCGGGATGTTCGTGGCACCCGCCAAGGTCACCCAGGAGCTGATCTCGGCGAGCCGCCCGCTCACCGCACCGCAGGCTCCGGGCGGCTGGTCGAGCCGGGTGGTGGAGTTCAGCACCGTCCGGGCCGGGGCACGGACCGGCCGCAAGCTGCGCGTCTCCCCCGCCGCCGAGATCGTGTACGTGGCACGGCTGCGCCTCGTCGACGGCGAACCCATCGCTCTGGAGCATCTGCACATTCCGGCCGCGCTGACACCGGGGCTCACCCCCGAGCAGATGGAGTCCGGTTTCTACGCCCATCTCCGCGAGGTCCGGCACATCCGTCCCGCCCACGCCGTGCAGTCCATCGAACCGACGGTGGTCACGGAGGCCGAGGCGCGGCTGCTCGGCGTGCCCGAGCTCTCCCCCGCGCTGCTCTTCGACCGGATCACCACGGACACCGAGGGCCGCCCCGTCGAGTATGTGCGCTCCCTCTACCGCGGCGACCGCTACCGCGTCGCCTCCCGGCTCGCCCTGGGCGCGGCCGCCGAACATCCCGCGCCCACCGCCTCGCGCACCGCCGCGTGGTGGGGCACGGTGGAGTGACGTCACCCCACCGCTGTGACGCCACCGCACGGAGGAGAGGAACACCCTCATGTCCGACCACACCTACCGGGTCACCGAGATCGTCGGCACCTCGCACGAGGGCGTCGACCAGGCGATCCGCAACGGCATCGACCGCGCCTCGCAGACCCTGCGCTCCCTGGACTGGTTCGAGGTCACCCAGGTGCGCGGCCATATCGAGAACGGGCAGATCGAGCACTACCAGGTGGGCCTGAAGGTCGGATTCCGCCTTGAGGACGGCGACAGCGCCTGAGGCCTGCGGGGCACGCCCGTCAGCCGGTCACGTCCGCCCCTCCCGCTCCTGGGCGTCCTTGAGCGCGGCGGACGTGCTCGCCCAGCGTGCCCGTACGACCTTGAAGCCCGCCCGCTCGGCCTCGTCGCACACCAGCTCGTCGTCGTCCACGAGCACGCGCACCGCACGCTTCTGCGCGATCTTCTGGAGAATCTCCAGTTTGGCGCGGCGCGCGGGCCGCCGGTCGTCGTTGCGCCGCATCCAGATCCGCCCCTCGGGCAGCCCCTGCGCCGCGAGCCACGCCACGGTGTCCTTGCGGCACCGCTCCGGCCTGCCCGTCAGATAGACGACCTCACACTCCTGAGCGCTCTCCAGGGCCAGCGCCACACCCTCCGCAAGCGGCGGATCCTCCGGGGCGGCGGCGAAAAAGGCGCCCCAGTCGCGCGGCTTGCGCTCCAGGAACCGCTGCCGGTGCGCGGTGTCCGCGAGGGTGCCGTCCAGATCGAATACGGCCAGTGGCCTGCTGTCTTCCGTCACGCGCACAGCCTAGGCAATGCTCACCGAGGCCCTGCCTTCAACCAGGGGTGACGCCCGGGTCCGGCCGGGTGGGTGCCGGTGACTCCCATGACCACCGAGTAGAGGGTGGTTTCGGCGGTGATGAACAGGCGGTTGCGCTTGGCGCCGCCCCAGGAGATGTTGGCGACGGTTTCCGGCACGTTGAGACGGCCGATCAGTGTGCCGTCGGGGTCATAACAGTGCACGCCGTCATCCATCGCGGCTGCCCAGAGCCGACCGCCGTCGTCGAAGCGCAGGTTGTCGAAGCGGGCGCCTTCACGAGCTGCGGCTTCGGCGAAGACCTTGCCGTCGGACAGGGTGCCGTCCGCGGTGACGTCGAAGACCCGGATGAAACCTGCCCGGGTGTCGGAGACGAACAGCTGCCGCTCGTCGGCCGAGAAGACCAGACCGTTCGGGGCACCGAAACCATCGGCGACGAGCCGCACTTCGCCGGTGTCCGGATCGATCCGGTAGACGTTGTTGGCGCCGATCTCGCTCTCGGCCCGGTAGCCCTCGTAGTCGCTGGTGATGCCGAAGTCCGGGTCGGAGAACCAGATGGAGCCGTCGGACTTCACCGCCGCGTCGTTCGGGCTGTTCAGCCGCTTGCCCTGCCAACGGTCGGCCAGCACCGTGACCGTCCCGTCGTGCTCGGTCCGGGTGACCCGGCGGTTGCCCTGCTCGCAGGTGATCAACCGGCCCTCGCCGTCGAGGGTGTTGCCGTTGGTGTGCCCGGCCGAGCGGCGGAAGACGCTGACCGCGCCGGTCTCCTCGTCCCAGCGAAGCATCCGGTCGTTGGGTATGTCGCTCCAGATCAACTGCCGCCAGGCGGGCAGGTAGATCGGCCCCTCGGCCCAACGGCAACCGGAGTACAGGACCTCGAGGTCGCTGTCACCGTTCATGCACCGCCCGGATCGGAACCGGTCGTCGAGCATCTCGTACAGCCCAGGGCCCTCGCTGCTCATGAGGTCCTCCCTCTCCTAGAAGCATCACTTGTGCGAATCTCATTCGGCTCAGGGCTGAGATTGCAGGATGAGATACGGTCGATGCAACAGGTATCCGAATGGAGAGTTGTGGATCACATCGATCGCGTCCTGCTGGCCGAGCTCCAGCAGGACGCCACCCAGCCCTACGCCGCATTGGGACAAGCCGTCGGCCTGTCCGCCGGCGCCGCTCATGAACGGGTACGCAAGCTCCGGGAGCGCGGTGTCATCCGACGCACCACGGTCGAGGTGGACCCGGCCGCGGTGGGCGGTGCCGTCCTCGCGTACGTGATGGTCGACTCGACCTCGTGGATGGGCGATTCGGCACAGGACTTCGCCGCACTCCCCGAAATCCTGGAGGCACACGTCATCGCCGGCAGCGCCTCGGTACTGGTGAAAGTGCGGACCGCCACCACTGAGCAGCTACAGGACGTCCTGCGCCGCCTCTACGCCATCGACGGCGTCAGCGGCACGCAGGCCACGGTGGCCCTTGAGACCTTCTTCGAACGGCCGCTCTCCCCGCACCCCGCGCCCGGCGGGAATCCTGGCGGCGCTCAGGCGTTGAACCTTCCGTGAGCTCAGTGATCGAAGCAACCCGGTTCTCCGTCCTCGACCGATCCCGCACCCGTGAGGGGCACGACGGCCCCGAGGCCCTGCGCGACACCGTGCGTCTCGCCAAGGAGCTCGAAGGGCTCGGGTACCACCGTCTCTGGGTGTCCGAGCATCACGGCGTGCCGGGTGTGGCCGGTTCGGCGCCGACCGTGCTCGCGGCGGCCGTCGCGGCGGCGACGCGCACCATCCGGGTCGGCACCGGCGGTGTGATGCTGCCGAACCATCAACCGCTCATCGTCGCCGAGCAGTTCGGGGTGCTCGAAGCGCTCTTTCCCGGGCGCATCGACATGGGGCTCGGCCGCTCGGTCGGCTTCACCGACGGGGTGCGCAAGGCGCTGGGGCGGGACAAGCACAACGCCGAGGACTTCGCCGCGCAGCTCACCGAGCTCCTCGGCTGGTTCCGCGGCACGTCCGACACCGGCGCGCATGCCCGCCCCGCCGAGGGCCTGACCGTCCCGCCGTACGTCCTGGCCATCGGCGAGGGCGCCACCATCGCCGCGCAGGCCGGGCTTCCCATGGTCATCGGCGACATCCGGAGCCGCGAGAAGATGCTCCGCGGCATCGACCACTACCGATCGTCGTTCCGGCCCTCCGTCTGGTCGAGCGAGCCGTACGTCGTCGTCTCGGGCACCATCGCCGTCGCCGAGACACCCGAAGCGGCCCGCCGCCTGCTGATACCGGAAGCCTGGTCCATGGCGTACTCGCGCACGCACGGCACCTTCCCGCCGCTGCCCCCGGCCGAGCGCGTCGAGTCACCGGCGATGACGATGACGGAGAAGGAGCGCGGGTTCTACGCATCCGGGCTCCAGGGCCACATCCATGGCACGGAGGAGCAGGTGGCCGAGGAGCTGGAAGTACTGCTCAAGGAGAGCGGCGCGCAGGAAGTGCTGGTCACGACCAGTACGTACGACCGCGACGGGCTCCTCGACTCCTACCGGCGGCTCGCCCGGGTCGCGGGTCTGGCCGCGGCCTAGAATCTTGGGGTTTGCCCCCGAGCCGCGTACGGAGTCCGCCCCATGCACAGCCCCCACGATCCGTTCGTACGTGTGCGTGGTGCGCGGGAGCACAACCTCCGCAACGTGGACGTCGCCATTCCGCGCGACGTCATCGCCGTCTTCACCGGCGTCTCCGGCTCGGGGAAGTCCTCGCTCGCCTTCGGCACGATCTACGCGGAGGCCCAGCGCCGCTACTTCGAGTCCGTCGCCCCGTACGCCCGGCGGCTGATCCACCAGGTGGGCGCGCCGCGGGTCGGCGAGATCACGGGCCTCCCGCCCGCCGTCTCGCTCCAGCAGCGCCGGGCGGCGCCCACCTCCCGGTCCTCGGTGGGCACGGTCACCAACCTCTCGAACTCGCTGCGCATGCTCTTCTCCCGGGCCGGCGACTATCCGCGGGGCGCCGAGCGCCTCGACTCGGACGCCTTCTCGCCGAATACCGCCGCCGGGGCCTGCCCGGCGTGCCACGGCCTGGGCCGCGTGCACCGCACGAGCGAGCAGCTCCTCGTCCCCGACCCGTCCCTGTCGATCAGGGAGGGCGCGATCGCGGCGTGGCCCGGGGCCTGGCAGGGGAAGAACCTCCGCGACGTCCTCGACACCCTCGGCCACGACGTCGACCTGCCCTGGCGCGAACTGCCACAGCAGGACCGGGACTGGATCCTGTTCACCGACGAGCAGCCGGTGGTGACCGTGCACCCCGTGCGGGACGCCGGCCGGATCCAACGCCCTTACCAGGGCACGTACATGAGCGCCCGGCGCTATGTGATGAAGACCTTCGCGGACTCCAAGAGCCAGACGCTGCGCACCAAGGCCGAGCGTTTTCTGGAGAGCGCCGACTGCCCGGCCTGCGGCGGCAGCAGGCTGCGCCCGGAGGCGATGGCCGTCACCTTCGCGGGCCGTACGATCGCCGACCTCGCCGCGCTGCCCCTGTCGGAACTGGCCAAGACGCTCGAAGGCGCGACGGGTTCGGAGGCGGCCCGCGTCCTGGCCGCCGACCTGCTCGCACGGATCGCCACGATCACCGAGCTCGGGCTCGGCTATCTGAGCCCGGACCGCGCGACGCCCACGCTCTCCACGGGCGAGCTGCAGCGGCTGCGGCTCGCGACACAGCTCCGCTCCGGGCTCTTCGGCGTCGTGTACGTCCTGGACGAACCCTCGGCCGGACTGCACCCGGCGGACACGGAGTCGCTGCTCACCCTCCTCGACCGGCTCAAGGCAGCGGGCAACTCGGTCTTCGTCGTGGAGCACCACCTCGATGTCGTACGCCATGCCGACTGGCTCGTCGACGTGGGCCCGCACGCCGGTGAGCACGGCGGTGAGGTCCTGCACAGCGGGCCGGTCGCGGACCTCGCGGGTGTCGCGGAGTCCGCGACGGCCCGCTTCCTCTTCGGGCGCGAACCGGAACCGGTGCGCGAGGTGCGCGCGCCCCGTGGCTGGCTGAAGGTCGGGCCCGTCAGCCGCCACAACCTGCGTGAGGTGACGGCCGAGATCCCGCTCGGCACCTTCACCGCCGTCACCGGTGTCTCCGGCTCGGGCAAGTCCACGCTCATCGGCGAGATCACCGAGGAACTCGAGGGCGTGGGGCGCCTGGTGTCCGTCGACCAGAAGCCGATCGGCCGCACGCCCCGCTCCAACCTCGCCACCTACACCGGCCTCTTCGACGTCGTGCGCAAGGTCTTCGCGGCCACGGACGCGGCGCGCGAGCGAGGCTACGGCGTGGGGCGCTTCTCGTTCAACGTCGCGGGCGGACGGTGCGAGACCTGCCAGGGCGAGGGGTTCGTGAGCGTGGAACTGCTCTTCCTGCCCAGTACATACGCGCCGTGCCCCGACTGCGGGGGCGCGCGCTACAACCCCGAGACGCTCCAAGTGACCTACCAGGGGCGGAACATCGCGGAGGTGCTCGACCTCACCGTCGAGTCGGCAGCGGACTTCTTCGCGGACACCCCGGCGGTCGCCCGCAGCCTGCGGACCCTGCTCGATGTGGGGCTCGGTTATCTGCGGCTCGGCCAGCCCGCCACCGAGCTGTCCGGCGGCGAGGCCCAACGCATCAAGCTGGCGGGCGAGTTGCAAGGGGCCTCCCCTGTTCGAAACGCCCGGGGAAGCGTCCGGCGCGGTCACACGCTCTACCTCCTGGACGAGCCGACGACCGGACTCCACCCGGCGGACGTCGAGGTCCTGATGCGTCAGCTGCACGGCCTTGTCGACGCGGGCCACTCGGTGGTCGTCGTCGAGCACGACATGGCGGTGGTGGCGGGCGCGGACTGGGTGATCGACCTGGGCCCCGGCGGCGGCGAAGAGGGCGGCAGGATCGTCGCGTCCGGCCCGCCGGCGGTCATGGCGGGGGCGCCGGGCAGCCGCACGGCGCCGTATCTGGCACGGGCGTTGACGCCCGACGGTTCCGGTTGGTCCGCACCAACTCCTTGACGGCGCCTCGGAGGGTGCCTTAAATCAAGTACTGGACTAAGCGTCGGGGACGGATCGCTCGCTGCGTTCAGTTCTCGACGGTGGTTTGTCATGCGCATGCCCCGCGGGGCATGCGTGCTCCCCTCCTCTCCCCCCTCCCCCGCCCCCTCCCCTCCCCCACGCGAAGCGATGTGATGACAGTGCGCACCCCCACCCGCCGCCGCCGTACGGCGCTCGCGGCCGCCCTGGTCTGCGGCGCCGCCACCCTGACCGCACTCCCGGCCGGGGCATCGGCCGAACCCGCGCCCGCGGCCGCCTCGTTCACCGACGACTTCGACGGACCCGCCGGGTCGGCGGTCGACGGCGCCAAGTGGCAGATCGAGACCGGCGACAACGTCAACAACCACGAGCGGCAGTACTACACCTCCGGCAACAGCAACGCCGCCCTCGACGGCCAGGGCAACCTGGTCATCACCGCCCGCAAGGAGAACCCGGGCAACTACCAGTGCTGGTACGGAACTTGTGAGTACACCTCCGCCCGTCTCAACACCGCGGGCAAGTTCACGCAGACGTACGGCCATGTCGAGGCCCGCATGAAGGTGCCGCGCGGCCAGGGCATGTGGCCCGCGTTCTGGATGCTCGGCGCCGACATCGGCGACGTGGGCTGGCCCCAGAGCGGTGAGATCGACGTGATGGAGAACGTCGGCTTCGAACCGAGCACCGTGCACGGCACCCTGCACGGCCCCGGCTACTCCGGCTCCGGCGGCATCGGCGCGGGATACACGCTGCCCGGCGGCGAGGCGTTCGCGGACAAGTTCCACACCTTCGCCGTGGACTGGTCACCCAACAAGGTCACTTGGTCCGTGGACGGCAACATCTACCAGACCCGCACCCCGGCCGACCTGGGCGGCAAGCAGTGGGTGTTCGACAAGCCCTTCTTCCTGATCCTGAACCTCGCGGTCGGCGGCTACTGGCCCGGCGACCCGGACGGCAGCACCACCTTCCCGCAGCAGCTCGTCGTCGACTACGTCCACGTATCCACCAACGACGGTGCGGTGCCCGGGAGTTGACTGCCTCTCACATCCCGGGCGTCACCGCGTCACCGGGCGGCCGGTATGGCGGGGCGCCCCTTCTCGTACACGGTGAGTCCCTTGGACAGCCGCAGCGGGACGAGGACCAGCTCGACGATCAGCGCCTTCCACGCGTAGCAGACGTTGACCGCCTTGGTGGCGTAGACGCACGGGATGTTCAGCAGGACCCCCGCCACGGGCAGCCGCCGCCGGCGGGCCGCGTAGATCAGGGGTGGCGCGGTGAGCAGTACCTCGGCCGCCGCCCACCACCCGAAGGACTCGCTCAGCGACTGGCTCGTCGTGGCCGCGAGCAGGAACGGTGTGGCCCACCACAGGGGTGCCGTGACGATTTCGAGGAGGGCCAGCAGGATCCAGAGTGCGAGCATCGGTTTCGCGGTGAGCATCCGGCCCAGGTGCAGCCGCACGTTCTGACAGAAGCCCGCCATCCACCGCCACACCTGTTTGCGCAGATAGGTGAGCGTCTCGGGGTCGGCGGCCCAGGCGACCGCGTCGCTGACGTACAGGGGCGCCGGCCCGCGATCTGCTGGGACCAGGTGTAGTCCATGTCCTCGACGATGGTGCGTTCCGGAAAGCCGCCGAAGGCGAGCAGGTCCGCGCGGCGGAACACCGAGCAGCACCCGGAGCAGACCATGGGGCTGCCCGCGGCGTGCTGGATGGGCCGGTGCCAGTGGCGTCACCCAAACGTACTTCGCCATAGAGGCAGCGAGCAGCCCACTCGACCCACTGGCGCCAGATCGATCTCGACTGACTCCGCGAAGCAGGGGCTTGTGGCGGGGACGTCCCCGCCGACCCCGAATCGGCGGAACAGGCGCGGTCGACGGGCGAGGGACCGACGTGATCCCCCCTTTGAGGGCCCGGACGTGCGGCCCGTCCATGGAGCAGCCGTCCAGGTCCAGCAGGTCGGCGCGCCGAAGCTCGGCCGGCAGGGGCGGCGCGCAGGCGTGGCCAGGTGACCGGCCTCGGTTCAGTTCCCGCAGCCGACGCCAGGCCGTTACTCCGGAACAGCCCGCGGTCTCTGCGGGGACATCGCGCCACGCGACACCGGTCCGCAGCACGCACATGACGTCGGCGAGTGCCGCCCGGTCGGGAACACGCAGTCGACCGGGGGGGCAAGATCGCCGAGCACAGGACCCGCGACTCAAGGCACCGAAGCGATCAGCAAGGAGGGACGGCCCGTGGCGCCACCGCTGTTCGCGCCGCCGCCACGAATGCTGCGATCGCCGGGTGGGTGCCGCCGCCGGCGCGGAAGGCTACCTTCGAACGGCGAAAGAGGGGCAGCCGAGTCAGGACCAGGTTCTCGGGGGCGTGTGCGGTGGCCATCTCCGGTACGAATCCGACGCCTTGCCCGATGGCGGCAAGTGCCAAGACCGTACGGAAGTCGTTGACCTGATGGCGGATGCGCGGCTGGAATCCGGCCGCCTGACAGCCGCGTACGGCCATCGCGTGACCAGTCGTGCCGTCCCGGGCCGTGATCCACGGGGACATGGCCCACGGTCCGAGCAGCTCCGCCAGCGTCTCGCCGCGGGTGACGCGACCGGTAGCGGGAGCACCGCCGGTGGCCAGGTACATCGGCTCCTCCAACAGAGGTACCTGGTCGACCGTGGTGTCCGGTGAGGCGGGCACGAAGTCGTAGTCGTGGACGAGGGCCACATCGAGTTCGCCGGCCCGTAGGCCGTCGGAGACCCGCGCCGAGTCGATCTCCTGCACCATCGGTTCCAGCGCGGGATGCCGCTGGGCCAGTTCGGCCAGCGTGGCGGGCACGATCGCGGGGCCGCCAGAGGGAAACGTCCCGATCCGCAGCGGACCGCCGACGCCCTCGCGTGCACCAGCCAGCTCGGAGACCGCCAGTTCGAGGCGTTCGAGGACGGCATCGGCGTGGGTGACGAGGGTACGGCCCGCGGGGGTGAGCACCACCCGTCTGCCGCTTCGTTCCAGCAGGGATACGCCCGCCTCGCGCTCAAGCACGCTCAGTTGCTGGGAGACGGCCGAGGCGGTGAAGGTCAGCGCCTCGGCAACGGCCGCGATGGTGCCGCGTCGGTCCAGTTCGCGCAGCAGGTGGAGACGTCGAACATCGAGCATAAGATGAGCTTACGCATAAGCGAAGAAACATGAACTGGATCTACTGGGTTTGTGTCGGTCAGGCTGGGCGCATGAAGCCCAAAGCGAATCTCACCGACCTGTTTGTCCCCTTGGTGACTCCGTTCACCGACGACCTGCGCCTCGCCCCGGACGCGCTCGCCCGCCTCGCCGACGAGGCGCTGTCGGTCGGCGGCGCTCGCGGACTCGTCGCCCTGGGCACCACCGCGGAGGCGGCCACGCTGACCACCGAGGAGAAGCAGGCCGTAGTCCGTATCTGCTCGGCCGCCTGCCGGACACACGGAGCTCCGCTGATCGTCGGCGTCGGCACCAACGACACCGCCGCCGCCATCACGACACTGCAGGAGCTCGCTCAGAGCGGTGACGTCGCCGCGGCGCTGGTTCCCACACCGCCCTACACCCGACCCGGCGAGGCGGGAACGCTGGCGCACTTCACGGCACTCGCCGAACACGGGGGCCTGCCGCTGGTCGTCTACGACATCCCGTACCGCACCGGTCAGCCCCTCAGCATCAGCACGCTGAACGCGCTCAGGCACCTGCCGGAGGTCGTCGGGGTCAAGTACGCAACCGGTGCGATCGACGCAGCCGCGATGGAACTGCTCGGCTCGTCGACCCCGGGCTTCGCGGTGCTCGGCGGCGATGACGCCGTCATCTCGCCACTGCTCGCGGCGGGCGCCCGCGGCGGCATCCTGGCGTCGGCCAATGTCCGCACCGCTGACTACGCCGAGCTGATCTCGCTGTGGCGGAGCGACGCCACCGGACCGGCCCGCAGGCTGGGAGCCGAGCTGGCCCGGCTGTCCTCCGCGCTCTTCGCCGAGCCGAACCCGACCGTGATCAAGGGGGTGTTGCACGCCCAGGGCCGTATCCCCAGCCCGGCCGTCCGGCTGCCGCTGCTGGCCGCCTCCGCCGATTCGGTCCGGCGAGCGGCAGACCTGGCCACCGCCAGGACCCACCAAGCCCACCAAGAGACCGCGGCCTGACACGGGCCCGTGGTCCCCAGAGGAACCCGGTGGACTTCGATAGCCGATGGCGCCCGCCCGCACCCGTGCCACCAACTCACCGACGGTGTCGGCCTGGTCAGCACCCGCGACAGCGACGTGGTGCGGATCACCGCCAGTGAGACCGTCAAGTGCCCGGCCGACGAGGAGCACTGGCACGGCGCCACCGACACCCCACTCATGGCCCACATCGCCATGGTCGTCGGCAACGAAAGCGGTGACGGGACCACCTGGCTGGAGCCCGTCACCGACGAGCAGTTCACCGCGGCTCTGGACGCCACCGGCCGCTGACGGCCCGCGACGCTTGTGCCTGCCCTAGGGCCTGTCCGATGGGTCAGGCCCTAGGGGTGGTGTGACCGGGATGGTTCACCGTGGTCGGGAGACGGCTCACGGGACGAGCGCGGTCCGCGAGGCGACTGGTATTACTGGTGCATGCAGGAAGAGACCGCGCGATCCGCGATCGACACGTTCATCTCCGCGTTCAACGCCTCGGACGACAGCTATGTGACTGCGCTGCTCTCCCAGGCCCTCACCTCGGACGTGGTCTTCTGGGGACCGTTGGGCCGCAGTGAGGGGATCGAGGCGGTCGAGCGGTTCGTGCTGGACATCCGGCGCCACCCCGCGGGGACCGGCACGATGGTGCGCTGTTCGGCAGTGGACATGCCGGACGAGTGGGCCCGGTACCAGTGGGTCTTCACGACGCCGGATGGAGGCCCCCGCCTGGCGGGAACGGACGTCGTCCATCTGCGGCGGAGCCTCATCGACCAGGTCATCGTCTTCGCGGGGGAGATCGAGCCGTCCGCCTCCTGAGTCATTCTCCTCTCGCGCCGTCCTTCTCCTGAACCGGCCCCGTTCGGGGCTCCGGGTCTGCCCAGCAGAGAGCATCTTCACAACGCTTCGGTCGTCCGCGCTTGGCCACGAGCGGACCGATGATGCGCTGCGGCTGTGTCAGTTCGCGGTTGGTCAGGCTGCGGTGCTGAGGGGGCGTCCGCCCCAACGGATGCCCTTCTCGCTTCGGATGCGGGCGCGTTCCTTGCGTTCGGCGGCCAGGACGTCGCGGTGGCGGGCGTTGGCGTTGCGCCAGCGTAGATAGGCGTGCAGGGCTCGTGTCTGCACGGTGTGGTCGGGGTGGTTGGAGTTGGCGATGGTGAACTGCCTCAGCGGTATGAAGTGGGCCTCGATGGGGTTGGCCCAAGAGGCGTAGGTCGGGGTGAAGCACAGCTCGACCTTTGTGCTTTGTAGCCCAGCGGCGGATGTCGGTGCCTTTGTGGGCGGACAGGTTGTCCAGGATCACGTAGATGGGGGAGCCGTCGGGCCGGGCGGCGCGGATCACCGACCGAGTAGCAGCCGTGGAAGTACCGGACTCCATGGGTGCGGTGGTAGGTGGCCGACACTCGGTCGGAGTGTTTCCGTTCGGCTCAGCCCGAGCCTGCGGTGGGCCGGATCCCGAGTGGGCCGAACTCGTCGAACGCGAAGACCCGGTCGGGGAAACGGTCCAGGACGTGCTCGATCCGGTCCAGCTTCGCCTCGCGGTCGGGGTCGGTAAATTCCTTCCAGGTCTTGGTGCGCTGGAAGGTGACTCCGCGGCGGGCGAGCAGGCCGCGTAACGCCTCACGGCCGATACGGATCACTCGGCTGTGGACTGTGCGCAGGTAGGCGACGAGTTTGCGTAGCGACCAGCGAGTGAAAGGCTGGCCGAGCTTGGTGGGGCGGGTGGTGGCCGTCTGGACGACGAAGTCCTCGTCGTCATCGCTGAGCAGGCGGGGACGGCCTCTCGCCCACCGAGGGTCCAGGCAGGCCAGGCCGATCTCGTTGAACCGGTGGATCACATCACGCACGGTGTCCTCGTCGGCCGCCACCAGCTGGGCGATCACCGGCACCCGATTCCCGCCGGCCGCGGCCAGCAGCACGGCGGGAACGGCCTCGGGGCCCGGGCGTCGGTCACGCGGGTCCCTGACACCGGGCCCGGCGTCCGCGGCCGGTCACGCCGTGCGCCGGATTCGGGGGAAGGAGGTGGCCGCAGCGAGGAACAGCCAGGTGGTGATGATGAAGGGCCAGCTGAGGGTGCGTCCGCCGAACGGCGCGAAGTAGGCGTTCAGGGCGGCCGTCAGCACCGTGGCGACGGCCACGCCCACCAGGGTGTAGAGCGCGGTCGAGACCGTACCGGCCAGGAAGAGGGTGCCCAGGGCGATGGCCACGAGGACCGCGTTGTAGCCGTAGACGCCCGCGGCGACCGCACCCGGCGGGGCGCCCAGGCCCCAGGCCAGCAGCACCGCCAGGGCGCTGCCCACGACGGCGGCCAGCCCCGGGCGGATCCCGGCGACGAAGAGCCCCACCAGCATGATCGCGCCGACGTACCAGTGCGCCGAGAGGCCGACCTCGGCGATGTTGGCGAAGAACCCGTGCCACAGGTCGGTCCAGGTGTACCTGGTCCCGCCGGTGGCCCTGACGGGCACGAACGCGGGGCTGCCGCCGTGCCAGACCCGGGTGAAGGCAGGCGCCGCCGTCAGCAACGCCCCGCCGACGACGCAGAACGGCGCGGTCAGCGCCGGCAGCCGCCACGGCGCGAGCAGGGCGGTCAGCGCCGCGCAGATCAGTACGCAGACGACGGCGCCGACGACGGTCAGCAGGTACGTCGACAGGCGCGGGCCGAGGAAGACGAACAGGGCCAGGCCGGTCAGGCAGCCGCTGAAGCCTTCCAGCCCCAGGTCGATCCTGCCCCGGTCGACGCCCAACGCGTAGGCGGTCGCGGTGGAGACCACGGCCCCCAGCAGCCCGAAGACGCCCATCCGCCAACTGCCCACGAAGAACGCGAGCAGAAACACGCCCCCGGCCCATACGTTCGTCTGCAGGCCGAGTTGGCCGAAGCTGCGGACCAACTGCGCGGTGAGGCGGACGGGGCCGGGGAACGCGGTGGGCCGCGCGGTGTCGGCGGCGGCCGCCGCGGTCTCGGGGGCGGCCGACTGCCAGGTGTCGGGGGTGATCACGGTGCCTCCTGGGCGGTCCGGGTGGGCGGTTGCCGCACGTCGGGGGCGAGTTGCCACTGCCCGCCCTCCTCGCGAACGGCGAGAACGCGTCCACTCCCCAGGTGCCCTCCGCCCCCCGAGAACCAGCGGGCCTCGCTCGGGTCCCACCAACGGTTCCCGACCCGGAGCACCTCGTGGTGCACGACCGTCCGCCCGATCCACGCGTCGCTGGCCTGCACCTCGTTCCAGGTGGCCCGCCAGTGGGCGGGGGCATGCGGTGTGGTCAGTACGGCGGCGCGGCCGCGCGCGTGGGGGATGTCCTGCCGGGTGAGGAGCGCCGCCGCCACATCGGCGTGCACCCCGCAGTCGCCGACGAGTTCGTCGTGGTCGGCCAGGTCGCACCAGTGCGCGGGCCACTGCACGGGCCCCCAGGGCAGCAGCGCGGGGACGGCGGCGAGCGCGGTCCCCATGTCCCCGTAATGCGTGAGCTGGGCGAACACGCCGTGCCTGACCATCCGGCAGCACGCCTTCGCGTGGCTGGCCACCTGGGACAGACCGATCCGGTCGAACCGCTTCAACTCGGTGATCAGGCCGGTCATGGCTGCCCCAGTTCCCGCGGCGCGGTCCCGCGCCCGAAGTCGTAGGCCATCGAGGTGTCGTACGCACCGCACATGCCGAACGCGAGGTGGTCGCCGACCCGTACGTCGCTCAGGTCCAGCCGGATCGAGAGCACGTCGTGCTCCATGCAGGATCGGCCGAGAATCCGGCTCCGGCCGGGCCGCAGGGGTACCCAGCGGGAGCCGTCGAACCGGGCCACGGGGTGCGGATGGAACGGCGTCTCGGGCATGTCGCCTTCGGCCGCGTCGACGACGATGTCGTAGCCGCGGTGGGATTCCCGGCGCGCCAGGACCTGCGTCACGACAGCGGCGGACGGCTGGGTGACGAGCTTGCCCGGCTCCAGCACCAGCAGCGGATCCCCGTCGCGTGCCACGGCGGGGCCGTGGGCGAGCACGTACCCCAGCGAGGCGCGCAGGTACGGCAGGTCGTCGACATGCCATCCGCCGCCGATGTCCAGTACGGCGGGGGGCTGGCCCAGTTGCTCCGCCAGCGGATCGGCGGCGCTGAGCGCCGCCGCGCACTCGCGCTGCCAGCGCGGTGCGCCCAGGGCGCTCTGCGCGAAGTGGAAGTGCAGCCCCCACCGGGCCTTGAGCCGCTCGGCGAGAGCGCCGAGCAACGGAAGCGTCTTCGCCATGGCCTCGCGCTCGTGCAATGGGATGCCGAAGCGGCTGACCAGCCCGGCGGGCGCGACGCGGACCCCGACGACAGCGGCTTCCAGTTGGAAGCCGCTGTCCAGCAGGGCGTGGAGCGCGCGCAGTTCCGCCACGGAGTCGGCGAAGAAGGCGAAGCAGCGTACCCGGTCGGTGGCGGGCCACCACTTCCCGGGCCCGTTGAGGATCGCCCGTTCGGCCGCCATGCCGAGACGGTCGGCCGCGTCGAGTTCCGCAAGGCTGATCGCCTCGGCGGCCATGCCGAGCCGTGCGGCCTCACGCAGCACAGCGGGCTCGGGGCAGGTCTTCACGCTGTGCGCGAGCAGTACCCGGCCGAGCCCCTCGACCTCCCGCCGCAGCGCCCGGACCTGCTCGGTGAAGAGCGGAAGGAGGAGGTGTCTGCTCGGAGTGGCCGCGCTCCCGGGAGGATCGAGCAGTTCCTCGAAGCCACTGGTGTGTGCGGCCGATCCGTCCGTGTGCACGGCTGTTTCCGCGAGGAGTACGGCTGCTTCGCCCGCGAGTGCGGCGGAGGCCGGGTGGCTCCCGATCGGCTCCTCGCTCCCCTCGGCGTCCTCGGGCGGGAGCAGGCGCCGTTGGCCCAGCGACGGCATCCCCGAATGCCGCTTGTCGCCCGCACGGGAGGCGCCCCCCACGACCCAGGCGATGGGGGTGATGCCCAGCGCCGGGTGCACCGGGATCTCCTCCACCACGCGGGTGAACCCCGGCGTGAGGCGCCTGCCGGGGTCGGCGACCCGTCCCGCGACCAGGGCGGCGGGCAAGTTGGCGCCGCACACCGAGGCGCCGTGGATCCAGGCGGGCAGCCGCGGGTTGATCTCCATGAGCGTGAGTTCGCCGTTCCAGCCGCGGATGAGTTCCAGCTCACCGCCGCCGGTCCACAGGGCGTCGGCGACCAGGTCCGCCAGACGCTCGTGCAGCGTCCCGTCCAACTCGGCGACCTCACCGGCCCAGGTCTTGCCCTCGGTCGTGACCATCGCCTTCGTGATGAAGACCGCGTCAAGGAGTCGGCCGTCCAGAGCACAAAACACGATGCTGCACTCCTGGCCGGCTACGTGCGCCTCCAGATGCCAGCCACCGCCCCACGTCCGCTGGACGACATCCCCTCGGGCCAGCGCGGCCCGGGCGGTGAAGGCCCGGTACGCGTCGTAGTGCTGGCCCTTCACCCACACCCCGTCCGGGGACCGGCGGATGAACTGGTCGATGGCCTGCCAGCTGGTGTCGGTCTGGTACGCCGCGGAGCGCAGGCCGAGCCGTTCGGCCGCTTCGACGGGAGGCTTGCCCACCAACCGCAGGGCGGTCTTCGAGGGCCCCAGGATCCGGTCGTGGGCAGCGAGCTCCGTCGCGAGCAGCCGGACCTCCAGATCCAGACAGGGGATCAGGACCGCGTCATCGGGCTCCAGCAGGCGGCCCATCTGCTCGACCCAGGTGGCCAGATGCGCCCGCTTCCACGAGGGGAGGCAGACCAGGTCGTCGAGGAGCTCCGAGTGCAGCCCGGAGCTCTCCGCCGAATAGTCCAGGCCGACGATCCGCAGATCGGGCCAGGCGAGACGCAACGAGCGGGCCACGCTCAACCCCGGCGACGGGTTCGGGCCACTGTGCATCCCGCTGACGAAGACCGTGCCGACCGCCGTCGCGCGACCGGGATCGGGCCCAGGGCCGTAGGGGCGCACCGCGTCCTCCGAGCACGCGGCGATCCCCTTCGACGCCTCAGGTCTGGTGACATCCCGGCTCGCGCCCACTGGCTCGCGTCCGGTGCGTGCTTGAAGCCCCATGCCGACATCATCAGCAGCGCTCTGTCCGCGCGCACCCGGTGACATCCGGCAGGGTGAGGCGCCGCGCCCGCCCACCGATGCGCGGGCGGTCGCGGTCAGTGAGGCTCTGGTGGGTGGTGCGGCCGTGGCCGGAGCCGACAGGAGATTGGTGCGACCACGTGACGCACCGTGCGGCAGCTGGATCTGCTCCCGGATCGGTGCTCCACCCCGACGTACGGCGGACGGTCCTCAACTTCCCATACACCATGCGGGACCGGCAGCCCGCGACCTCCGCGTGGGCGTCGCACCTCTCTGAGTGACACGACCGATCGCCAGCGGTACGTCAAAAGCACCCCTTTCCGGGACTCGCAGGCCCCCCGACCAGCCCCGGGTTGTGTGACCTGGGGCATGGCCGCGGCTTTGGACGCTCGTCGCGGACGCACACTGACCGGCAGCGCTGAAAGTGAAGCGGCCACCGACGCACTGAGCACGGTGCGTCGTGAAGACTGCACGTCAGTCGGCCTGGTGTGCGTAGGGCGTCGGGAGGCTCGGGCAGGTCCGGGGCAGTAGTCCACCGACAAGATCATCCGCCAGCGAGCGACTGCTCGGTTCGTGAGCACCAGCAGGGCCCGCACCAGCGCGGTCGCCCACCTCGGATTCGTGCGGACCTTGGTGAGGACGCGCCAGTTCTTGAGATGGGCGAAGCCGTGCTCGACCGGGGCCCGCACCGCGGCCAGTGCCTTGTTGGACAGCTTCTGACCACGGGTCAGGGGCCGGTTCCGGGCCGCCTTGTAGCCGGTGATCACCGCCGGGTCGGCGTCCGGAGCGCCGTCGTCGAGGCCGACGAACCCCAGGTCAGCGATGGCGCCGAGCCCGGCGGCCCGCAGTTTGGTGGTGAGCTTGTCGTGGCGGCAGGCGGTGATCTCGGATGTGCGTCCGGGCCGCACCGCGGAGATCCACACCAGTCGGCCGCGGTCGTCGGTGAGCGCGATCACGAGCAGGCCATGGCATTTGTGCTTACCCGAATAGTTGCCGCGGTTGTCTGCCCCGGTGCGACGACGGGTGCGTATGAGGGAGCCGTCCAGCAGGACCACGCCGCCGCCCTTCCGGGCGATCTTCTTCAGGTCCCGGTCCAGGCGCGGGGCGCGGGCGGCCAGCAGACCGACGACCTCCCGCGCCCACCGGCTCAGGGTGGTGCGGTGCACCCCGTTCCCGCCGGCCAGGTCGCCGGGCCGCTGGTCACAGCGCAGCACCGCCAGCACGATGGCGGCGATCTTCCCGGCGGGCAGGGCCCGCCACCGGGAGCCGATCTTCTTCAGGTGGCCGCGTATCAGGCCGGCGAGGTAGTTCAGGGTGGTGCTCGACAGCGGCAGGCGGGCGGTGCAGACAAGGCCGTCAGGGCCCTCGACGAGACCTTTGTTTTTCTTCACACCAAACTCAACTGCCGCCGAGGGCCCGCCAGTTACGGCCCACCCGCGCGGTCACGGACGTGCGGTGAACCGCCCGTCGGGCCGTTTGTGCAGCCAGCCGCGGTCGGCGAGCTTGGTCATCTTCGCCCGCAGCGGCTCCAGCTTGCCGCGCACCGAGGCGTCCAGGCCCAGCCGCTCGCCGACCGCCCTGACCTGCACCGGGCCGTCGGCCTCCCGCACGATCGCCAGGATCTTGCGGTAGTCGCCGGGCAGCGCGCCCTCGTCGGCCGCGTCGCTGCGGTGCGGGATGAGCAGGACTGCCCGCCCGGCCACCTGCGCCACTACCGGAGCAACAGCCTCGGCGTCGGCCTGGGCCTGCCCGGCCAGACGGTTCAACACCCGCTCCGCGATCGCCAGTTCGTCCCGCTCGGCCTGGACTTCCTGAAGCTGCTGTCCTTTGACAGCGAAGATAGTCGGGCACAGGATGCTGACCTGCGGCGACTAAGTTGGGTGTCCGACTGGACCTCGGTCAGTCGATGCCTTCGACGATGCGGAAGTCGCGCTCGACGCCGTCGGAGAGGGCGACCAGCGCCTCCTGGTAGGCCGCACTCTCGTGCGCCGCGACGGCCTGCTCAAAGCTGTCGAACTCGACCAGGACGGTGCGCTCGGCGATTCCGGCGTCATGCGCCACGACCCGACCGCCACGGACGAGGGTCCGACCGCCCCCGGCCTGGACGGCCGGAGCGGCCAGCTTGTTGTAGGCAGCCAGCTTCTCAGGGTCTGAAATGGTGCGGTAGACGCTGACCCAGTAGCCCTTGGGCATGGAACCTCCAGTGTTGGATGAGTGCATCTGACTTACGGGTTGGTCTCGGACGAGCGTCGGCGGGCGAGAGCGAGGCTTGTCAGCGTCGTGATCGCCATGGCGCCGATGCCGACCAGCGCCGCGGTGGTGCAGGCGTTGTCGTCGGGGAAGAGGCGGCCGGGGCCGGTGCCCGTGGCGAGTATCAGGCCGCCGATGGCGCTGCCCAGGGAGTACCCGACGCTGCGGACGGCGCCCCCATCCGTGCATGGCGCCGGCCATCGGGAGGTTTTTGGCGAACATCCGGAACAGTCCGATCGGCGGCACGTCCCCGGGCAATGCGCGCGAGCAGCGCGCCGGCCTGGTCGGCGTACGGCGGTTCCAGCAGGGTTATTCGCGACATCGGCGCTCCCGTTGAGTTTGTTTCGAAATTCGAAACGCGCATGGATCGCCGGGACACGGCTGCGGCCAGGCGTTTCTTCCGTAAGCTCCTCAAGGCGACCGAGACGGTGCCGCGGGTGATCGTCACGGAGAAGCTCCGCTGCTACGGCGCCGCCCGCCGCACCATCATGCCCTCCGTCGAGCACCGGCAGTCCAGGTACTTGAACAACCGGTGCGAGAACAGCCACCAGCCAACAAGGCAGCGCGAACGCGCCATGCGGAAGTTCACCTCGACCGGGCATGCACAGAGATTCCTGTCCGCGTTCTCCGGCATCTCACCCCACTTCCGGCCCCGCCGCCACCTGCTCACCGCCCACGAATACCGCACCGACATGCACCACCGCTTCACTGTCTGGAAGCAGGCCACCAGCCGCGTCCCGGCGACCGCCTGACAGCGGCACCACAGGCCCGGCAACACCCCAGCACACCTCAACTACCCGCTCACCCCCACAAGTTGACAGTGCCCTGTGGATCGCGAGGAGGTGGCCCGGCCGTTTTCTCGGCCGTCGGCAGATTCGCCCAGGGCAGAGCGGCTGCGGCACGGGAGAGCCCGGCGAGGAAGCGGAACGGGACCGGCGCCCGTGGTGGCGCGCCGGTCCCGCGTGGACGGCCCTACGCCTTGGGCCACCACGGCGCGGTGGCGTCGCGCAGTGTGTTGGTGCCGCAGTGCACCTCGCCCATGCCGAGGTGGTACGTGTACCAGTCGTCGATGTAGGTCGTCTTGAAGCCTGCCTTGTCATACACCGAGGTCACGGCATCGGTGAAGATGTCGCGGCCGCCGATGACCGGGCCCCACTGCTGGGGCGCCAGGTAGCGCGTCGGGCTGAGCAGGACGCCGTTGACGGCGCCCGGTACATACGCGCTGTGCGTCCGGGTGGGAGCCTGGCGGGCGCGGTCGCCGCCGCGGTCCTTCTGGTCGTCGGCGCCGCGCAGCTGGTTGAACTTCTGCAGCCGGTCGGGGCCCATGCGGCGCAGCTTGCGGCTGTCGCTGAGGGCGCTGCTCTCGTCCCCGTCGCGCGTGAACAGGCCGGGCACCTTGACGATCTCGTCGTCGGTGATGCCGGTCTCGCGCTTGAGGATGGCGAGGTTCGCCTTGATGCGCTCGGCCGCCAGCCTGTTGTCGGCGTGGAACTTCGACGAGGCGAGGACCTTGTCGATGGTCTCCTTGGGCGCCGGGACATCGGGGGAACGCGGCACGGAGAACATCTTCTTGGCGCCGTGACCGTCCCGCTTGGCCTTGGCGAGGAGCTCCACGCCCATGGCCGGGTCGGCGACGCCGATGCGCCAGCCGCGCGGGGTGTCGGCGGGCAGGAACTGGATGAACTCGTCCACGTGCCCGACCGAGAGCCAAGACGTGTCGAGCAGCAGCGGCGCCTGCACGCCCTGCGAGGACAGGAACGTACGCATCGCCTTGGCGGGCTTGGAGCCGGAGTCGGCCCGGTAGCCCTGGATGATGCGTCCGGCGGGGTAGCTCTTGCCGTTCAGGGTGTACGGCGGAATGGTCTCCAGGTTGCCCATGGAGTTGAGCGTCCACTCCTCGCTGTCGCGCACCCCGTTGACCTGCACGACGCCGACGTCCGGTCCGCGCAGCTTCTCGAACAGCTCACGTCCGGCGTCCCGGTCCGGCTGCGCGGAGCGGATGAGGACGCGCATGGTGTGCTGCTTGCCGCCCGGGCCCGGCACGCTCGCGTAGGCCGGTTCGACGAAGTCCTGCGCCCAGGGGTCGGCGTACTTGGTGAACTTGGTCATGGGCTTGCTGATCCCAGCGTCCTTCACCTTCTTGGCGAGGTCCTTGACGAACCGCTGCTGGGCGCGGCTGTACTCGCCCTGGCCCTGCACCTCGGTGACGAGGACTTCCTCGGTGCGCTGCAGGTGGTGGTGAGTGAGGACGGGGGCGGTGCGCAGCACGACGTCGTCGGAGCGGGACGTGCCGCCGTGAGTGACCGTGAACCGGACCTTCACGTCGCCGTTCCACTTCGCCGCCTCGCGCACGACGTCGGTCGCCTCGATGCCCAGCTCGACGCCGGAGCGCAGCTCCTTGGTGGTCAGCTTGTCGGTGGGCCGCAGCAGGGACCAGCGGCCGTCGCGGTTGATGAAGAGGCGGGACTTCTTGGCGCCGGTGCCGACCGTCTTGACGGTGCCATGGCTACCCGCCGGGGTCTTGGGCAGCGGAACGGTCTTCAGGCGGGCCAGGTCGGCAGCGTCGCGCGCGCCGTTGACCTTGGTGTCGGAGCCGTCGTTGCAGCGGGCCAGCTTGGCGTCCGAGAGCGGCCTGCCCTGCGCGTCCTTGACCGGGCAGCGCTTGGCGTCGTCGTCGACGTTCGGCAGCACGGTCGCGCCGCGGCGCTGGGTCCAGGTGTTCTCACCGGCCGTGTCGGTGGCGCCCTCGACGTCGACGGATCCGTCCCGGTTCACGTCCGCGCGCAGGTCGGGTGTCCGGGGCGTGGCCGAGGTGCCGGTCTCGGCGACGGCGGTGGCGCCCGTGGCCGCGAGGACCCCGGCCATGCCGGTCGCCAGGGCTATGTTTCTCCATCTGTTCGTACGCACAGTTCCCCTCTTCGTTCCCGGCCCTCTGTGGTCAGGTGGCGAGGGCCGTTGCAGAGGAAGAGGCCCACGGGGGCCGGGAGGTTGACGCGGCCGGGCGGAAAGAAGGGGAAAGAAACGGAAGCCACGCGCGGGCTCGTTGAACAACGGTGGCCAGCGGTGGGCGACAAGTAACAGAATTCGCCGGAATGCTTCTCCTGGTTCACGCGGGGCTGGTGGGCTGACCGCGCTCAACTCACCGATCAACAGGAGGCGTGCGTGAATCTCGTCGTCAACGGCGACGCGGAGAGCGGGTCCGGCGGCACCGCCGACCCCGTCGCGACGGTCCGCGGCTGGAAGGTCGCCCAGGGAGCCCCCGCGCTCATCGCCTACAGTCTCGGCGGCGGCTACCCGACCGCGTCGGACCCCGGCCCCGCCCGCCGCGGCAGCCGTTTCTTCTCGGGCGGCAACAGCCCGCGCACCGTGCTGGTGCAGGACATCGACCTGCCGAGGAGCGGCCCGACCGGGCGCCGAGCCGTCGACGCGGGCAAGGTGCGGTACACCCTGGCGGCTGGCTCGGGGGGTTTGCCGGGCAGGAGGACGGCGCGTGTCTCTCCGTGGAGTTCCGCGACGCCAAGGGCACCCCGGTCGCCCTCAGCGTGCTCGGTCCCGTGAGCGTTTCCGACCGTGAGAGCAAGACGATGTCCTATGTGGTGAGGCGGACGAGTCGCTTGTAGCAGCACAGGGCGGCTGCGAGACCGAGAAGGGCCAGGTAGTTGCGGGGATGGCGTTCGTAGCGAGGGCTCAGGCGTCGGTAGCCGGATAGCCAGGACATCGTCCGCTCGATGACCCAGCGGCGTCGCCCTAATCGTTCGCTGGATTCGATGCCCTTGCGGGCGATGCGCACTACGATCCGCTTCCATCGGAGCCACCTGCGCAGGTCGGCCCGGTCGTATGCTTTGTCGGCGTGTAGGCGCTGAGGCTTGAAGTACCGTCCGCGGCGGGGGTCGTGTCTCGTTTGGTGACCCTCGATCATGGCCTTCAGCCCTTCGCTGTCGTGGGTGTTGGCGGCTGAGATGCCGACGAGGAGGGGCAGTCCGTTCGCGTCCGACAGGATGTGCATCTTGGAACCCGGCTTGCCCCGGTCCACGGGGCTCGGGCCTGTGTGTTCGCCCCCTTTTCCGCCCGGACGTGGGCGGTGTCGAGCACTACGCGGGTGACGTCGACGAGGCCGGCGTCGTCGAGGCGGTGCAGCACGGCTTCGTGCAGGCGGCCCCAGACACCGGCTCTCGACCAGATCAGGAACCGGCGATGGGCGGTCGACTTGGATATGCCGAAGCAGAGCGGCAGTTGGCGCCAGGCGCAGCCGCTGACCAGGACGTAGATGATGGCCGCGAACAGCGTCTCATCAGGCATATCCGGTGTCCCGCCACCCTGCGGTCGCACTCTCGACGGCGGGAGCAACGGCTTGGCGATCTCCCACAGCCCGTCCGGAACAATCCAACTCCACGTCCCCTGGCCCATGGTGAGGTCCTACTCCGCCTCACCACATAGGACATCGTCTTAGTGCCGGCGCGATGCGTTGCGCACGCCTCCAGCGTCGGATCGGGCGGCGGCGCATGACGAGCAGGCCGAGGCCGAGATAGCCCATGACCAGCAGATAGCCGGCCACCGTGAGCGTGATGCTGAGGGACACGGGCAGCATGGCCGACTCCTGGTGGTGACCGCTCTCAGGAGGAGTCCCGGAGGAGGAAGTGCCAGCCGCGCACGAAGGTGTGCCAGCCGAACCACAACCACAGGGCGAACCGAACAGGGCCCAACGGCCCACGGGATAGCGCATGACGGCCCTGGTCGCGTCACTGAGCGTGGGAAAGCCGTCGTGGGGCCGCAGCAGGCCAATGCCCTCCCAGGCGAAGTTGGCGCCGAAAAAGCACGACCCAGACGAGGTAGCAGATCACTGGATGCTCTGCCACTGCCTCTCCCACGCCCCTGCCGCGGCTCCACAGGAAGAGCATCTGGGCAGGCTCCCGGCTCACGGCGCCGACCCGGGACACCCTGCGGCTTGTTGACCTGGTGACCCGGCCGCCGACCGACGAACTTCAGTACATCGAGGGCCCGTTCTCGCCCCCGATGACACGCCTTCAGGCTCTCTTCAGGTTCGAAACCTTAAGTTAACTCTGCAAAGGATTTTGCAGGGTTATTGTGTTTCTTGGTGGATCATTGACCAAGTGTTGGCATGTTCTAGAGTCCGCGAACTACCTGGAGGGAGGCTCATGTTCCGAGGTACGACGGCCCGGACCGTGATGTCGATCATCGCCGCCGTCCTGCTCGGCCTTCAGATTTTCGCGCACACCGCATCCTTCGCATCCGCGCACACAACCCGTCACGCCGTGGCCAAGGGCCAGCCCGAAATCAAGCCCTCCGGGAAGGCGCTGCGCGACGAGATCGCCACCTGCCGGGACGCAAGCCAGCACGGGTATCCGACCGGTCCCCTGGGCACCCGCGACCGGCACCGCACTGCCGCCGACTGCGCACCCGAGGCACCCGACCGTCCACACCTGAGGCAGGGGGCCTCGAAGGCGGACGAGCCGGGCACACCCCGTACCGCGCACCACCGCACGTCGAGATCCTCGACGACCCACGCCCCGGCGGCACTTCAGATATTCCGCTGCTGAGCGGCAGAGCAGCCCCCCACACACCTGTCCCGTAAGTCCGACGCGCCCCCACGGCGCGCCAGGAGGAGTCACCACATCATGCAACCCCTCATCGACAGCGCCCGCATGTTCGGACAGCGCCCTGAGGAGCTCGCCAACCTCGCCAAAGGCCAGTCGCCCGAGGTCCTGTTCATCACCTGCGCCGACTCCCGGGTCATCCCGGCCCTGATCACCGGCGCCCGCCCCGGCGAGCTCTTCGAGCTGCGCACCGCGGGCAACATCGTCCCCCCGTACACCTCGGAGCACCCCACCAGCGAGGCGGCCACCATCGAGTACGCCGTGGAGGTTCTCGGCGTCAAAGACATCGTGGTCTGCGGCCACTCGCACTGCGGCGCCGTGGGCGCCGTGGTGCGCGGCGACGACCTGAACGCCGTCCCCGCCGTGCGTGACTGGCTCGCGCACGCCGCCGACGAGCGCAAGTGCTCCGACCCCGCCGACCCCACGGTCGCCGAGGCCGTGCAGAACCACGTCCTGACGCAGCTGCTGCGGCTGCGCTCCTACCCCTGCATCGACAAGCGCCTGCAAGCGGACCAACTCCGGCTGCACGGCTGGTACTACGAGGTGCACACCGGGGCCGTGCGCGAATACCGCACGGCGACTGACACGTTCGAGGCGCTGTGAGGGGGCTGACTGTGCTGTCGAAGTTTCCTTACCTCAGGCAGGACTTTGCCGCTTCCATCGTTGTCTTCCTGGTCGCCGTGCCGCTGTGCGTCGGCGTGGCGGTCGCCTCCGGCGTCCCCGCAGAGCTGGGCCTGATCACCGGCATCGTCGGCGGCCTGGTCACCGGCTTTCTGCCCGGCAGCAGCCTGCAGGTGTCCGGCCCGGCCGCGGGCCTGACCGTGCTGGTCTTCGAGGCGGTCAGCGAGTTCGGAGTGGCCGCGCTCGGCGTGATCGTGCTGATCGCCGGCCTGCTTCAACTCGCCATGGGCTTCTTCGGGATCGGCCGCTGGTTCAGGGCGATATCCGTCGCCGTCGTCGAAGGCATGCTCTGCGGCATCGGCCTGGTGATCATCGCCGGCCAGATCTACGCGGCGGCAGGTCTGAAGGCCCCGGAGACCGGCATCGGCAAGATCGTCGGCCTGCCCGGGGCGTTCACCGACGCGCTCGGCAGCACCGAGGCCCTGACCTCCCTCGCGATCGGCGCGGGCACCGTCGCCGTCATCGTGCTGTGGAAGAAGCTGCCGAAGAAGGTGCAGGCCGTACCCGGCGCCCTCGCGGCGGTAATGCTGGCCACTCTCGCCTCGCTCGCCTTCAGCCTGCCGGTCGCCACCGTCGAGGTGGAGGGTCTGCTCGGCGTCATCCAGCCGCCCGGCGCCGACGCCTTCGGTGAGCTCGCCAGCCCGGCCATCTGGGGCACGATCATCGCGTTCGCGCTGATCGCCTCGGCCGAGTCGCTGTTCAGCGCGGCGGCGGTGGACCGGCTGCACGACGGTCCGCGTACTCAGTACGACAAGGAGATGATCGCCCAGGGTGCGGGCAACACGGTGTGCGGTCTGCTCGGCGCACTGCCGATGACCGCGGTGATCGTGCGCAGCTCCGCCAACGTCAACGCGGGCGGGAAGACGAAGGCGTCACGGGTGCTGCACGGCGTGTGGATCCTGCTGTTCGCCGCCGCGCTGCCCTCCGCGCTGGCGCTGATCCCGCTGCCCGCGCTCGCCGGCATCCTCGTGCACGCGGGCTGGAAGTTGATCCCGTTCCGCCAGATCGCGGCGCTGTGGCGGGGTCACAAGGGTGAGGCGCTGATCCTCGTGGTCACGGCCGTGTCGATCGTCGCGGTGAACATGTTCGAGGGGGTGCTCATCGGTCTGGCCCTGGCGGTGATCAAGACCGCCTGGGAGGCATCGCAGCTGAAGACGGAGGTCATAGACAAGGGCGCCGGGCCGATCCAGGTGTACCTGTCGGGCAACGCGACGTTCCTGCGGCTGCCGAAGATACTCGACAGCTTGGAGGCCCTTCCGCAGGACCGGCCGATCGAGGTGGACCTGTCCGGGCTGTACCACCTCGACCACGCCTGCCACACGGCCCTGGAGAACTGGGCGGACCGGCACAGCGCGCCCGACACCGACCCGGTGAAGGTCACGAACGCGGAACCGGTGAATGCCACGGAGCCGTAAGGATCTCGTCGTACGGATCTGTCGCGCGGCCGGAGACTCGCCCCCGAGCCTCCGGCCGCGCGGCTCGTCGCACCAACACGAATCACCAGTGGCCGGACACCGGCGCATCGAGCACAGTGTTTGGACCATCGGTGCATTCTGATGCAGTGACGCTGTGTGCGAGCGACCGACCCGACTGTGTGCACCCAGCACGCCAGCGACAGCGTTGAGGTCCTGCCGACCCACTACGCCAGGTGGCTGGGCAACAGCCCACCAAGATCCAGGGCATTGAACAACTCCTGCGCGCCCACGACCAGCCGCCCGATGGGCAGTTCAGGCTGCCGGGCCGTGGGCGGCTGCTTCTGTCAGCGGGCCGCGGGTGGTGACGAGTTGGACGCTGCCGTCGGCCAGCCGGTAGGACAGGCCCACTACGGCCGTCTGACCCGCGGTGACCTGGTCGGCAAGGACACGGGAGCGGTCCAGCAGGAGATCGACGGTGTGCCGTATGTGCTCGGCGATGATGTCGTCTTCCCGGGTGAGCCCGGCGGCACGGGCGGCCAGGGCGCTCGGCGTGACGCGCCCTGCCGCCGACGCGATGTTCATCGTGCACCGTCACGCAGTCCACAACGACGTTGTCGCGCTCAGGGCGCCCGCCGAACGGGTGACTCCACCCGGCCTGCCCCGACCGGCGCCGCCACCGGCTGTGGTCAGGATCCGTCCGGCAGGTCGGGCGCCACGCGCGCAGGCGCCCTGCGCTCATCGCGCCCGTACGCCTCAAGACGGGGACCGGGGCCGGTGATGCCCACGATCGTGGAGGAATGGGTCAAGAAGGATGAGCCCTCTGCCTGATCGGCGACTCCGGCACCGGCAAGTCCCACCTGCTGATCGCTGGGACGGAAGCCGTGAACGGCAGTCCCCCGTGCATCCGCTTTCCCCCGTCCTCTCCGGTCCTGCCTTCTCCTGTCCTGCCTTTTCCTGTCCTTCCGTTGACGATCACGCTAGACCAAACGGCGCAGAACATCCGGAACGGGAAATTCCTGTGGATAACTCGGAGGTCGCGGCTACGGAACGATGGAGTCGACGTAACCCCCGTCGACCCGCAGCGCACCGCCCGTCGTCGCCGAGGCGAGCGGCGAACTGAGGTAGACGACCATGTGGGCGATCTCCTCCGGCTCGATGAGCCGCTGGATCAGCGACTGCGGGCGGTGCTTGACCATGAACTCCCGCTGCGCCTCGTCCCAGGGCAGGGCGGGGTCGACCAGCTCGTACACGAAGTCCTCCACGCCGCCGGTGTGCGTGGGGCCCGCGATCACGGAGTTGACGGTCACGCCCGAACCGGCGGCCTCCTTCGCGAAGCCTCGGGAGACGGCCAGGAGCGCGGTCTTCGACGTGCCGTAGTGGATCATCTCGGCGGGCGTGACGAGCGCCGAGTCGCTGGCGATGTTCTGGATCCGCCCCCAGGAGCGGTCTTTCATGCCCGGCAGGTAGTGGCGGATCATCCGGACCGCGGTCAGCACATTCACCTCGAAGTAGCGGCGCCATTCGTCGTCGCTGATGTCGAGGGCCGGTGCGGCGCCGAAGACGCCGAGGTTGTTGATGAGGATGTCCGCCTGGGGCACGGCGTCGAAGACCTGACGGGCGCCTTCGTCGGTGGAGATGTCGCCGGGGGCCCAGAGGAATGCGGCTCCGCCGTGCTCGTCCTTCAGACGCTCCACGGCCTTGTCGACGGATGCCGCGGACCGCCCGTTCACCGCGACCCGCGCGCCCGCCCGGGCCAGGCCGGTCGCGATGGCCGCCCCGATTCCCTGGGTGGAGCCGGTGACGAGGGCGGTCTTGCCGGAGAGATCGACGAGCATGCTGCGTACCTCCTGCTGGGGTCTGACGGATGGCCCCCGGGTCCCGGGATCAGTAGATCACTCAGGCTGCGAGGCTCTGCTTCAGCGCCGCGAGCCCGTCGCTGAAGATGCCGTGGAACAGCGCGACGACCTCGTCGTCGCCGGCACCCACCGGTGTGAAGACGCCGGACCACTCCACACGGGAGGCGTCCTGGCCGGGCATCTCGTGCACCTTGAGGGTCGCCACATAGTCCGCGGCGGGGAAGGGGGCCTTGAGGATGGAGTAGCTGTACGTGCGCGCCTCTTCGTCGAAGGTCAGCAGCCGTTCGACGATGACGTCGCCGCCCTCGCTCGTGAGGGTGCGTACGCGGCCGCCCTCGCTGGACTCGCTGGAAGGGATGAAGGGCAGCCAGTCGGGCAGCGCGTCGAAGCCGCCGATGAGCTGCCAGACGCGGTCGGCCGGTGCGGGGATCTCGATCGATGCGATGGTGGAAGCCACGGGATTCTCCTTGATGGGTACGGGGATGGGTACGGGCGTGCGCGACTTGATGGGTACGGATGTGCGCGACATCATGAACCCGCACGATGCCGAGACGGTCGATCTCCAGCCGCTTCCGCGAGCCGTCAGTCCCAATACGCCTTCCGCAGCCGCGACTTGGCCAGTTTCCCGGCGGGCGTCCTGGGCAGCGAGTCGGCGAAGTCCACGGAGCGGGGCGCCTTGTAGTGGGCGATGCGCTCCCGCACGAACTCGATCAGCTCACGCTCAAGGTCCGGCCCCGGAGCCGCCCCGTCGGCCGGCTGCACCACCGCCTTGACCGCCTCGCCCATCTCCGCGTCCGGCACCCCGATCACCGCGACGTCCGCGACCGCCGGATGCAGCACGAGGCAGTCCTCGGCCTCCTGCGGATAGACGTTCACACCCCCGGAGATGATCATGAACGCCCTGCGGTCCGTGAGGAAGAGATAGCCGTCGTCGTCGACGTGCCCGATGTCCCCCGTGGTGGTCCAGTTGAGGTGCACCGGGTGCTGAGCCTCGCGGGTCCTGCCCTCGTCGTTGTGGTAGCGGAAGGGCAGGTCGTCGCGCTCGAAGTAGACGATCCCGGTCTCGCCGACCGGCAGTTGCACTCCCGCGTCGTCGCAGATCCGCAGCCCGCCGAGGAAGCCGTCCCGGCCCACCGAGCCGGGCTTGCGCAGCCACTCCTCGGGCGAGATGAACGTGATGCCGTTGCCCTCTGTCGAGGAGTAGTACTCGTACAGGACCGGCCCCCACCACTCCAGCATCCGCCGCTTGACCTCGACGGGGCAGGGCGCGGCCGCGTGGATGGCGGTCTTCATCGACGACAGGTCGTAGCGCTCGCGCACCGGCGCGGGCAGCTTCAGCATCCTTACGAACATCGTTGGCACCCACTGGCTGTGCGTGACCCGGTGCCGCTGCACGGCCACGAGGGCGCCCTCCGCGTCGAAGGCGTCCATCAGGACGACCGTGCCGCCGAGCGCGGTGACGACCCCGCAGAACCGCAGCGGCGCCGCGTGGTAGATCGGTGCGGGGCTGAGATAGACGGTGTCCTCGCCGAAGCCGTACATCGCCTGGAAGATGAGCGTGTACGTACTGGGCTCCTCGCGCACATCGCCCTCGGGCAGCGCGGGTTTGATGCCCTTGGGGCGCCCGGTGGTGCCGGAGGAGTAGAGCATGTCGGTGCCGCGCGGCTGGTGCGCGGGCGGCTCGGCGGACGCGGCCTCCAGGGCCTTCTCGTACGTTCCGTCGTCGAGGCCGAGCACGATCGGCGGGCCGCCCGCCAACTCCAGGACGGTCGCGCCGAGTTCGGCGAGCGAGCCGGAGACGATCAGTGCCTTCGCCCCGCAGTCCCGGACGATATAGGCGGCCTCGTCGGCCGTGAGGTGGTGATTGACGGCGGTGAGATAGAGGCCCGAGCGCAGGGCGGCCCAGTAGACCTCCAGGGCGCGCGGGTCGTTGTCGCACAGCAGGGCGAAGTGGTCGCCCCGACGCAAGCCTGCGGCCCGCAGATGATCCGCGAGCCGCAGGGAGCGTTCTTCGAGTTGTCCGTAGCTGAGGGTCCGTGTGCCATCGGCGGTGACGACGGCCGGCCTGGCAGGGTCGTACGCTCCCGGATACATGCCGCGAAGGTACGCGCCCCGCAGGGGCGCGGGGAACCGCGCGACAAGCCACAACGGACCCGCAGATCCCAACCGCCCCACAGACTGACTAGCGGCTGACCTTCCGAGTGGCCCGCAACCACTCCTTGTTCATCGCCGCGATGGAAGGCAACGGGATCCCCTTAGGACAAGCGGTGGCGCACTCGCCGGTCAACGTGCAGCCACCGAAGCCCTCCTCATCCATCTGCGCCACCATGTCAAGGACGCGCGTCTCGCGCTCTGGAGCGCCCTGCGGCAGGACATTGAGGTGGTTCACCTTGGCCGAAGTGAACAGCATCGCCGAGCCGTTGGGGCAGGCGGCGACACAGGCGCCGCACCCGATGCACTCCGCGTGCTCGAAGGCGAAGTCCGCGTCAGGCTTCGGCACGGGCGCGGCATGCGCCTCGGGGGCCGCGCCGGTCGGGGCGCTGATGTAGCCGCCGGACTGGATGATGCGGTCGAAGGACGAGCGGTCCACCACCAGGTCCTTGACGACTGGGAAGGCCGCGGCACGCCACGGCTCGATGTCGATCGTGTCGCCGTCCTTGAAGGACCGCATGTGCAACTGGCAGGTGGTGGTGCGCTCCGGGCCGTGCGCGTCGCCGTTGATGACGAGCGAGCAGGCCCCGCAGATGCCCTCGCGGCAGTCGTGGTCGAAGGCGACGGGGTCGTCGCCCTTGACGATGAGCTCTTCGTTGAGGGTGTCGAGCATCTCCAGGAACGACATGTCGGAGGAGATGCCGTCCACTTCGTACGTGGACATGGCGCCGTCGGCGTCGGCGTTCTGCTGGCGCCAGACGCGCAGGGTGAGCTTCATGCGTAGCTCCGCTGAGTGGGGTGGACGTACTCGAAGACGAGGTCTTCTTTATGAAGGACTGGGGCATCACCGGTGGCGGTGAACTCCCAGGCGGCGGCGTACGAGAACTCCTCGTCCACGCGGGCCGCCTCGCCGTCCGGGGTCTGGGACTCCTCGCGGAAGTGGCCGCCGCAGGACTCGGCTCGGTGCAGGGCGTCGAGGCACATCAGCTCGGCGAGCTCGATGTAGTCGACGATGCGGTTCGCCTTCTCCAGGGACTGGTTGAACTCCTCGCCGGTGCCGGGGACCTTGATGCGGCGCCAGAACTCCTCGCGGATCTGCGGGATGCGCTCCAGAGCCTTGCGCAGACCCGTCTCCGTACGCGCCATGCCGCAGAACTCCCACATGAGCTCGCCGAGTTCACGGTGGAAGGAGTCGGGCGTGCGGTCACCGTCGACCGCGAGAAGCTTGGCCAGCCGGTCCTCGGTCTCGGTCAGCACCTCGCGCACGACGGGGTGTTCGTCGGTGACCGCGTCGTGGTGCGGGTTGCGTGCGAGGTAGTCGTTGATCGTCGATGGCAGGACGAAGTAGCCGTCGGCGAGGCCCTGCATCAGGGCCGAGGCGCCGAGCCGGTTCGCTCCGTGGTCGGAGAAGTTGGCCTCGCCGACCGCGAACAGGCCGGGGACGGTGGTCTGCAGGTCGTAGTCGACCCACAGTCCGCCCATCGTGTAGTGCACGGCGGGGTAGATCCGCATCGGCGTCTCGTACGGGTTCTCCGCGGTGATCCGCGCGTACATGTCGAAGAGGTTGCCGTACTTCTCCTCGACCTTCTTCTTGCCCATGCGCTGGATGGCGTCCGCGAAGTCGAGGTAGACGCCCTGTCCGCCGGGGCCGACGCCACGGCCCTCGTCGCATACGTTCTTGGCGGCGCGCGATGCGATGTCGCGGGGCACCAGGTTGCCGAAGGACGGGTAGATGCGCTCCAGGTAGTAGTCGCGCTCGTCCTCGGGGATCTTGTTGGCGGGGCGGTCGTCGCCCTTGGCCTTCGGCACCCAGATCCGGCCGTCGTTGCGCAGCGACTCACTCATCAGCGTCAGCTTGGACTGGTGGTCGCCGGTGCGCGGGATGCAGGTGGGGTGGATCTGTGTGAAGCACGGGTTGGCGAAGTAGGCGCCGCGCCGGTGGGCCCGCCATACGGCCGTGGCGTTGGAGTTCATGGCGTTCGTCGACAGGTAGAAGACGTTGCCGTAGCCGCCGGACGCGAGGACCACCGCGTCGGCGAAATGTGTCTCGATCTTGCCGGTGATCAGATCGCGGGCGACGATGCCGCGGGCCCGCCCGTCGACGACGATGACGTCCAGCATCTCCGTGCGCGGGTGCATCTCGACGTTGCCCGCGGCGATCTGCCGGGACAGCGCCTGGTACGCCCCGAGGAGCAGCTGCTGCCCCGTCTGGCCGCGCGCGTAGAAGGTCCTTGAGACCTGTACGCCGCCGAAGGAGCGGGTGTCGAGCAGACCGCCGTACTCGCGGGCGAACGGGACGCCCTGCGCGACGCACTGGTCGATGATCTCGACGGAGATCTGCGCGAGCCGGTGCACATTGGACTCGCGGGCGCGGAAGTCGCCGCCCTTGACGGTGTCGTAGAAGAGGCGGTGTACGGAGTCGCCGTCGTTGCGGTAGTTCTTGGCGGCGTTGATGCCGCCCTGCGCGGCGATCGAGTGGGCGCGGCGCGGGGAGTCCTGGTAGCAGAACTGGACGACGTGGTAGCCCTGTTCGGCGAGCGTGGCGCCGGCGGAGCCGCCCGCGAGGCCGGTGCCGACGACGATCACGGTGTGCTTGCGCCGGTTGGCCGGGTTGACCAGTTTGGCCTCGAAGCGGCGGGTGTCCCAGCGCTCGGCGACAGGACCGGCGGGCGCCTTGGAGTCGACGACCGGCTCGCCGGTCACGTACTCGGCATACGAATTCATCAGCTCACCACTCCGGTCATGACGGCCACGGGTACGACGACGAAGCCCGCCGTCAGGAACAGCGCGAGGCCATTGGCGATGATCTTGAGGGCGCGGTCGCGGGTCGCCTTTCCCGCGCCGAGCGTCTGCGCGGCGCTCCAGAGACCGTGCCGGACGTGGAAGCCGAGGGCGACCACCGCGACGATGTAGATGACGTTGCCGTACCAGGTCGAGAAGGTGTCGATGATGTTCTGGTACGGGTGCAGGTGTTCGTAGCCGCCCGGGTGCACGGTGCCGGTCGTCAGGTCGAGGATGTGCCAGACGATGAAGAGGGCGAGGATGATCCCGCCCCAGCGCATCGTGCGCGTCGCGAAGCTCGAACCCGCCTTCCTGTGCACGTACTTGGTGGGGCGCGCCCTGATGTCGCGGCGGCTCAGCTGGTACGCGGAGACGGCGTGCGCGACCACGGCGACGACGAGCACGACGCGGACCAGCCAGAGCGTCCACTCGTAGTGCATGAAGGGCTCGCCGACCGTGCGCAGCCAGTGGGCGTAGTGGTTGATCTCCTCCGGACCGAAGAAGATCTTCAGGTTACCGATCATGTGCACGACCAGGTAGAGCAGCATGATCAGGCCGCTCACCGCCATCACCGTCTTCTTGCCGACGGATGAGTCCCAGATCGTGCGCGTCATCGACGGCCGTCGGTCCGTCCGCGTTGCCAGAGCCATGACGCAGACGCTAAGGCCGAAGGTCCCGATCGGTCCAAGAGATGGTTCAGCTCATCTCCATAGCGATTGGCTATCATCGGCCGTACCCTGCCGTATATGCAGTTCCAGCAGCTTCTCTACTTCGTCGCCGTCGCCGAGACCAGGCACTTCACCCGCGCCGCCGAGCAGGTGCACGTCTCGCAGCCGTCCCTCTCCCAGCAGGTCCGCGCCCTGGAGAAGGAGCTGGGCGCCGAGCTGTTCAGCAGGGCACGGGGCAACATCGCCCTGACCGACGCCGGCGAGGCGCTGCTTCCGCTGGCCCGCCGGATCCTCGCGGACGCCGACACCGCGCGGATCGAGGTGCAGGAGCTGGCCCAGCTGCGGCGCGGCCGGATCCGCCTCGGCGCCACGCCCAGCGTCTGCACCGGACTCCTGCCCGAGGTGCTGCGCGCCTTCCACGACCAGCATCCCGGCATCCAGCTCCTCCTGGAGGAGGGCGGCTCCCACGACCTCGTACGCGAACTGGCGCGCGGCGCCCTGGACCTGGCCCTGGTCGTCCTTCCGCTGCCGAGCCCGTCCCCCGCCCTGACGACCGTGGAGCTGCTGCGGGAGGATCTTGTCGTGGTGTCCTCACCGGATGCGCCCTCGCTCGGCAAGACGGTGCGGGTCGCGGATCTGGAGCAGCATCGCCTTGTGATGTTCCGGCACGGGTACGACCTGCGGGAGCTGACGGTCGCCGCGTGTCGCGCCGCGGGCTTCGAGCCGGATTTCGCGGTCGAGGGTGGCGAGATGGATGCGGTGCTCGGCTTTGTCCAGGCAGGGCTCGGGGTGGCCGTCGTGCCGCGGATGGTGGCCGAGCGGGCCGGGCGCGGGTTGCGGATGACGCCGCTTGCCCGGCCTGGCCTGCACCGGACGATCGCGCTTGCCCACCGCAGCGATGTGGCGCCGCCGCGGGCTGCGCGGGAGCTTCAGCGGATGCTTTTGGCTCCGCCGGGGGTGCGGTGATTTGCGTGTGGGCCGGTGGGAGGTGGTGATTTGGCTGCGGGTCCGGTGGGGGCTTGTCGCGCAGTTCCCCGCGCCCCTTCGGGGCGCCCACCCTCGGGTCCGCTTAATTCAACCTGCCCGTCTCGGGGTTCCTGATCGTCAAGCAGTACGTCCCGCCCGCCGGGTCCCGCATCACGGTCCAGTGCGGGCCTCGCGACACCGCCTCGGCGCCCTGCTTCTCGTGCCGGACGCGGGCCGCGTCGAGGTCGGAGCAGGAGAAGTCCAGGTGCGCGCCTGCCGGACCGTCCGAGTCGAGGCGCTGGAGGAGGATCCGGATCGGCAGCCGCGCCGGTGACTCGACGAGGTGGAACTCCGGGCGCGAGCCCGGGCGCGACGACCACCCGGTGAAGGCGGGCCAGAACGCCTTCTCCGCCTCCCATGCCCCCGGCGGCACATCGAGGCACACCTGGTCGAGGCGGCTCGTGGAACCGTCCGGGGCGGTCAGTGGTGCGGGGCGGACCCGCTCGGCCTGCCACGGCACCACGCAGAACAGCTGCCCGCCCGGGGAACGCAGGACCTCCAGGCCGTCCTCCGCGAAGACGGGGGTGGCCCCCAGCTCACGCGCGGCGCTCGCCGCGGCGGCCACGTCGTCCACCGCGAAGTCGAGATGCGCGCCGCCGACGCCACCGACCGCCTGCGCCTTCACGTACGCGTCGCCCTGCTCGGGCAGCAGCGTCACGAACTGGTCGTCCTCACCGCGGAACGCGGAGAGCCGCGTCCCCGTGACCTCCGTCCAGAACGCGCAGGCCCGGGCGAACCGGTCCGCGGGCCGGTCGACGAAGGCGTACACCCAATGGATCACTGTGCTGCTTCAGCTCGTCGCGTCCGCGAGTGCCAGCTCGTGCAGCCGGTCCGGCGGGCCAGGGCGGGCGTAGTACCAGCCCTGCGCCGTGTCACAGCCCAGTTCGCGCAACTGGTCCGCCTGTGCGCCCGTCTCGACGCCCTCGACCGTCACCGCGAGGTCCAGGCTGTGGGCGAGCGACACGATCCCCTCGACGATCTTCAGGTCGACGGGGTCGGCCGGGAAGTGCTGCATGCCCTGGGTGAAGGAACGGTCCAGCTTGAGGATGCTCACCGGCAGGCGGCGCAGATTGGCGAGGTTGGAGTAGCCCGTGCCGAAGTCGTCGAGCGCGATGTCCACGCCCATCTCGGCGAGCCGCCGCAGCGGCTTGAGCAGGTCGTCGTCGGCGCCGATCAGCGCGGACTCGGTGACCTCCAGGCACAGCGCGCCCGGTTCGAGCCCGGCGCGCTCCAGGATCTCCACCGTGTCCGAGACCAGACCGGGGTGGGTCAGCTGCATGGGCGACAGGTTCACGTTGACGCGCAGCGGCCCGGCGTCGGTGTGCCGCGCCTCCCAGGTGCGGGCCTGGCGGACCGACTCCTCCAGGACCCAGCGGCCGAGCGGCACGATCAGTCCGGTGTGCTCGGCGAGCGGGATGAACCGGTCCGGGCCGATGACGCCGTGCTGCGGGTGCAGCCACCGCACAAGCGCCTCGGCGCCGCGCACGCTGCCGTCGCCGAGGTGGACCAGCGGCTGGTACTCGATGAAGAACTCGCCCCGCTCCAGGGCCGCGGGCAGCGCGGTGGTCAGGCCGTGCCGGGTGATCGCGCGGGCGTCGGCCTCCGGGTCGGCGAGCTCGAAGCGGTTGCCGCCCGCCGACTTGGCGCGGTACATCGTGATGTCCGCGCTGCGCAGCACCTCCGCGGCGCCCCGCTCGCCCGCCGGGCCCTCCACGATGCCGATGCTGCCGCGCACGGTCAGCTCGCGGCCCTCGACGCGGATCGGCGTGGACAGCGCGTGCATGATGCGCCCGGCGAGCTCGTCGACCTCGGCCTCCGTGTCGCGGCCCGTGGTCAGCGCCACGAACTCGTCGCCGCCGAGCCGCGCGACCATCTCGCCGGGCGCGGTGGCGCAGGACTGCAGCCGGTCGGCGACCTCCACCAGGAGCCGGTCGCCCGCCGCGTGGCCCAGGCTGTCGTTGACGGTCTTGAAGCCGTCGAGGTCGAGATAGCAGAGCCCGAAGCGGGCGCCGTCGCCCGCGGCAAGGGCCTTCTCCAGGCGTTCGAAGAACAGCGTCCGGTTCGGCAGGCCGGTGAGCGCGTCGTGCGTCGCCTCGTAGCGCAGGCGCAGATTGAGCAGCCGGCGCTCGGTGGTGTCCTCCATCAACGCCAGCTGGTACTGCGGCACTCCGTCCGCGTCCCGCAGCAGCGAGACGGTCAGATTGGTCCACAGGACCGTGCCGTCGGGCCGGTAGAAGGCCTTCTCGACCCGGTAGTGCTCGCGCTCACCGCGCACCAGCTCGTCATAGAGCTTCCATACGTGCGGGGAGTCGTCGGGGTGCGTCCACTCCGCCACGTTGCGTCCGCGCAGCTGGTTCTCCAGGCCGCCGAACATCCGGATCAGGGCGTCGTTCACCTCCAGGACCGTGCCCGAGAGGTCGGCGATGCCGATGCCGATCGCGGCGCCGTGGAACACCGCGCGGAAGCGGGCCTCGCTCGCGTGCAGGGCCTCGGCGACGACGCTGCGGGCGTTCAGGGCGGCCCGCGATATCGCCTCCTGCTCGGAGAGGGTGCGCTCGCGCAGCGCCGCGGCGAACCCCGCGGCGACGGCGTGCTGGAGCCGCGCGGAGCGGGCTCGCAGATCCTCCTGCCGGCCTTCCTCGCCGCAGTACAGGACCAGGTATGCGTCCACGCAGTCCAGGGTGCGGCTCAGCGCCTCCGGATCGGTGCAGTGCGTGCCGATCAGCGCGGCGCCGACCGCCTGTCCCTCGCCGGAGTCGAAGACCCGCTCAAGGAGCGCGTCACGCAACCGCCGGGCCAGCGGCACCAGTTGGAGCTCGAACTCGGGCCGGGTCAGCGACGTGGCGGTCACCGGGAAGATCGCCCGGCTCCAGATCGTCGCGAACCTGCGCACTCTGTCCTCGGGACCGTCCGCTTCCCCGCTCATGCCCTGCGCCCCACGCCGGCGAACCCGGAGAAGGCGTACGGATCCTCCTCCTCGGGCGAGGTGTCGGGCCGCCAGTGCGGCATCGGCACGAGGCCGGGTTCCACCATGTCGTATCCCTCGAAGAACCGCGCGATCTCTTCGCGCGAGCGCATGATCAGTGGATTGCGGATGTCCTTGTACACGCCGACGGTCTGACCGGCCTGCTCGGCGGGGATCGGCATCCCTTCGTACGAGGCGTGCGTGAGGACGACCACGCTGCCGGGCGCGAGTGCGTCCCGCAGTTCGGCGACCGCTGTGTAGGGATCGTACGCGTCCTCCACGAAGTGCAGGACGGCGACGAGAAGAAGGGCCACCGGACGCTCGAGGTCAAGGAGTCCCTTCACCTCCGAACTGCCCAGAATGTCCCGTGGTTTGCGCAGATCCGCGGCGACGATCCCCGCCCTGTCGTTGCCTTCGAGCACGGCCCGGCTGTGCGCGACGGCCACCGGGTCGTGATCGACGTACACCACGCGGGCGTCCGGGTCGGCCTGCTGTGCGACCTCGTGGACATTGCCGAACGTGGGGATCCCGGAGCCGATGTCCAGGAACTGGCTGATGCCCTCGTCCACGGCGAAGCGCACAGCTCGCCGCATGAAGGCACGATTCGCCTGCATGATCTTGGGCAGGCCCGGCATGAACTCCATGGCCCTGCGGGCCGCGTCCCGGTCGACCTCGAAATTGTGCGAACCGCCAAGGTAGTAGTCGTAGATGCGGGACACGCTGGGCATCGTGATGTCGATGCCCTGCGGGGCCCAGGCGGGACGCTCCATCAGGACTCCAAGGCGTAGGCGAGGCGAGCCGGTGTTCGAAGGTGAGGCTACTGATCGTCCGCCAAGGGAGCGAGTCAAAACGGAAATTGGTCGTCCGTTCTCGGTCACTGCCTGCGGCATGTGCCGAATATCAACCCAAAGAACCGGTCCGTTCCACCCTCCCTGGCGGGAATGGAACGGACCGGTCGACCGTACGCGCACTCCTTCTTGCTGTCCCCCTTTCTTGGCCGAAGTTCGCCCTTTCTCGGCCGAAGTTCGGCCTACTTCGGCGCGCCGACTGGCTTTCCGTCCGGCCCCGCCGCGTACCAAGTCCCGCCCACACCCTGGCCGTTGGTGTCACCCGGCTTCTTGTCACCGGCGAAGGTGTACATCGGCCAGCAGTCGATGGTCTGCTGCTGCTGTCCGTCGGGCCGGTCGAAGACGACGAAGCCCTTCTTGAGGATTCCCTTGGTGTCGTTCTTCTCGACCGGCGGCACCACCGGCCACTTCTCCAGGCACGCGCCCGTGCAGGCGGACTTCATCGGCCAGGCGGAGTCCTTCGTGAAGCGATAGACCGTCATGCCGTTCTTGTCGACGACGATCTCGCCGAGCTTCGGATCGTTCCTGGTGGAAAGACCTGCCGGGTCCACGGGTTCGGTCTCGGCCGGCGGCGCCTCCTCCTCCTCGGCGGCCGCCGCCTTCTTGCCGTCGGGGGCGGCGGCGTACCAAGTGCCGCCCACGCCTTGGCCCTTGGCGTCGCCGGCCTTCTTGTCCTTGGCGTACCGGTACATCGGCCAGCCGTCGATGGTCAGCTGCTTGCTGCCGTCGGACCGGGTGACCTCGCCCATCAGGGACTCGTCGACGCCGGGCGGGGCGACCGCGCCCTTGGCCGACACGACGGGCCAGGTCGTGGCGCAGGCGCCCTCGCAGTTCGACTTGGGCGGCTGGGCGGTGTCCTTGTCGAAGCGATAGAGCGTCAGGCCCTCGCTGTCGGTGACGACCTTGCCGAGCTTCTTGCTGTCCCAGACGGCGAGTTGGCCCGCCGACTTGGCCTCCGCTCCCTCTTGCGCGTCCCCCGAGTCCGCGCCGTACCCGTCGCCGGCACCGTAACCGGCGTCGGCCGGGGCCTGGTTGCCCACGTTCTGTCCGTTGGGCGACTGGTCCCCCTTCTCCTGACCGCACGCCGTCGTCAGCGCCAGCATCGCCGCAGCTGTCGCTACGAGCGAGGCGCTCCGCCAGGCCCGGGGGGAACCCCCAGATAGATGCAGCATGTTGACTCCCGCTGTCCGCTTAGCTGTTCGCGCCACCCGAGTGGGTCACGCATGGCCCTAGGTACGGGCGGGAGCGGCTGATGCGTTCAACGGGGTTCCAATAATTTTTGTGAGGGGGCGGGTACGCGGGGGGCCGCTGGAGCTGTCGGCGTCAATCCCGCGATCATGGGCACCCACCTTCGGGTCATCATCGGGGCGGACCGGCGTTCCTGCGGGAAACGGCGCCCATGATCTCTGACGTGCTTGGATCATCAAGGGGCGCATCCGCCCTGGTCACGCGAGCGCTGGCGCTGCTGGTGCTGGCCTGGTTAATCGGTTCGCCGGCCACCGCCGTGGCCGTTCCCTTCGCCGACTGCGCCTATGCATCGGTCGATCAGGGCGGCAGCGGTTCGGGGGGCGGCGCGGTGGCCGTCTCGGGTGACGGGGTGGTGTGCAGTGCCGGTCCCACGCGCCGCCCGAAACCGCCGCCTCCGCCCCCTCCACCGCCGCCGCCCGCCCCGGCTCCCCCGCCACGGATCGAACCCCCGGCACCGGAGCCGCCGTCTCCACCGCCCCCGCCCCCTCCGCCGCCTTCGGCCGCTCCCGAGCCCGCTCCGAAGCCGACGCCAAAGCCCGTGCCGGCCGTCCGCCCCAAACTCGCGCCGGCGCCGGTGAGTTACCCCTCGTACCGCACAGCGCCACGCAAGACGCCGCCCCGCAGCGGCCCGTCCCTGGTCTCGCTCACCCTGCTCGTCACCGCGCCCGCGGTGCTCGCCGCCGCCGCGCTGCGGCCGCGCTGAACCGCCGGAGGTCCCATGTCGGAATGGCTTGTTCTCACCCTCGCGATGCTCGCCGCATGCGGCGTCGTCCTCGTCATCGCCTTCCTGCGGCACCGCAGAACGAGTCCGGATTACGACGCGTCGGAGACGCCGGACGTCATCGAGTACATGACGATGATGATCGGCGTGGTGTACGCGATCGTCCTCGGTCTGGCCATCGCCGGGGTCTGGGAGGCCCGCAGCGTCGCCGAGGACCACGTCCACGCCGAGGCCCAGGCCCTGCACGAGGTCTCCGAACGGGCCCGGGTCTACCCGGAGGAGGTCCGTGACCGCATCCGCACCGACGTCCACGCGTATGTCAGCTACGTGGTGAACACGGAGTGGGACAGCATGGCCGAGAACGCCGAACTCACCGACCGGGGACAGGAGTTGCTCACCCGGGTCCGCCACGACGTGACGGACTACGTGCCCAAGTCCGACTTCGAGGCGCAGGCCTATCAGCCGCTGGTCGACCAGGTCGCCGCCGCCGACGACGCCCGCAGCGCCCGAGGCGACAGCGCGGGGGCCACCATGCCCGGCGTGGTGTGGTTCGGCCTGATCGCCGGCGGCCTGGTCACCATCGGCATGGTCTTCGCCCTGCAGATCCGCCGCACCCCGCGCGAACTGATCCTGGCCGGGCTCTTCTCGGCCCTGTTCGCCTTCCTGCTCTTCCTGATCTGGGACTTCGACGCGCCTTACAGCCGCGGCATCTCGGCCAGCGCGGATCCGTTCCGGGCACTCTTCGACAACCTAGGGGGGTGAGTCAGCCGACGACGACCGATGCCAGCTGGGTGAGGTTGTCGATCCGCCAGTCCGCGCTCTGGACGACGGTCGGGTCGTCGGCCCACCAGTGGCCCCAGGGCCCGCGCCGGATGTGCGCCGCGCGCAGGCCCGCCGCCTTCGCCGGGTAGATGTCGTGTGCGGGGTGGTCACCGACGTACACGGTCCGCTCCGGCGCGGCCTGCGCGACCTCGGCGACCCGGGCGAAGAACGACGGATCGGGCTTCGCCACGCCCCACTCCTCCGACGTGACGACGAGGTCGGCGGGCAGATCCAGGTCACGCAGCAGTTCGCCCGCGCGCGGGCTCTGGTTCCCGGCGATGACGACGCGGATCCCCTGCTTGCGCAGCCCGCCGAGCGCGGGGCGCACGTCGGGATAGAGGTCGGTCTCGCTCAGATGCTCGCCGCGCCCCGCGACCTCGCGGGCGTGGTACGCGGCGGCGACGTCCATGTCCGGACTGAGCAGGCGCAGCGCGTCGGTGGCGTCCTGCCCCCGTGTGACCACGCTTCCCACGAGCGCGGAGACGGTGTGCCGTGGCACGCCGAGCCAGTCCGCCCAGGACGCCCAGTAGCGGTCATCTTTCGTGAGGGTCTCCCCCACGCCCAACACCACAGTCTCGATCATCATCGTCCGTAGCCTAGGACTCCGGACCGCGACCACGGCCGTGCGCCGCGCAGGCCTCGAGGTGTGTTCGGCCGCCGCACCGGCACCGGCCGCCCCCGCAGGTCCGCAAACTGGGCTGCGCCGCGGCCCCGCGCGGCGCACTCTGGTGGCATGGCAGCCTGGCAGACACCCATCGTCGTTCACCCGCCCGCTTCCGACGGCGGACGGCGGGTCACCGTGCGGGGGCGGACCGTCGGTGTCGCCCACGACGACCGGGACCTGGTGGAGTTCCTGCGCCGTACGGGACTCGGCGACGCCGACATGGCGCTTGACGACCCGCATCTGGTGGAGTGGCGCGGCGGCGGGCCGCATGTGTGGGCCGCTACACCGCCGACGCCCTGATATCCCGTCATCGAGGCCGCGACACCCCGGCCCGTTCCCCTGTCCGGCCCACGCGGTTGCCCCGTTCGCGCGACAGCGATCGCGGCCGCCCAGGTCCCTACCTAGCGTTTCGGGCATCGAGGTGCATTTCAGGCGCAAGCGGAAGAAGGTCCGCGGCTGCTCCTCGGGGACCCGGAGGAATCATCATGCGCGCGATACGCGTTGCCTCGGCCACTCTGCTCGCCGCCACCGCCCTGACCCTCACCGCCCCCACCGCGGCCGTCGCGGACGACGGCGACACGAAGAACAACATCACGTCGTTCGGCTTCCGCGTCACCCCGTCGACGATCGCCGCGGGCGGCCAGGTCACGCTCAGCGTGGACGGCTGCCAGGGCGACACGACGGTCACCTCCGGGGTCTTCGACGACGCCCATATCTCCCATGGGCAGCAGTCCGTCAACGCCCAGGTCTTCCCGGACGCCAAACCCGGCGCGATGTACGAGGTGACCTTCGACTGCAAGGGCGAGAAGGGGACGACGGATCTCACCATTGCCACGGGCCGTCCCACGCACCACCCGACCATGCACCCCACCACGCCTGCCCACCGGGGCGTGAAGGCCGGCGTCGGCGGCAGCTTCGGCGGTCTCGATCTGCACGAGATCGCTCTGGGCGGCGCCCTGATCGTGGGCACGCTCGGCACCGCGTACTACTGGACGCGCCGCCGTACCGGCGACGACAACTCCTGACCCGCCCGCCGCACGGGCTGCCGGGCGGCGGCGTGCGCCTGACCGGCGCGGAAGGGGGACGCGCCGGTCAGGAAGGCGGACTGAACCGCAGAGGAACGTGCCCTCAGATGCCGCGCCCCGCGTTCTCCGAACGGCGCCGCATCCAGAACACACCGCCGCCGATCACGGCGGCCGCCACGAGGCCCCCGCCGATCGCCATGTCGGTGGTGGTCGCCCCCTCGCTGGAGCTGCCGCCGAGGCCACCGCGGACACCGCCGTGGATGACGGTGAAGGCGGACGGGCGGGTGAGTTCCCTGCCGCCGCATACGGCCTTGATGTCGTACGCGCCCGGGTTGGCGTGTTGGTGGATGGTCGCGGTACCTGTCGCCGTGTGGCCGCCGCCGCCCGGCATCGGCTTGATGGGCGTCCTCGGGAAGGCGGGCGACTCGATGTGACCGCCGGACGGGCAGTTGTCGACCGTGACCGTCAGCTGCCCGCCTCTCGGGATGACGCTCGGCATGGCGACGATGTTGGACGGGTTGTCCCAGGCGGCGGCCGTCGGGGCGGCGAGCCCCACGACCGCCCCCGCGGTGACGGCGACCGCCAGAGCACGGGTGGCGCGCATACGGGAAGTACGCATGTGAATCCTCCGCGGAAGACGCCCCGGGGAAACCGTCCCCGGTCGATCGGCGAGAGCGCCTCCCAGACAGACCCTCAGATGCCTTGCACAGAGCCGCATTTCGGGAATCGGCCGTACTGGTGAGGCGACACGCCGAAGGGCGAAGGCACAAGCCGATATTGCCGCAGGTCACGGACCGTCAGAAAATAACTTTCCGGGGCGACTCGGATGGCGCACGCCCGGTATGGCCGCCACCCGTTCGCTCCTGCTCTGTCGCTGACCGCGCGCGCCGCGCTTAGCGTTCTCGTACGCGCAACGGACGCGGTTCGAAAGCCGCGTTGAGAGGGGATCAGAGAATGCTTTCGTCCCAGCCGGCCGAAGAGGAGGAAAGGCAGAGGAAGCGCGCGCCCTGGGGCGTGATGGCGCTTGTTCTGCTGACCGGCCTCGCGCTGATCCGGAATGGCTCAGGGGAATTCGACGTGGGTCCGCCACAGCCCGCGTCGGCGGCCGCGGCGGACCAGGCGCCCGATGCGGCCAGGAAGGACGTCGCACCGCTGACGTTCTCGCCCGCCGACCGGGTCCAGATCAAGGGGATCCGGGTGGATGCGCCGGTCCTGCCCGTAGGGCTCGACATGGAGGGCTGGGTGGACGCGCCGCCGCCGGAGGACCCGAACCTGGCCGGCTGGTTCACCGGGGCGGTGTCGCCGGGCGAGAAGGGCACGTCCGTGCTCGTCGGCCATGTCGACAATCAGCAGGGGCCCGCCATCTTCTACGGCCTCGGTTCGCTGAGGAAGGGAAATCGCATCGAGGTCCTGCGCAGGGACCGCAAGACCGCGGTCTTCGAGATCTACGGCATCGAAGTGTTCGAGAAGAACAATTTCCCGGGAGATCGCGTATACGGCGACAAGGGAACCCCGGAAATCCGGGTCATCACCTGTGGCGGCGGTTTCTCCAAGCAGGCCGGATACGACGGGAACGTCGTCGTTTTCGCCCGCCTTGTGGATGTGCGGGGCTGACGGCGATCTCGCCGAAAGCACGCGGCACAGGGCAGGCGAAAGCCCGACCTGCTCAGACCTACATCGAATGGCGGCTCGGCACCGTAATGCGGTAGCCCGATTCGATGAGTTCCGGAAGGTACGTCCGCAGGGCGTCGACGCTCTGGGAGCGGTCGCCGCCCGCGTCGTGCGAGAGCACCACGACCCCGGGAGCCGCGCCGTTGCGCACGCGCCGGATGATCGTGGCGGTGCCCGGCTCGGTCCAGTCCAGGGTGTCGACGGTCCAGGCGAGCGGCTCCATGCCCAGGTCGGCGCCGAGCTGGAAGGCGTTGCGGTTCCAGGCTCCGTAGGGGGCGCGGAACCAGGCCGGGGGTTCGCCGACGGCGTCGTCGACGACCTCGCAGGTGCGCTCGATCTCCTCGCGCATCGCGCTCCTGTTCACCTTCAGCAGGAGCGGATGGGACCAGGTGTGATTGCCGATCAGATGCCCTTCATCGGCCATCTCGCGCAGCAGGTCCTTGTTGTCGACGGCCCTCTCCCCGCACACGAAGAACATGGCGCGGACGTCGTACCGGCGCAGGGTGCGCAGGATGCCCGGGGTGTAGCGGGGGTCGGGTCCGTCGTCGAAGGTCAGCACCATGCTGCGGTCCTGCCCGTCCATGCGCAGGATTGGGGCACGGCGTACGCGCGGCAGGGCGCGGGCGACGTGCGGCGGGCCATAGCCGGCCATCGGCTGGAGGCGGTACGCGGACGGCTTGAGGGCGCGCGCGGCCGGTGGTCCACCGGCCGCCGCCCCGCCGGTGGGCTTGGGTCCTGGCGTGCCGGGCCGTTCCGTGCCCACACAGCCCGCGGTGGCGGCAAGACCGAAGACAGCGGCGCCGCGCAACAATGCGCGGCGCCCTGGAGTCATTTGATGCTTTTTCATGACTAATCCGTCGCATGGCGGACGTCCCGCGCGGACCAGCAACACCACGGCGGGCCGCGAATGCACCCGATCCGACCAGCGGCGACGGCTCCAGGGCCGGGTGGGTAACCTCTGCGCTGTGACCGAAGACCACTCCCACCAGTTCGAACGCGGTACCGACGGCCCGAAGGTGATCGTCGTCGGGGTCGACGGCTCGGACTCCTCGCTCCGGGCCGCCGCCTACGCCGGAGGGCTCGCCCGACGGCAGCGTGCGCTGCTCGCCGTCGTCTACGTCCAGCCGGTGATGGCCGCCGGTGCCGCGCTCGGCGCCCCCGTCGCCGAGACGACGGACGAGATCGCCGAGGGTCTGATCGCCGAGATCCGGGCGGCGACCGAGCGGGTGAAGGGGATATTCGACGTGCGCTGGGAGTTCCACACCTTCCGCGGCGACCCCTACAGCGGTCTGGTCAAGGCCGCGGACGACCTCAAGGCCGACGCGGTGGTCGTCGGGGCCTCCGAGCAGGCCGGGCACCGGATCGTCGGATCGGTCGCGGTACGCCTGGTCAAGGCGGGCCGCTGGCCCGTCACCGTGGTGCCGTAGCCGTCGTGTCATAGCCGTCGTGTCGTAGCCGTCACCCGCCAGAGTGCTGAACCCTCACATATGTGAGGGGTGTGGTGTCTGTCGCCGCGAGCCCGCCTGCGCCATCATGATCCGCCGTCAGCTCATGGCCGTCTGCGAAGAGGTGGAGCTCATGGCGGGACTCCGTATGGGGCAGGGCGTACTGCGCCGCAAGCCCATCGAACACATCGAAGAGACCGAGTCGGGAGCGGCCGGCGGCCTCTCCCGGTCGCTCGGTCTGTGGCAGCTCACGGCGATCGGCATCGGCGGCATCATCGGCGCGGGGATCTTCACCCTCGCCGGGACGGTGGCCAACGGCACGGCCGGACCCGCCGTCCTGATCTCCTTCCTCATCGCCGGTGTCGCGAGCGCGGCCGCGGCCTTCTCGTACGCCGAGTTCGCGGGCCTCATCCCGAAGGCCGGATCGGCGTACACGTACGGCTATGTGGTGCTCGGCGAACTCGCGGGCTGGTTCATCGGCTGGGACCTGCTCCTGGAGTACACGGCGATCGTGGCGGTGGTCGCGATCGGCATCTCCGGCTACTTCACCTTCCTGCTCAACGACATGGGCGCCGAGCTCCCCACCTGGATGCTGGGCGCGCCGGGGACGGGCGACGGGCACCAGGTCGACCTGTTCGCTGCGGTGCTCTGCCTGCTCATCGCGTATCTGCTGACCCTTGGCATCAAGAACGCGGCGCGGTTCGAGATGGTCGTCGTGATCCTGAAGGTCATCGTCGTGATCGTGGTGATCGCGGTCGGGTTCTTCCACATCAACACCGACAACTACAGCCCGTTCTTCCCCTTCGGGGTCAGCGGGGCGTTCACCGGTGCGGCGACTGTCTTCTTCGCGGTCTTCGGGTACGACGCGATGAGCACCGCCGCCGAGGAGTCCAAGGACGCCCAGCGCCACATGCCGAAGGCGATCCTCTACTCCCTCGCCGTCTCGATGGTGTTGTACGTCCTTGCGTGCCTGGTCCTCACGGGCATGCAGAGCTATACGGACATCGACCCGGAGAGCGGGTTCTCCACCGCCTTCAAGTCCGTGGGGCTCGGCGGTCTCGCCGATGTCATCGCGGTCGGCGCGATCATCGGCATCCTCACCGTGATGTTCACGTTCATGCTCGGCGTGACCCGCGTGTGGTTCAGCATGTCGCGCGACGGGCTGCTGCCGAAGTGGTTCGCCAAGACGCACAAGACCCGCCATGTGCCGACGCGCGTGACCTGGATCGTCGGGTTCGCGTCGGCCGCCATCGCCGGGTTCCTGCCGATCGGCGAGGCGGCCGAGCTGACGAACATCGGCATCCTGCTCGCGTTCGTCGTGGTGTGCATCGCGGTGATCGTGCTGCGCTACCGGCAGCCCGATCTGCCGCGGACGTTCCGCTGCCCCGGAATGCCGGTGGTGCCTGCGATCGGGGTCGTCTTCTCCATCTGGCTGATCACGTTCCTGCAGTGGCAGACCTGGGTGCGGTTCGCCGTGTGGTTCGCCGTCGGCCTCGTCGTCTACTTCGGGTACTCGTACCGGAAGTCGGAGCTCGCCAAGGCCGACGTACGCGACAAGACGCGCTAGCGGATCAGGCGCTCTTCTCGATCGAGAGGGCGAACTCCTTTGCCATCTGGTCCAGGCCCTTGTTCTTCCACTCCGCCCAGAACGGCTTCCACTCGCTCAGCTTCTTGCGGCCGCTGACGATGTCGTTGACGAGGTCCCCCGCCTCGGTCTGCATGCGGCCGTAGTGCTGGGTGTACGCGTCGGAGTAGTGGCCGACCACCGGGTTCTGGATGGCGGTCGCAAGGAGCTTCTTCTCGGCGGCGTACACGTCCTTGACGTCCTGGGCGCGCTCGTCGCCGGGGAAGCTCGACGCGATGATCGCGAAGGGCGAGGTCGTCGACGTCTGCAGTCCGCTGAAGAGGCCCTCGACCTGCTGCTTGCCCTGCTTGGTGCGGGTGGGGAAGCCGTTCTTGTCGTACGTGAAGTCCTCGCCCTCGGTGCCGTATTCGAGGAACTCGCGCTCCTTGCTGCCGAACGGCGCCGCCAGGTAGTTCAGGACGTCGAGCAGCATGCGCACCCGCTTCTCGTCGCCCTTCTTGACGGCGGTGTAGCCGATGGTGCCCAGGTGGTAGTGGTGGTTGGGTTTCCGGCCGCCCGCGGCGAAGGGGATCAGGATCTCGGCGGCAAGCTCCGGGTCCTGGACGCGGATTTCCTTGCGGGCGTTGAAGGGGTTCGCGAAAACGCAGGCGCCGATCGAGCCCTGCGCCATCTTGGTGTACGCGTCGGCCATCTTGGGGTTGCCCGGGTAGAAGACCCCGGCCTTCTTCAGCTTCAGGACGAAGTTGAGGGCTTCCAGGTACTCGTCGGTGTCCTGGAACCAGGTGAGCGAACCGTCCTTGTTCTGCCGCCACTTGTTGGGGGCGCCGAAGCACTGGCTCATCACGCTGGCGGTGTTGACGTAGATCGGCTCGAGGGCCCAGACCTTGTCGCCGGTGACCTCCTTGCACTTGGCGAGGAACTCCTCGGGGCTGCTCGCCTGGATGCCGTCCGCCTTCGCCCAGACCTTGGGATTGCCGCCGAAGACCTGGCCGAACGCGGGGTACGGGACGGGCGCGCCCCAGATCTTGCCGTTCACGACGGCCGTCTTCCAGTGCGCGGGCGTCATCGCGGCGAGGTTCGGATATCTCTTCACCGCGTCGCCCGAGACGTACTCGGTGATGTCGGCGCACTTGGCTTCAAGCAGCTCGGCGATGTGCTGGATGCCCTGGTTGGGCGGAATCCACAGCAGGTCGGGCAGGTCGCCGCCCGCGACGACCGCGGAGAACTTCTCCTCGTAGCCGGGGTCGGTGCCCAGGATCGCGGTCAGGTCGACGCCGAGTTCCTTGTCCAGCTTCTTCCAGTACGCGTTGGAGTCCTTGGGGGTCGGCGGCTGCGTCCAGATCTCCGTGAGCATCGTGATCTTCGAGCCGTCGCCCGGGGTCTTGGCGACGCTCTGCACCAGGTCCTTGGGGTACGAGAGGAACCCCGCCGAGAGCCCCTTCGCGTTCGGCGCCAGGTCGGGACTGATCCCGGCGAAGGGAACGTACGAAGGCAGCTTCACCTTCGACGATGCCGCCTCGCCCGTCTTCTTCGTCGACGAGCCGCAGCCCGTCAGCGAGGTGGCGGCCGCTCCCGCGGCGACGGCGGTGGAGAGGCTGAGGAAGGTGCGTCGGGACATGCCGGTCATGGGAATCTCCGCGAAGGGTGTCAGGGTCTGGAAGGGGGCGGGGAGGTTCAGCCCTTGATGGCGCCGGTGAGCACGCCCTTGGTGAAGTACTTCTGCAGGAACGGGAAGAGCAGCAGGATCGGGATGAGCGCGATCATGACGACCGCCATGGAGATCGATTGCTGGGGAGGCATGTTCGTGACGCCCAACTGGTCGCCCGTTATGGACTTGCCCTGCACCACGTAGGTGCGCAGGACCAGTTGGATGGGCCACTTGCCCGAGTCGTTGAGGTAGAGCATCGCGTTGAAGAAGGCGTTCCAGTACGTCACCGCGTAGAAGAGGCCGACGACGGCGACGACGCCCTTGGAGAGCGGGAGCACGATACGGGTCAGGATCCGCCAGTCGCCGGCGCCGTCGATCCGCGCCGCCTGGTAGAGCTCCTCGGGGATGTTCATGAAGAACGCCCGCAGGACGACCAGATTGAAGGCGTTGATCATGACGGGGAGGATCAACGACCAGTAGGAGTCCAGGAGTCCGAGCTCCTTGACCACCACGTACATCGGGACCATGCCGGGCACGAAGAGCAGCGTGAACAGGACCATCAGGAGGATCGGCTTGCTGCCGGGGACGCCGCGCTTGCTGAGGGCGTAGGCGAGGGCGATCGTCGTCAGGAGCGAGAGTGCCGTGCCGACCAGGGTGATCAGGACGCTGACGACGACGGCGCGCGAGACGATGCCTCCGGAGAGGATCGTGCGGTACGCGTCGAGGGTCGGCTCCGTGGGGAAGAGGACGAAGCCGCCCGCCTCGGTTATCTCCTTGCGGGAGGCCAGGCTGGTGGAGAGGACCGTGACGAACGGCAGGATCATCACGGCGCAGATGACGGTGATGACGACGGCCTTGGCGGTCGAGCCGATCTTCGTCGGCGGTTCTTCCCAGGCGGGCCGCTCCTCGCGGGCGGCGCGGGTGCGCAGGGGGGATCCGAAGCTGCTCATTTGCTGTACACCCCGTGCTCTCCGAAGGCGTGGGCGACCTTGTTGGCGCCGTAGATCATCAGGGCTCCGACGACGCCCTTGACCAGGCCGGCGGCGGCGCCGACGCCCCAGTCGCCGTAGACGACGCCGTGGTAGTAGATGTACGTGTCGAGGACTTCCGCCGCGCGTGCGCCGACCGCGTCGCGCTGGAGCAGGAACTGCTCGAAGCCGACGGACAGTACGTCGCCGAGGCGGAGCACGAGCAGCATGATCGTGACGCCGCGCACCGCGGGCAGGGTCACGTGCCACATGCGGCGCCAGCGTCCGGCGCCGTCGACGGCCGCCGACTCGTACAGGGACTGGTCGACGCTCGCGAGCGCCGCCAGGTAAATGATCATGCCCCAGCCGATGTCCTTCCAGATCACCTGCCCGGTGATCAGGAGGGGGAAGGTGCCGGGGTCGGTCATCACCTCCAGGGCCGACATGCCGTGGTCGCGCAGGTAGTTGCTCAACAGGCCCGCGCCGCCGAGTACTTGCTGGAAGAGCGCGACGACGAGCACCCAGGAGATGAAGTGCGGCAGATAGACGACGCTCTGCACGAACTTCTTGATGCGCGGGCTGACCAGGCTGTTGATCAGCAGGGCGAGGGCCAGCGGGGCCGGGAAGAAGAAGATCAGCTGGAGCGCGGCGAAGGCCAGGGTGTTGCGCACGGCCTCCCAGAACGCGGGGTCGGCAAAGAGCTCCTGGAAGTTGGCGAGGCCGACCAGCGGGCTTTCCTTGAAGCCGATGAAGGGCTGGTAGTCCTGGAAGGCGACGATGTTGCCGAGCATCGGCACGTAGAAGAAGACCAGGAAGAAGAGCAGGCCCGGGGCCATCAGGGCGAGCATCACCCAGTTGTTCCGCAATCGGACGCGGAGCGGGACGCGGCGGTGGCGCTGCGGGCCCTTTGATGTCGCGGCTGACGCGGGTGGTGGCGACGCGGCCTTGGGCCTGCGCAGCGTTCCTTGGGATGTCACACGTACTCCCTGGCCTGACGGCACGACGGAATAGGGAAGTCGGCATCCGGCTAATTAGGAAGCCAACTTGCCGAATGAGAGCCACATCATCGAAGCGCGGCTCCCGTCCGTCAACCACCTGTCAGTCCTGGAGAGTTGGACTTTTCCGCGCGGCGTGATCGATGTGTTCCAGTGCGAGACGGGCTGCCCCGATTGCGGTCGATTCCTCGCCGAGTACGGAAGTTTGCACCGTCGGCGCATAGGGGCTGAGCCCGGCGAGCCGTTCCGCGAACGGCTCGCTGAGCAGGGCGCCCGCGCGGGAGATGCCGCCGCCGAGCACCACGGACTGCGGGTCGAGTACGGCGACATGGCGGGCCAGGCTGTCGGCGAGCGCCTCGGCGAACGCGCGCAGCGTGTAGCGGGCGCCGCCGTCACCGGCCGCCGCGGCGGTCACCACCGCCCGTGCCGCGTTCTCGCGGGTGGGCCGGTCCGCGCCCTCGTGGCCCGCGAACCAGTCGAGAAGCCGCTGGTAGCAGTTCCCCCAGCCGTCCTCTGCGACCATCTCGCCCGCCGCGCCGTGGTGTCCGCGGTGCAGCTCGCCGCGCAGCCACAGGCCGATGCCGAGGCGGTTGCCGACATACAGGTACACGCAGTCACGGGCGCCGACGGACACTCCCCCGGTGCACTCGGCGAGGGTCGCGAGCTGGATGTCGTTGCCCACGACGACCGGGCCGTGGGTGTCGTCGGCGAGCTCGCGGGTCAGGTCGCGGCCCGTCCAGTCCGGCAGCGAGTCGCTCTCCACCACCCGGCCCCGCGCGTCCACCATGCCGCTGGTGCCGACGCCGGTGGCCAGCGGGCGCACGCCTGCCGCCGCCGGCTGGGCCAGACAGCCCGCGATCGCCTCACGGACGGCGTCCAGGCGCCGGGGCCCCGGCAGTTCGGGCGTGACGGCGACGCGCTGGGTGGCCACGGTGCGGCCGAGCAGATCGGCCGCGTGCACCAGGATCTTGTGCGCGCCGATGTCGACGCCGAGCACATGGGCGGCCTCGGCACGGAAGCGGAACCTGCGGGCCGGCCTGCCCACGCTGCCGCTGCCGGGCGTCAGCTCCACCAGGCGGCCCTCGCGAAGCAGCTGGGCCGTGAGGTCCTGCGCCGTGGGCCGCGAGACGCCGATCAGCGCGGCGAGTTCGGGCACGGTGATCTCGTCGCGCTCACGCAGCACGCGCAGGGCGGCGGCCGCGTTCAGGCGGCGCAGCAGCGACGGGTCTCCACTCATGGGTTCCCCCTTCATGGATTCCCCCGACTGCTTCATGGACTCCCCCGCCTGGGCTCCCCGATTCAAGGCGTCCCCCTTGACATCGCGATCGGTTGATCTCCAGTGTGACCCCGGAGAGATTGAGAAACTTACCTAATAAACAGCGCCCTTGGGGGAGCACAGATGGGTGAGACTGGTCATCCGGAGCTGGCATGCGGGATCGGCTCCTGGGACAGCGACGTCTACGGCAACCACCGGCTGCTCGTGCGCGCCGACGCCTCCGACACCGCGGCGCCCGCCGTCGCGGCCGAACTTCCGTGGCGGCGCCAGGATCCGGACCCGGCGTCCGTCGACGTGATCGTCGTGGGCCCCTCCGGAGAGCGCGTGCGCAACACGGTGGCCCTGGAGGTGACGGACGAGGCGGGGCGCATCGCCTTCGAGCCGGTGGACGGCCCCGGCACCTACGCCGTGCACTATCTCCCGTACGCGCACACGGGCAAGCCCTACTACCCGCAGGCCGACTACCGCAGGCCGACCAGGACCGCCGACCCCGGCTGGGTCCACCGCTGCGGCCTGCACGACGCCGCCGGGTGGGAGAAGCTGCCGCGCGCCGAGGCCTTCGGATACGAGGCGGCGAGCGCGGTCGACTCGTTCGCACCGCTGGGCTTCGCGGCGACGGCGGACGAGCGCGATCGGCTCCAACGGGCCCATGCCGCCGAGCAGTTCCTCCTCTTCGGCGAGGACAGGGCACATCCGCTCGGCCGCTACCACCGGCTGCCCGCGCGCTGGGCACGGGCCACCCCGTTCACACCGCACACGGCCACGGCCGACCGGGGCGAGTTCCACGCGCTGCAGGTCGGCGTGTACGCACTCGGGGACCTGACGGACGTACGCGCCGAGATCCGCGGGCTGCCCTTCGCCGTGCGGTGCCTCAGCACGGGCGGCATCGACGCGCGGGGCCGGGCCTTCGAGCGGCCCGTCGGTCTCGACGCGGGGCGGGCGGGCGCGCTGTGGTTCGGCGTGGAGGTGCCCGAGGAGGCTGAACCGGGCGTGTACGAGGGCGAAATCGCCGTCCACGCGTCCGGCGCCCCGGAGCGCATCCTGCCGCTGCGGCTCACCGTCGCCGAGGACGTCGTCGCCGACGGCGGTGCCGGGGAGCCGTGGCGGCTCGCGCGGCTCGGCTGGCTGGACTCGGCGTACGCGCAGGACGACGAGGTGGTGGCGCCGTTCACCCCCGTCGAGGCCGACGGGCGGCAGCTGTCGATACTCGGCCGCACGGTCGAACTCGGCCCGGACGGACTCCCCCGCCGGATCGCCTCCACCTTCACCCCAGCCGTCACACGCACCGACGGACCGGCGCGTGAGCTGCTCGCCGCGCCGATCACGCTGGACGTGGGCCGGCCGCTCGACCAGGAGCCGCTCACCTTGGAGCGGCCGGGCCCGGCACGGGCGCGCTGGTCGACGCGGGCGACCGGACAGGATGTACTCCTGTCCGTCCAGGGCGAGTTGGAGGCGGACGGCTTCCTCGTCGTACGCGCCACGGTCGAGGCGACCGCCGACACCGAGCTCGACGTGACGCTCGACGTGCCGGTCCGCGAGGAGGTCGCGCGGTACGCGATGGGGCTCGGCCTGACCGGCCGGGCGTGCCCGACGACGTACGACTGGAACTGGGACACCCCCACCCGCAACCAGGACGCCTTCTGGCTCGGCGACCCGGCGGCGGGCCTCCAGCTGAGCCTGCGCGACGAGCACTACGCGCGGCCGCTCAACACCAACTACTACCGGGAGAAGCCCCTGCGCACGCCGCGTTCCTGGGCGGGCGACGACGGGGCGGGCGGGGTGCGGCTGCGCACGGAGCAAGGCGTCCGGCGGCTGACCGCCTTCAGCGGTCCGCTGACGCTGCGCGCCGGGGAGAGCCGGTGCTTCGAGTTCCGTCTGCTCCTGACCCCGTTCAAACCGCTGGAGCCTGGCCGGCAGCTGTCCGAGCGCTACTTCCACGCGTACGCGTCGCCCGCGGAGATCGCCGAGTACGGCGCGAACGTCGCCAACCTCCACCACGCGACGCCGCCCAACCCCTACATCAACGACCCGCTGCTCGGCGCGGACGCGCTGCGTTCGTACGTGGCGGAGGCGCATCGGCTCGGGGTCCGGGTCAAGGTGTACGACACGGTGCGTGAACTGACGCGGCACACACCGGAGTTGCCGGTGCTCGCCGGGCTCGGGGACGAGATCTTCGCGCCGGGTCCTGGGGGTGGACACGCGTGGCTGCGGGAGCATCTGGGCGGCGACTACGTGCCCGGCTGGGTGGCGCCCGACGTGGGAGATGTCGCGGTCGTCACGTCGGGCGACTCGCGGTGGCACAACTCCTATGTGTGCGGGATCGAGCGGCTGCGACGGGTCGTGGGCGTCGACGGGCTCTACCTCGACGACGTGGCGTACGACCGGACGACGATGAAGCGGGTGCGGAAGGCGCTGGGCGGGGCGGGGGCGTCACCCCCGCTCGTCGATCTGCACTCCTGCAATCAGTTCCGCGAGGCGGACGGGTTCGCGTCCAGTGCGAATCTGTACGCGGAGCTGCTTCCGTACGTGGACCGGCTGTGGCTGGGCGAGCTCTTCGACTATGAGGACGGCGCCGGGGCGGACCCCGCCTACTGGCTCGTGGAGATCTCCGGGATTCCGTTCGGGCTGATGGGCGAGATGCTGGAGGGCGGGGGAAATCCCTGGCGGGGGCTGGTCTTCGGGATGACCGGGCGGGCGCCGATGGTGGATGTGCGGGGGTTGTGGCGGGCCTTCGATCAACTTCGGCTGCCGGAGGCGGAGATGACGGGGTGGTGGGCGTCGCCGTCCATCCACACGGGGCGGGAGGACGTGCTTGCCACGACCTGGGAGGGGCCTGGCGGGACGGTGGCGGCGGTTGCCTCGTGGGCGGCGGGGCCGGTGGACGTCGTGCTGACGTCGGCTGCCGGTGAGCCGGTGGCGGCGTACGCGCCCGCGGTCGAGGGCTTCCAGCCCGAGCGGAGGTTCGCGGCGGGCGAGGGGGTGCCGGTGGCGCCGGGGCGGGGGTGGTTGCTGCGGATCAGCTAGGGGCGGGTACGTCGTGGGGCCGGCCTAAGCGGCTTTGGCGAAGTCCGGTGCGGTTCAGGTGCGCCCCGAAGGGGCGCGGGGAACTGCGCGACCAGCCACGACACAGCCGCAGACGAGCGACGGCACCCTAGCGGCCCTTCCCGCGGAGCGCTCAGTGGCCGACCCGCTCGGCGATGAGCCGTCGGTAGTTCGGGCACTGGGTGACGTCCTCGTACGCGCAGTTCAGACCGCCCTCGATGAGCGTCAATGAGGCCTGGGCCGCCGCGATCGTCGACCGGAGCTCTTCGGCCGCGGGGCGCAGGATCTTGTGCCGGGTGCGGCGGTCGACGGTCGCGGACAGACTCCTGATGGTGGTCAGGCCGAGGCCCGCCTCCTTCAGGATGAGGATCGTCGCCACGCGGGTGAAGTCGTCCGCGCCATAGCGGCGGCGCCCGCCGGCGTCGCGTCCGGGGTGCAGCAGGCCCATCGTCTCCCAGTGCCGCAGCACATGCGTGGCCAGGCCGAACCGTGCCGCGATGGCGCCGATGCTCAACGTGCCGGTGCCGCAGCCGTCTTCGCTTGACTTCATGCCGACATTAAGTCGCAGCATGACGCCCATGTCCAAGAATCAGGAAGCGGTGCGCGAGCACCGCGACACCGAAGCCCTGCTGGCCGTCCTCGACGCCGCGGACCGGCTGCCGAGCGCCGCTCGGCTGCGGGACCGCTCCTACGAACTGCTGTCTCTCGTCCCGGGGTCGACCGTCGTGGACGTCGGCTGCGGCGGCGGACGGGCCGTCGCCGAGCTGGCCGAACGCGGCGTCCACGCGGTGGGGGTGGACCCCGGCCCGGAGATGCTTGCCGCGGCCCAGGGTCGGTGGCCGGGGGCCGAGTTCCGGGAGGCGGGGGCGGAGGATCTGCCGTTCGCCGACGGAAGCGTGCGCGGCTACCGTGCCGACAAGGTCTTCCACGTACTGCGGGAGCCGGGGCGCGCGGTGGCGGAGGCGCGACGGGTGCTCTGTCCGGGCGGCAGGATCGTCCTGGTCGGTCAGGACTGGGACGCCATCATGATCGACTCGGCTGACGCGGAGCTCACCCGCACGATCGTGCACGCCCGCGCCGACCTCCTGGGCACGCCCCGCGCCGGGCGCCAGTACCGCGGCCTGCTCCTGGACGGCGGCTTCGACGACGTCACGGTCGAGGCGCACACCAGCGTGTTCACCGACCCCGCGATGCTGTCGCTGCTCACGAGGCTCGCCGAGCCGGCCTGCGCGAGCGGTGCCGTCGACCGTGCACGGGCGGACGAGTGGCTCGCCGACCAGCGCCGACGCGCCGAGACCGGCCGCTTCCTCGTCGCCATCCCGTTCTTCGTGGCTGCCGCCTCCGCCCCCGCCTGAGCAGGCGCTGTCCGGACACCGGCTACCGGCCCATCACCAAGCCCTGCTTCCCCGCACCGCGGCTCAGCACCACCCTGCGGATACGGTCCCGGACGTCGCCGACGTCCGCCCCGCGCGCCAGCGCCGCGTTCAGATTCACGACCCGGCCCGTGTCCGTGTTGAACCACTGCGGAATGAACTCCGCCTTCTTCACCGCCCAGCGGGCACCCGGCTCGGCAGGCGGGGCGAACGTGAAGCGGCCCAGGGTGCCCTGGTTGCCCCGGGGGTCGTTCTCGCCGTCGTGGTTGATCATGTCGCCGGCGATCTGGTCGCCCATGCCGTACACCACCCAGGTGCCGTTGACCTTCTCGTACGCCTGCGGCACATGCGCGTGCGTACCGACGATCAGGTCGATGTCGGGGCGGCCCGCCGTCCGCGATGACGTCAGCTGCTTGCCGAGGCTCAGCTGGCGGCGGTCCGGTGCGTCCTGCCACTCCGTGCCCCAGTGGACGGAGACCACGACCACGTCGGCGCCTGCCTTGCGGGCCGCCCGCGCGTCCGCGACGATCCGTTCGCGCTGCATGAGGTTGACCGTCCAGGGCTTGCCCTTGGGCAGCGGGTACCCGTTGGTGCCGTAGGTGTACGCCAGTTGCGCGACCTTCGCGCCGCCCGCCCGCAGCCATGCCGGGGACCTGCCCTCGGCGGCCGTGCGGCCCGAACCCGCGTGCTTGACGCCCGCCTTGTCCAGCGCGGCCAGCGTTCGGCGTACCCCCGCGGCGCCGTCGTCGAGCGTGTGGTTGGAGGCGGTCGAGCAGGAGTCGTAGCCGGTGGCCTTCACGGCGCGGGCGATCTGCGGCGGGGACTTGAAGCTGGGGTAGCCGGTGTAGTCGCCGTTCGCGCCGTACACCGTCTCCATGTGACAGATCGCCAGATCCGCCTTGGAGACGACGGGCCTGACGCCCGCGAGCATCGGCTCGAAGTCATGGCCGTCGCCGCCCGCGTCGGCGTTCGCCTTGCTGATGATCGAGGAGTGCGGGAGCACGTCCCCTGAGGCGATGAGGGTGAAGGCGCGCGGCGCGCCCGCGCCGCCGCCCGCCGCGGATGGCGCGGGCGGCCGTACTTCCCGATGGGCGCCGCGCGGGTGCTGTTGCGCGGGCTCCTCATTCGCCGTGCAGGCGGCGGTCCCGGCGAGAGTGGCTCCGATCATTACGGCCGCCAGAACGGCTGTTCCCTGCGGTGTGCGCTGTGTCATCGACCGGGCTCCGTGAATGGGGGATATTCGGCGAAACGAATCCACATTCGGGCACAAGGCCGAGTCAAGCAGCAATGCCTCCATAGTCCCTGAAACGGACTCAAAACCTTCGGCCATGTGACACGAAAGACAGAGGGCATTTGACCTGCGACGAAACCGGGGCCCGGGTCAAAGCTCCGTAAAGCGCCTTGCTCAGCACCCCTGTTGAGTAATCGGCTGTCCTCATCCGTGCTTCGGATTGGGGGCCAGAGGCCGGCGACGCGCACGGACAGAGGAAGGCGAGACGGGATGCTGCACGAGAGCAGAGGAAACGCCGAGGACCCCGGCGGCGAACTGACCGTGCCGATGGCCTGGTTGTACGCGGAGTACATCGCGGACGAATTACTGCGCACCGGCGATTTGATGCCGCCGACATCTTTCGAATACCGAGCGGGGCGTGATGCTCTGGCCCTGACTATTTTCCTCTCCGACACGCGGGGCGAACTGTCGGGCATCCGTGTGGTCTCGCAGCTGGAGACCTGGCTCTCCCTGACGGCCTATGACCAGCCGTGGCAGGACTGGGTCGCCGAGCGGATGGCCGGGCTCGCGGCGGACGCGGCCGCATCCGGCGCCCCCACGCCCGATCTGGAGCTGGCCGACCAGGCCTGGCGGTGGCTGGAGGAGACGGAGCTGCTCGCCCCTGACCTGGACGCGGTGCCGGGCGGCGGGTCGCCCGGGAGCGAGGACGACGGGCCGAAGGTGTGGACGGCCGCCTGGCGCCTGGGGCTGCCGCTGGGGCATCTGGCGATCCACTTGTTCTGATAGGTCTCGTTCTGATACGTCGCCGACCGCGCCGCTTTGTGGCACGAGGCCACGCCACGACACGAATGACTGTTCTGCCGCCGCGTCTTGAGTGATTCGGCGGTCCACTGCGTACGGAAGGGCAAGAAGCAACCTGACCCACACAGAACGCAAGGAACGCCATGAGGTCCCTGGAGCGGCATCGCGACGCCGGCGCCTACGCGCTCGGTGTCCTCGACGCGGCGGACACCTTCCGCTTCGACGATCACCTCATGGACTGCCCGGTCTGCCGTGATCTGGTCACCGAACTGACCCCGACAGCACGGCAGTTGGCGGCATACGCCCGGGTGACGCCACCGCGCGTCGACCCGCTGGCCACGGCAGGACCCGGCCTGCTCGACCGGCTGCTCGCCGATGCCGGGCGGCTGCGGCGCAGGGCGGCCGGGCGCCGGCGGTGGCTGTACGCGGTCGCCGCGAGCGTCGTGCTCGCCGTGGCGGGGCCCGCGGTGGCGGTCCTCACCGCCGACGGCCCCGGCCCCGAGCGGATCACTGCGCGGGACGGCCGCACCGGCGTCTCGGCGACGCTCACCGCGCACGACCGCGCCTGGGGCACGGACATCGGGCTCCGTGTGGATGACCCGGAGGGTTCCCGGGTCTGCGAACTCGTCGCCATCGCCGCCGACGGCTCCGAGCAGCCGGTGACCACGTGGAAGGTGCCCGCCGGTGCGCCGTCGGACGGGGTGTCGACGCAGGGCGGCGCCGCGCTCCCCCGCGAGGACATCGACCGGTACGAGGTGCGCACCACGGCGGGCAAGCACCTCCTGACGCTCGACCGCCGCTGAACCCCGCCACGACTGAACCCCGCTACTGCTGACCCCCGCTACTTGAGCAACCGTGACATCCGGCGGTCCGCGAGCCGTCTGCCGCCGGTCTGGCAGGTGGGGCAGTACTGCAGCGAGGAGTCGCTGAAGGAGACCTCCCGGATGGTGTCGCCGCAGACCGGGCACGGCTCACCCGTACGGCCGTGGACGCGCAGGCCGCTCTTCTTCTCCGCCTTGAGCCGGCCCGCCGCGACCCCGTGCGAGCGCTCCACCGCCTCGCTCAGCGTGGTCCGCAGCGCCGCATACAGCCCATGGGTCTCCTCCTTCGTCAGGCTCGAAGCCAGCTTGTACGGGGACATCCGGGCCGCGTGCAAGATCTCGTCGCTGTACGCGTTCCCGACACCGGCGATCAGGGTCTGGTCCCGCAACGCGCCCTTGATCTGGCGTCGTTCGTCCGCCAGGAGCCCCGCGAAACGCTCCTCGTCGAAGTCGTCGGCGAGCGGGTCGGGGCCGAGACGGGCGATGCCCGGGATCTGCGCCGGATCCTCGGTGACGTACACGGCGAGGCGCTTCTGCGTGCCCGCCTCCGTCAGGTCGAAGCCCTCGCCGGTCTCCAGCGCGACCCGCAGGGCGAGCGGGCCCTTGCCGGGGCGTGGCACGCCGTCGGGCAGCCGGTCCTTCCAGTGCAGCCAGCCGGCGCGGGCAATGGGGTCTCCCCTGCTCGAGCGAAGCCGAGAGCTTGGGGAAGGGTGACCAGGTGCAGGCCGTCCGCGTCGATGTCGAGGAACTTGCCGTGCCGCGCCACGCCCGTGACGGGCCGGCCTTCGAGGGCGGTGAGCGCGGGGTCGTACGTCTTCAGAACGCTGACCGCGACGGGCAGCACCCGGACGATCTCGTGGCCGACGAGGTGGTCGGTGAGGAAGGCACGCAGCGCCTCGACCTCGGGGAGTTCCGGCATCCACTCACTCCTGACCCTGACCCTGACCTAGCCGTTGCTGTCCCGCTCGGGCACGATGAACTCGCACCACACGCACTTGCCGGTCCCCCGCGAGTCCACACCCCACACGTCCGCGAGCATGTCCACCAGGAGCAGACCGCGGCCCGACACCCCCGACTCCCCGGCCTCCCTGCGGCGAGGCAGCGCGCTTGACGAGTCCTCGACCTCGACGCGAAGGCGCCGGTCGGGGCCGGTCAGGACGCGCAGGGTCACGATCGCCGCGCCGTCGGTGTGCATCAGGGCGTTGGTGATGACCTCGTCGGCGACCAGCTCGACCTCATCCGCACGGTCCTTGGCCCCCCAGGCGCGGACGGCGGCCCTGATCATGTGCCGGGCCTCGGCGAGCGCCTCCGGATCGCCGGGGCCGACATGCTGCTGGAGGCGGCCTCCGGAGCGCGGCGCGTCCAGGAGGCGGCGGCGCAGGAGAAGGAGGGCCGCGTCGTCGTCGCCGCCCCGCTCGTCGACGATCGAGCAGAGCCGGTCGGCGAGCTGCTGGAGGTCGCGCGGGCCCGAGCAGGCGAGGTCGCCGAGCGCCCGAAGGCCGTCGTCGAGGTCGGCGCCCGGCTCCTCGATGAGACCGTCGGTGAAGAGCAACAGGGTCTGTCCCGCGTCGAGTTCGAGGGTGCTGACGGGGTATTCGAGACCGCCGAACTCGGCGGAGAGGCCCAGCGGGAGCCCACCGTCGACCGGCACCCTGCGGCAGCTCCCGTCGGTCTGCTGGAGCAGCGGATCGATGTGCCCGGCCCGCACCAGCTGGACGACGCCCGTCGACAGATCGGCCTCGGCGTAGAGGCAGGTGGCGAAGCGCTCGGTGTCCAGCTCGTGCAGGAAGCCCGATGCGCGGGCCATGACGGTGGCGGGGGTGTGCCCCTCGGCGGCATAGGCGCGCAGGACGATGCGCAGCTGACCCATGACGGCCGCGGCGTGGGTGTCATGACCTTGTACGTCGCCGATGACGGCCCCGACCCGGCCGCCGGGCAGCGGGATCACGTCGTACCAGTCGCCGCCGATGTCCCGGCCGAGCGCCGCCGAGCGGTAGCGGACCGCGATCTCGGCGCCCTGGACGCCGGGGATGGTGCGCGGCAGCATCGCCTGCTGGAGGCCCTGGGCGAGGTCCTTCTCCTGCTCGTAGAACATCGCGCGCTGCAGGCTCTGCGCGATGCCGCTGCCCAGGGCGACCAGGACGTTGCGTTCCTCCTCGGTGAAGCCGGTCTTCTCCTGGTAGAGCAGGCCGAGCACGCCGATCGGCCTGGCCTGCGCGATCAACGGCAGATAGGCGGCCGCGGTGATGCCGAGCTTGTCGATGTGCGGCCACAGCTCCGGGTACGAGGCCGCGAACTCGGCGGCCGTCTCGATGAAGCGCGGCGCGAGCGTGCGCACCACCTCGCTCATCGGATACGGCTCGTCGACGCGGCTGAACTTGGTGCCCGGCACGAAGCTGCCCGTCGGCCCCTCCGCGACAAGACGGATCCGCCCGGCCTCGACCAGGCCCATGACGAGGTTCGACGCGCCCAGGTGGGCCAGGCCGTGGGTGTCCTTGAGCACGTCGATGACGTCCCGCACGGTACGGGCGTGCGCGAGGGCCGCTGTGGTGCCCTGCACGATGCTCGTGCGGCGCCGCCGGTCCTCCTCCTCGTCGGCGCGCTCGCGCCGGGCCGTGCTGTCGCCCAGCTCCTGGGTGGCGTCGCGGACGATGCCGACGATGCGGCGCGGGCGGCCCGTCCCGTCGCGTTCGATGTGCCCCTGGGTGTGTGTCCAGCGCAGCCCGCCGTCGCGCAGCCGGATGCGGAAGTAGATGCCGTAGGTCCGGCTGCCGTCCTTGAGCGCGTGCGAGACGTACGCGTCCAGGCGGTGCGCCTCGATGGGCGGGACCCGCACGGCCAGGGTCGCCGGATGGCCGTCGTACTCGTCGGCCCGCAGGTCGAAGACCTCCAGGCCCGCGGCGTCCAGGTGCATCAGACCGCTGTCGAGGTCCCAGTCGAAGCAGCCTGTCCGGTTGAGCGCCAGGATCGGCCGCGGGTCCGCTGGCCAGCCGTCCGGCAGTGACGTGGGCGTCATGACACTTCATGATTCTTCGCTGTCGGGCCCGAGCGCGCACGCTCAGCTCTCGAAAGCGCCGGGATCGCTGGTCAGCGGGGTGTCGGGCAGGGACGGGCCGTCGGGTCCTGTCTCGTCGCCGGGGTCCTGCTGCGTGGTGTCGTCCTCGGGTGTGCTGGGCTCGTCCGTCGACGGAGTAGCCGAGGTGGGGGTGGGGCAGCCGGGCGGGGGCGGGGAGGGCGGCTCTGTTCCCGTGGCAGGGCTGGGCGTCGGGCAGTCCGCGGAGGTGGTGCCCGGGTCGGTGGGGGGCTCGCTGCTCTCTGAGTCGCTCGGCGTGGGGGGCGACGTACTCGGCGTCGGCGTGCTCGGGGTCGCAGTGCTCGGCGTAGGCGTAGATGTCGGGCGCGGCGGGGGCACCCTGTGGTCGTGGTCGCCGTGGTGGTCGCCGGTCTTCCGCTCGATCCAGGTGTTGTTGACGATGTTCACGATGGTGATGTTCGTGATGATCTTCGGTGCCGGGGTCACGACGATCACCTGCGTCGGGCGGTAGCCGGGCCACTGCTGCCCTTGCCGGCTCGGGGTGCCCTGCAGCGCGACGGGCGGCTTCAGCGGGTTCCCGCAGGCGCACCGCACACGCGGCAGTCCACGGTTGTCGACGAGGACGGCGGTGCCCGTCTGCAGCACCGACTGGTAGCCGGTGGCCTGACCACTGCGGTAGCCGTGGTTCGTGACGCGGGTGTCGGCCCGCAGCACGACGGGGGTCAGGCCGCGCAGGAAGCCGGGGATGTCGGCCTGGGAGATGCCCGACACCTGGGCGAAGGCGCGGGCCTTGCTCTGGTCGGCGGTGAGGAAGCGGACCTGGGCGTCGACGTCGCAGCTGCCGACGGACTGTGTGCCGCCGTAGAGGCCCGGTGTGCTGCCCGAGTAGGAGCGGGCGCCCTGGTGGGCCGTGGGCGACGACGTTCCGCTCGGTGCGGGCTGCGGCGAACGGGTGACGGGCGAGGGGGTCGCCGTGGACGTGGCGGTGGAGTCGGTGAAGGGGTCGGGTCCCTCGGCGGCGGCGGGCTGCATGAACAGCTCGGACCCGCCGTCGGCGGCGTTCTTCTCGCCTCCGCCGGAGCATCCCGCGACGGCGATGGCCATGGATATCGCGAAGGCCGTCGCATAGGTCCTGGTGGGCACTCGCACCCTGCTCTCCCGCCTCTTTTCGGCCACTTTCCACCCATTCTGTGAGGGCGTCGGGACGTACGCGCAAGCCGAGGGACGGGCGCCGGGTCCGCGCGGGCCGAGGGGTGCCAGGCGCCGGTTCGGGCGCAAAATGGGCGGGTGCAGTGGTTCACGGCAGATCAGTACTGGCTCGGCCGACTCGTCTTCCAGCGGGCGCTGGCCGCCGTCTACCTCGTCGCGTTCCTGAGCGCCGTACTGCAGTTCCGCGCGCTGATCGGGGAGCGCGGCATGCTGCCGGTGCCGCGCTACGTGGAGCAGGTGCCGTTCCGCCAGGCGCCGAGCCTCTTCCAGCTGCACTACTCGGACCGCTTCTTCGCCGCGGTCTGCTGGGCGGGCTGCGGCTGCGCGGCGGCGCTGGTCGCGGGGGTCGACGGGCTGCTGCCGCTGTGGGGCGGGATGCTCCTCTGGATCGTGCCCTGGGTGCTCTACCTGTCGATCGTGAACGTGGGGCAGACCTGGTACGCCTTCGGCTGGGAGTCACTGCTCCTGGAGGTGGGCTTCCTCGCCGTCTTCCTCGGCAACGACGAGACCGCTCCCCCGGTCCTTGTGCTGTTCCTGCTGCGCTGGGTGCTGTTCCGTGTCGAGTTCGGGGCCGGGCTGATCAAGATGCGCGGCGACGCCTGCTGGCGCAAGCTCACCTGCCTGTACTTCCACCACGAGACCCAGCCGATGCCGGGCCCGCTGAGCTGGTTCTTCCATCACTTGCCGAAGCCCGTCCACCGGATGGAGGTCGCGGCGAACCACTTCACCCAACTCGTCGTCCCTGTCCTCCTGTTCACGCCGCAGCCGATCGCGACGGGCGCGGCCTGCCTGATGATCGCCACCCAGCTGTGGCTGGTCCTGTCCGGGAACTTCAGCTGGCTGAACTGGATCACGATCGTGGTCGCCCTGTCGGTCCTGGACTTCGGCGGCGTGGGCGCACCGGCCGATCCGCCCGCCGCCCCGCTCTGGTACGAGGTGATGGTCATCGCCGTGACCGCGCTGCTCCTCGGCCTGAGTTACCGCCCGGCGCGGAACCTCGTCTCGCGCCGCCAGATCATGAACTACGCCTTCGACCCGCTCCATCTCGTCAACGCCTACGGCGCGTTCGGCAGCATCAGCCGCGTCCGCATGGAGGTCGCGATCGAGGGCACGGCGGACACCACGCCGCGTCACGACTCGCGTTGGCTGGAGTACGAGTTCAAGGGCAAGCCGGGCGATGTGCGGCGCTGGCCACGCCAGTTCGCGCCCTACCATCTGCGGCTCGACTGGTTGATGTGGTTCGCCGCGCTCTCCCCCGCCTACGCCCGGCCGTGGTTCGGCCCGCTGGTGGAGCGGCTCCTGGACGGCGACCGGGACACCCTGCGGCTGCTGCGCCGCTCCCCGTTCCCGCCGGACGCGCCGCCCGCGTACATCCGGGCGCGCCTGTACCGCTACCGCTACACGACCTGGCGGGAGCTGCGCGAGACGGGCGCCTGCTGGGAGCGGACGTATGTGCGTGAGTTCATGCCGCCGACGCGGGTCGGCCAGGCGGCTCAGAGGCGGTAGACGCGGGTGGCGGTCCCTGCGAACACGGCGGCACGTTCCGCGCCGCTCAGCGAGTCGGTCAACTCCCGTGCCAGGTCGGCGACTTCGCCGTACGAGGCGTCCAGGGTGCAGACGGGCCAGTCGGAGCCGAACATCAGCCGGTCCGGGCCGAAAGCGTCAAGGACGGTGTCGGCGTACGGCCGCAGATCGTCGACCGTCCAGCTCTTCGGGTCCGCCTCGGTCACCAGGCCGGAGAGTTTGCAGACGGTGTTGGGCAGCGCGGCGAGGACGCGGACGTCGGCGGCCCAGGGTGCCAGGTCGCCGGACGCGATCGGCGGCTTGCCCAAGTGGTCGAGCACGAAGGTGAGTCCGGGGTGCTCCCGGGCCGCATCGACGCAGGCGGGCAGTTGATGGGGCAGCACCACGAGGTCGTAGGCGAGGCCTGTGTCGGCGACCGCGTTCAGACCACGGCGTACGTCGGGCCGCAGCAGCCACCGCGGGTCGGGCTCCCCCTGGACCTGATGCCGGATGCCGACCAGATACTGCCTGCCGGGAAGCTCGCACAGCTCGGCGAGCGCGTCGGCGACATCGGGGCGGGTGAGGTCGGTCCAGCCCACGACACCCGCCACGAGCTCGGGGTCCGCCGCGGCAAGGGCGAGGAGTTCGGGGGTCTCGTCGGCGACGGTGACCGTCTGGACGACGACGGTCGCCGCGACCTTGGCGGCGCGGGCCTCGGGCAGCAGATCGGCCAGGGAGAAGTCCCGGCGGATCGGGGCGAGTGCGTCGCCGGTGATCCAGTCCTGGTCGCGTACGGAGAGGTCCCACACGTGGTGGTGGGCGTCGACCATCCACGCCGCCGGTTCGGCGGTCCACGCCGATTCGCTCATCACAGCTCCCATACGACGGGCAGTCCCGCCTCCGCGCCGTCGGCCGAGTAGTCGTGCACGACATCGAGCAGCTCGCCCATGCGTGCCTGCCAGGCGATGTTGACCGGCAGCTTCTCCAGTTCGGCGAGCATACGGGGGTAGTCGGCGCACTCCAGGACGTGGAAGAGGTCGGTGCCGCTGCGCCAGATCGTCCAGGAGGTGGCGCCCGCCGCGCGGATGGCGGCGGCGAGCTCGTCGGGCACCTCGCGGTGGGCGGCGTCGTACTCGGCGACGCGGTCGGCGCGAACCTTGGTGTGCAGGGCGACTCTCACGCGGACTCCTCACTGGGGACGGGAACTTCGGCGGGCAGCAGCCCCTCGGCCCTGACGTCCCGCCAGAAGGCGTCGGGCACCGCCCGCGCGAACTGCTCGGCCGCGTCCCGGACTTCGTACGCCGAGCGAGCGCCGACGAGGACACCGGTGACGGACGGGTGGGCGAGCGGGAAGGCGATGGCGGCGGCACGCAGGGTGGTGCCGTGCCGTTCGGCCATGGCCTTCAGCCGGAGGGCGCGGTCCAGGAGGCCGGCGGGCGCGGCCGCGTAGTCGTAGGTGGCGCCGGGCCCGGGGTCGGCGAGCAGGCCGGAGTTGAAGACCCCGCCCATCACCACCGATGTGCCGTGCTTCTGTGCCGCCGGGAGCAGATCGGTGAGCGCGCTCTGGTCGAGGAGTGTGTAGCGACCCGCGCACAGCACGGCGTCGACGTCCGTGTCGCGGACGAAGCGGGTGAGCATGGCCGTCTGGTTCATGCCGGCGCCGATCGCACCGACGACGCCCTCCGCGCGCAGCCGTTCGAGGGCCGGATAGCCCTCGCGGAAGGCCTGCTCGGCGTGGTCGTCCGGGTCGTGGAGGTAGACGATGTCGACGCGGTCGAGGCCCAGGCGGGTGAGGCTGTCCTCCAAGGAGCGGCGCACGCCGTCCGCGCTGAAGTCCCAGACGCGGCGGTGCGTGGCGGGCACGGCGAAGCCGTTGGCGAGGTCGTCGCCGACCGGCCGCCCTGCCACCGGTTCGAGGATCCGGCCCGCTTTGGTGGAGAGTGCGTACGCGTCACGGGGGCGCGCCCGCAGCGCCTCGCCGAGCCTGCGCTCCGACAGGCCCATGCCGTAGTGCGGCGCGGTGTCGAAGCAGCGGATGCCCGCGTCCCACGCGGCGTCGACCGCCGCGGCCGCCTCCTCGTCGGTGACGGGCGCATAGAGGTTGCCGATGCCGGCGGCGCCGAAGGACAGCTCGGTCACCTCGACGCCGCCGGGTCCCAGGGTGCGCCGCGCGATGCCGCTCACCGGCCCGCCGGGCGCAGTCGCAGGCCCTGCATGCCGCCGTCCACGGCTAGCGCGGTGCCGGTGGTGGCGCCGGAGAGGGGGCTCGCCAAGTAGGCGATGGCGCCCGCGACTTCGTCCGCAGACACGAGGCGTCCGGTGGGCTGGCGGGCCTGGAGCGCGGCTCGCTCGGCGGCCGGGTCGGGCGCGGCGTCCAGGAGCCTGCCGACCCACGGGGTGTCGACGGTGCCGGGGTTGACGCAGTTGACGCGCACCCCCTCGCGGACGTGGTCGGCGGCCATCGCGAGGGTCAGCGAGAGCACCGCTCCCTTCGACGCCGAGTACAGGGCGCGCTGCGGGAGTCCGGCGGTGGCGGCGATGGAGCAGGTGTTGACGATCGCCGCACGGCCGGAGTCCCTGAGATGCGGCAGGCAGGCACGGCTGGTGCGGACGATCCCGAGGACGTTGACGTCAAGGACAGTGTGCCACTGGGCGTCGTCGTTGTCCTCGACCGTCCCCTGGGCGCCGATCCCGGCGTTGTTGATCAGTACGTCGAGTCCGCCGAGGCCGGCCACGGCGGCGGCGACGGCCTCGCGTACCGACGCGTCGTCCGAGACGTCGGCGCGGTGGCCGGTGAGCGGCTTCTCCACGGTGCTCGGGTCGAGGTCGAGCACGGCCACCTGGGCGCCGCGCGCGGCCAGCAGTTCGGCGGTGGCACGGCCGATGCCGGAGGCTCCGCCGGTGACGAGGGCCTTCAGCCCCTCGAAGTCGGTCATGCGGCTGCTCCTTTTCCTTGAGGGATGGCGCCTTGAGCGAGTGCGTCTTGGGCGACTGCGTCTTGAGCAAGGTCTGCGGCCCAGAAGGCGCCGTCCGGATAGGTGAACTCCGCGAGGGACTCGGGCCGCATGGTGGCGGAGAAGCCCGGCGCGCCGGGGGCCGTGTAGTGGCCGGCGCGCACCACCACCGGGTCGGTGAAGTGTTCGTGGAGATGGTCGACGTACTCGATGACGCGGTTCTCGGTGGTCCCCGAGAGCGCCACGTAGTCGAACATCGACAGGTGCTGGACCAGTTCGCACAGGCCCACGCCGCCCGCGTGCGGGCAGACCGGGACGCGGAACTTGGCGGCGAGCAGCAGGATCGCGAGGTTCTCGTTGACGCCGCCGACGCGGGCCGCGTCGATCTGCAGGACGTCGATGGCGCCCGCCTGGAGGAGCTGCTTGAAGACGATGCGGTTCTGTACGTGCTCGCCGGTGGCGACCTTGACGGGGGCGACGGCCTCGCGGATCGCGGCGTGGCCGAGGACGTCATCGGGGCTGGTGGGCTCCTCCACCCAGTACGGGTCGAACTCGGCGAGGGCGCGGGTCCATTCGACGGCCTCGTCGACGTTCCAGCGCTGGTTGGCGTCGATCGCCATCCGGATGCCGGGCCCGATCGCCTCGCGTGCGGTGCGGCAGCGGCGTACGTCGTCCGCCAGGTCCGCGCCGACCTTCAGCTTGATCTGCGTGAAGCCGTCGGCCACGGCCTGGCGGGCGAGGCGGGTGAGCTTCTCGTCGCTGTAGCCGAGCCAGCCCGGTGAAGTGGTGTAGCCGGGGAAGCCGCGCTCCCGCAGCACGGCCTCCCGGTCGGCGGCACCGTGGCGGCCCAACTGGAGGAGATCCAAGGCCTCTTGGGGGGTGAGCGCGTCCGCGATGTAGCGGAAGTCGACCTGCGAGACGAGCCACTGCGGGTCGGCGTCCGCGAGGAACTGCCACAGCGGCTTGTGCGCGCGCTTGGCCGCCAGGTCCCACAGTGCGTTGACGACGGCCCCGATCGCCATGTGCATCACGCCCTTCTCGGGGCCGAGCCAGCGCAGTTGGCTGTCCCCGATCAGGTCGCGGTTCAACGTCCCCGGATCGGCGCAGAGTTCCTCGACGGAGCGGCCGAGCACGTGGTGGCGCAGCGAGGCGATCGCGGCGACCTGGACGTCGTTGCCGCGCCCGATGGTGAAGGTGAAGCCGTGACCTTCGAGGCCGTCTTCCGCGTCGGTGCGCAGCACCACGTAGGCGGCGGAGTAGTCGGGGTCCGGGTTCATCGCGTCGGATCCGTCCAGTTCCCGTGAGGTCGGAAACCGTACGTCGAAGGTGTCAACCGCGGTGATGCGGGCGGGAGTCGGGGACACGGGAGGCCTTTCCGGAAAGGGGCAAGGAGGCGCTGAACCAGAACGGGGTCAGTCCTGTGCGCGCCCCGTGGTGACGCGCGCGATCATCAGGGCGACCAGGATGATTCCGCCGTAGATGGCCTGGATCCAGAAGGACGGCACCTGGGCGAGGGTGAGCAGGTTCTGGACGACACCGAGCAGCAGTACGCCGGTGAGAGCGCCGAACATGGTGCCCTTGCCGCCGTCGAGACTGATGCCGCCGATGACCGCGGCCGCGAACACCGTGAAGATCATGTTCTGGCCCTGGTTGGCGTTGATCGCGCCGACGTACCCGGTCTGCATCAGCCCGCCGAGGGCCGCGAGCACACCGGCGACGACGAACACGCCGAGCATCACGCGCTCCACCCGGATGCCGGCGGCGCGCGCCGCGTCCGCGTTGCCGCCGATCGCGTACAACGCCCGCCCCACGCGGTGGTACTTGAGGACGAAGCCCGCGATGCCGAAGGCGGCCGCCGCGAGCCACACGGAGAGCGGGATGGTCAGGAAGGTGGAGGTGGCGAGGGTGTAGAAGGCGTCGGGCATGCCGAAGAGCGTCTTGCCCTCGGTGGCGCCGACGAGCAGTCCGCGCAGCACGATCAGCATGGCGAGCGTCACGATGAACGCGTTGAGCTTGAGCTTCACCACGAGGATGCCGTTGAAGGCGCCGATGACCGCGCCGACCACGAGGATCGCGAGCAGGGCCACCGCGGCGGGCATCTCGGTGCCGAAGCCGGCCTGCGCGGCGGGCAGGACCAGGAGCGCGCCAACGGCGGGTGCGATGCCGACGACCGACTCCAGGGAGAGGTCGAACTTGCCGGTGATGAGGACGAGCGACTCGGCGAGCACGACCATCGCGAGGGCCGCGGAGGCGCCGAGGATGGAGATGAGGTTGCGCTCGGTGAGGAACGAGTCGTTGACCAGGGTGCCGAGGAGCATGAGGAGCAACAGGGCGGGGACCAGGGCGAGTTCGCGTGCGCGGCGTAGGAGGATGCTTTGCGCTGCGCGGGCTTCGGCAGGGCTTTTTGCTGCCGGGGTGGCCTTCGCGGCCGGGGCCTTGAGGTCAGCCATGGTGGTCTCCTTGTGCGTCGGCCGCGGGCCGGTGGGGGCTGGTCGCGCAGTTCCCCGCGCCCCTGGCGGGGGCCGTGGTGCCCACCCCCTCGATTGATGCGATCAGGTCGTGGTCGTTGAAGCCCGCCGCGTGTTCCGCGACGACCCGGCCGTGGAAGAGGACCAGCACGCGGTCGCAGCGGCGTAGGTCGTCCAGTTCGTCGGAGACGACCAGGACGGCGGTTCCGTCCTCTCGGGCGTTGTCCATGCGGGCGAGCAGGGACTCCTTGGACTTCACGTCCACGCCGGCCGTCGGGTTGATGAGGACGAGGAGGCGCGGGTCGGAGGCGAGTGCGCGGGCCATCACGACCTTCTGGGCGTTGCCGCCCGAGAGGTCGGACACCGGCTGGTCGGGGCCCTCGGCGTGGATGTCGAGGCGGTCGATCAGCTCCTCGGCGAAGCCGCGCTTGCGTTCGGTGCCGACGAAGCCGTACTTCCCGAGCCGGTCGAGCACGGTCATCGTGGCGTTGTCGCCGATGGACATGCCGAAGACGAGGCCCTGGTCGTGCCGGTCGCGCGGCACACAGCCGACCCCGGCGCGCAGAGTGGCGGTCACATCGCCGAACGGCAGTCGCCTGCCGTCCAGTTGAGCGGTGCCGCCGGTCGGCGTGTGCAGTCCGGCGATGGTCTCCGCCAGGTTGATCTTGCCGCTGCCGCTGGACCCGGCGAGGCCGACGACTTCGCCCTTGCGGACGGTCAGGTCGACGTCCGCGTACGACTCACTCGTCAGGCCTCTGACGTCGAGCATCACCGGGGCGTCGGCGGGGACCTCGGTCCGGGCGACGGACTCCTCGGCCGCGGCCTGCTCCGTCAGGGCCTCGCCCGCCATCGCCTCCACGAGGGCGGCGCGCGGCAGTTCGGCCACGGGCGCGGTGGTGATCCAGCGGGCGTCGCGCAGGACGGTGACGGTCTGGCAGACCTCGTACACCTCCTGGAGATGGTGAGAGATGAAGAGGAAGGTGACGCCGGATTCCTGCAGTGCCCGCATCCGTGTGAAGAGCCGCTCGATCTCGCGGTTGTCGAGCTGCGCGGTCGGCTCGTCGAGGACGATGAAGCGGGCGCCGAAGCTCAACGCCCGTGCGATCTCCACCATTTGGCGGTCCTCGACCTTGAGCTCGGCGGTGCGCGCTTCCGGGTCGACGCGTACGTCCCAGGTGTCGAGGACCTGCGCCGCCTCCACCCGCAGCCTGCGCCAGCTGATGAAGCCGCCGCGGCCCTCGGGCTGCCGGTTGATGAAGAGGTTCTCGGCGACGGTCAGTTCGGGGACGACGGTCGGCTTCTGGTAGACGCAGGCGACCTTGCGGCGCCAGGCGTCGCGGTCGGCGAGCGGCGGCGCGGGCTCGCCGTCGAAGCGGACGGTGCCCGCGTCCGGGGCCTGGAGTCCGGTGAGGACGGTGACCAGGGTGGACTTGCCCGCGCCGTTGCGGCCGACGAGGGCGTGGGACTCACCGGGCAGGACGGTGAGACGGCCGTCCTGCAGGGCGACGGTGGGTCCGTACCGCTTGACTATGCCGCTCGCCTCGACGAGCGGCGTCGCCCCTGTCGTGGGGGGCTTGCTCATCGGCGTACTCATTTGACCGTGTTGCCCCAGAGCTTGGAGTCGTCCACGTTCTCCTTGGTGACCAGGGGCGCGGGCAGCTGGTCCTCGAGGATGCCGCTGGGCAGCTTCACGATCGTGGAGTCGTGGTCGGTCGGCCCCGGCTTGAACTTCTTTCCGTTCATCGCGGCCTTGATGTAGTACATGCCGTACTTGGCGTAGGCGTCGGCGGGCTGCGAGACGGTCGCGTCGATCTGGCCCTTGCGGATGGCGTCGAACTCCTGCGGGATGCCGTCGTTGGAGATGACGGTGATGTGGCCCTTCTCGCCCGTCTTCTTGAGCATCTTCTTGGACTTGAGGGTCTGCAGGGTGGGCGCGAGATAGACGCCGCCCGCCTGCATGTAGATGCCCTTGATGTCGGGGTTGGAGTTCAGCAGCGTGTCCAGCTTGGAGGCGGCCGTGTCGGACTCCCACTTGGCGGGGATCTCCAGGACCTTCAGCTTGGGGTACTTCTTCTTCACACAGGTGCGGAACGCCTCGGAGCGCTCACGGCCGTTGACGGAGGCGAGGTCTCCCATGATCTGGACGACCTTGCCGGTCTTGACCTGCTTGCCGAGGTATTCGCAGGCCTTCTCGCCGTACGCGACGTTGTTGGCCCGCACCACCATCGCGACCTTGCCCTTCTCGGGGGCGACGTCGACGGCGACCACGGGCACGCCCTTGCGCTCGGCCTGGTCGAGTCCCGCGGAGATCGCGGCGCTGTCGAGGGGCGCGACGACGAGGCCCTTGACCCCTTGATTCAGCTGGTTGTTGATGTCGGTGATCTGCTGCGACGGGTCGCTGTTGGAGTTGACGGTCTTCATCGCGTCGACGTCCTCGGACTTCGCCATCTTCGGCACGTAGTCGTTGTACGACTGCCAGAACGGCGAGGTCAGCAGGGGCAGGATCACGCCGACCTTGCCCTCGCCGCCGCCTCCCCCGCCACCGCCGGACGCGGTGTCCTTGGTGCTGCCGCACGCCGTGAGCACGAGGGACGCGCAGGCGGCCGCTGCGGCGATCCGCACCGCCCGCGAAGTCCCCACCCTGGTAGGCCTGTTGCGAACTGTTCTGCCGGCCATCTGACGGCTCCTCATCGAGCGTGATCGGACGAAGTCCTTGCGGGGTCTGGCGAGTCCTGGCGACTGATGCCCAGCGACCGATGGGCGAATATTTATCAGACCACTTGGCGCTCACAACACCCCTCGTCGCCAACTTTCCCCGCTTTCGGACCGTAGTGGTCGGACCACATCTCTGGTTAGACTGCGGCGCACTCAGCCAGTGGAGGAGCGTCACGTGGACCAGACCGCCCCGCAGAAGGGCACCGTGACCGGTCGGGCCATCGAGCAGATCAAGGCCATGATCGGCGAGGGCCGGCTCGAACCGGGTGAACGGCTGCCCACCGAACGGGAGTTGGCGACGCAGCTGGGCATCTCGCGCAGTTCCATGCGGGAGGCGATTCGCGCCCTGACCGTGATGGGCGTCCTGGAGGCCCGGCACGGATCGGGCATCTACGTCACCCAGCTGGAGGCCGGGGATCTTCTGGAGAACTTCGGGGTGGTGGCCGATCTGTCGCGCGGGCCCCGGCTCGTCGAGCTCCTCGAAGTCCGCCGGGTCCTTGAGTCCACCGCCACCGCGCTGGCCGCCGCGCGCATCTCGGCCGACCAACTGGCCGATGTGGAAAAGCACTTGGAGGCGATGAACGCCACCGACGACCCCGAGGAGATCCTCTCCCACGATCTGGCGTTCCACCGCACCATCGCCTTGGCCGCGGGCAACGACACGATGGCCGCCATCCTGGAGGGCCTCTCCTCCCGCACGTTCCGCGCGCGGGTGTGGCGCGGCTACCAGGAGGAGGGTGCGTTCGAGCGGACGCGCCGGGAGCACGCCCGCATCCACCGGGCGCTGGTGGCCCGCGACCCGGAGGCGGCACGGGCCGCCGCCGCGGCGCATGTGGGCGAGGTCGAGGAGTGGCTGCGGGCGCAGCTGGACGAGTAGCGGGATGCTCCCGCTTCCCGAGCGTTTCCCGAGCGTCTCCCGAGCAGGATTGCCCCCGCCGCGCATTCCCCTGCCGGTCATGGCGTGATCGGATACTTGCCGTGACGTGATGTGCGAGTGCTCTCATCAGGTCATCCTCGCCATGAGGCCAGGCCACTCGTCCTCGCCATGAGGCCAGGCCACCCGACCCGAGCAGAGGCGCCGACCATGGATTCACCCGCCGCGGGACCACCCACCGCCGGCATCAGCCTGCGCCAGCTGCTGATGTCGCTCGGCGAGCCCTTGGTGGAGCTGCAGACCGCACCCGCGGGCCTCGACGTCGAGATCCGCAGTGTGACCCTGCTCGATCCCGAGGATCCGCCGGTCGCCCACCCCGGGGAGCTGGTGCTCGCCATCGGTGTCCGTGGCCGCGCCGCCTTCCCCGCGCTGCGGGCGGCCGGGCGCGACGGAGCCGCCGCCGTCGCCGTCAAGGTGGACGCTCCGGGACAGGCCGCCGCCCTCAGCGAGACCGCAGCCGAGGCGGGGGTCGCGCTGCTTTCGGTGCGCGGCGAGGCGCGCTGGGACCAGGTGGACGCGATCGCCAGGGCCGCCCTCGACGACGCACCCGTGGACGGCTCCACCGAGGACGCCGATGAGGGCGACCTCTTCTCGCTCGCGCAGACCACCGCCATGCTCACCGGCGGCATCGTCAGCATCGAGGACACCGCCAACCGGGTCCTCGCCTACTCGCGCTCCGCCGACCACGACGGGGCCGACGACCTGCGGCGGCAGTCCATCCTGGGGTGGCAGGGCCCGGAGGCGTATCTGGCACGCCTGCGCGAATGGGGTGTGTTCCAGCGGCTTCGCACCTCCGACGACGTGATCAATGTCGACAGCCACCCCGAGTTGGGGATCCGCCGCCGGCTCGCGATCGCCATCCGGTCGGGGGACCGGCAGCTGGGCACCATCTGGGTCCAGGAGGGGTCGACGCCGCTGACCGAGCGCTCGGACCAGGCGCTGCTCGGCGCGGCCCGGGTCGCCGCGCTCCACCTGGTGCGCCGCCGCCGGGAGCTCTCGGCGGACGTGACGCTCGCCCGCACCCTCGCGGCCGGGCTCCTGGAGGGCAGCAGCGGCCCGCAGCCGCTCGCCGCCCACCTGGGCCTCGACGCCGCCCGCCCGGCCGCGGTGCTCGGCTTCTCGTACGGGGCGACCGAGGCCACCGGAGCCGAGCTGGCCCGCGCCGAGGTCACCAACCTGATCTCGGTGCACACCGCAGCCCGGCACCGCGCCGCCCTGGTCACGGAGGGCGATCACCGCATCTACGTCCTGCTCCCGCAGCTGCCGCGCAGCATCGACATCGGCACGCTGCGCGGCTGGGGGCAGGACATCGCCGACACCGCACGCCGCCACCTGGGCCTGGTGCTGCGCGGATCGGTCGGCTGCATCGTGCCGGGCCTCGGCAAGGTCCCCCAGTCGCGCCGGGAGGCGGACCGGATCCTCGACGCCATGGTGAACGCCGATGTCGCCACCACGGTCGCCGCGCTGCCGGACATCCAGGCGGAGGTCCTGGTCAGCGAAGTGCTTGCGCTGCTCGCCGACCGCACCGACATGCGGGACCCCCGGCTGACCGCCGTGACCGCCCATGACAGCCGGCATCAAGGGCGGCTTGCCGAGTCGATCCTGGCGTACCTGAACGCCTTCGGCGATGTGCGGGCGGCCGCCGCCCAGCTGCATGTGCACCCCAACACCGTGCGCTACCGGATCGGGCGGGCCGAGCAGCTGACCGGTCTCGATCTGAGCCGTCCCGATCAGCGGCTGCTCGCCATGCTGCAGCTGCGGCTTTCCGGGTGATTCTCACTAGAATGTGCACTAATGCGCAGTTGAGATGACGGGCTGATGACGGGCTGGCGAAGATGACCTCGGAGAATGCCCTGCCGGACGGCTCGGACCGAGCATGTGACATCGCCAGCGCCGCCATGGCCGAACTGGACGCGGCGGGAACCGTCATCGGGTGGACCAGGGCGGCCGAGCGGCTGCTCGGCCACCCGGCCGAAGAGATCCTGAACCGTCCTGCGGCCCAACTGCTCGCGATCCCGGGGGACGAGGCGCGAGCGGCCGCCGTCGCCAACTGGTGCCGCGCCGCGGACGGCTGGAGCGGCTCGGTCGCGGCACGCCACCGCGACGGCCGGAGCGTACAACTCGCGGTGCAGGTGACGCCGCTCGTCGACGCGGCGGGACGGGAGCGCTGGTCCGTCCTCGCGCTCAAGGAATGGCGGGTGCCGGGCGGCGGGGTGAACCAGCTGATGCTGGAGCCGTTCCTCGCCCACGCACCCGTGGGCATGGCCGTACTGGACACCGATCTGCGCTACGTCTGGGTCAACGACGTACTGGAACGCCTGATCCCCCTGGAGCGCCGGCTCGGCCGGCTGGTGAGCGAGGTGCTGCCGAAGCTGGAGGCCGAGGCGTTCGACGCGCGGATGCGCCATGTCCTGGAGACCGGGTCCCCGGTCATGGAGTACGAATTCCGCAGCCCCACGTACGCGGACCCCCACGAGGAGCGCGTCTACTCGGCCTCGTTCTTCGGCCTGGAGGACCCGCACGGCCGGCGCGTCGGCATCTGGTACATGGTCATCGACATCACCGAGCGCTGGCAGGCCCAGGGACGCCTTGCCCTGCTGAACAACGCCGGTGCCCGGATCGGCAGCACGCTGGATGTCACACGGACCGCGCAGGAACTGGCCGACGTCAGCGTGCCGCCGCTGGCCGACTTCGTCACCGTCGACCTGCTCGACTCGGTCATCAGCGGCCAGGAGCCGGTGCCCGGCCCGGTCGACGGCGCACCCGCCCTGCGCCGGTCGGGCCAGCAGTCGGTCCGTGAGGGCTGCCCGGAATCCAGTCGGGCCGTGGGCGAAGCCGTCCCGCGCTCGCCCTCGTCGCCGATCTCCCGCTGCCTCCTGGAGAGCCGGTCCCTGGTCGAACCGATCCTTGACGCGGCCACCAGCGGATGGGTCACCGACGACCCGGCGCGGGCCGCCGACATCCGCGACTTCGACTTCCGCTCGGTGCTCGTCGTGCCGCTCCTCGCGCGCGGTGCCACCCTGGGCGCTGCGACCTTCGTACGGTCCCGGCGGCTCGGCCCGTTCGAGGAGGGCGACATCCAGCTCGCCGAGGAACTCGTCGCCCGCGCCGCGGTGTGTGTCGACAACGCCCGCCGCTTCACCCGTGAGCGCGTCGCGGCCCGCGTGATGCAGCGCAATCTGCTGCCGCACGACCTGGCCGGGGGATCCGCCGTCGACGTGGCCTCGTGGTACTTCCCCGCGGACGCCCCGAGCGGTGTCGGCGGGGACTGGTTCGACGTGATCCCGCTGTCCGGGGCCCGCGTCGCCCTGGTCGTCGGGGACGTCGTCGGACACGGCATCAACGCCGCGGCCACCATGGGACGCCTGCGCACCGCCGTGCAGACGCTGGCCAACCTGGATCTGCCGCCCGATGAACTCCTCGCCCGCCTCGACGACCTGGTCATCGGGCTCGTCGAGCAGCACGGCTCCGCCGAATCGGCGGATGCGGGGAACGAGAGCGTGGCCGCCACCTTCACGGGGGCCACCTGTCTGTACGCCGTGTACGACCCGGTCAGCAGGCGCTGCACGATGGCCCGGGCCGGCCACCTGCCGCCCGCGATCGTCACCCCCGACGGCGCCGTCGACTTCCCCGACCTGCCCGCGGGACCGCCGCTCGGCCTCGGGGCGCTGCCCTTCGAACCCGTCGAGTTCGAGCTGGCCGAGGGCAGCCTGCTCGCCCTCTACACCAATGGCCTGATCGAGACCTGCGACCGGGACATCGACGTCGGTCTCGCCCGGCTGAGCAACGCCCTGGCGGTGACCGGACCGAACCTTGAGGAGATCGGCCGGAGCGTGGTCAAGGCGCTCCTCACACGGCCGCCGTCCGACGACGCCGCCCTGCTGCTCGCCAGGACCCGCGCCCTCGGTGCCCACCAGGTCGCCTCCTGGGACCTGCCGTCCGACCCGGCCGTGGTCGCCGATGCCCGCAGCCTCGCAGGACGGCAGCTGGCGGAGTGGGGCCTGGACGATCTGCTCTTCACCACCGAGCTGATCGTCAGCGAACTGGTCACCAACGCCATCCGGCACGCCACCGGACCGATCACCTTGCGGCTGATCCGGCAGGCCGCCCTGATCTGCGAGGTCTCCGACTCCGGCAGCTCCGCACCGCGCCTGCGGCACGCCCGCACCACCGACGAGGGCGGGCGTGGTCTTTTCATCGTCGCGCAGCTCACCCGGCGGTGGGGCACCCGCTACACGTCGACCGGCAAGATCATCTGGACCGAGCAGCAGATTCCACCGGACGACGCGGTGTGAGCGCGCCGCAGGGCACGGCTCGCCCGCAGTCGTCCCGGGCCGGGACCGGCCAGGCGACGAGGCCGCGACCGGGCAGGTCGACATGGTCGCAGTCGGCGTCGGCGATGACACGGCGGGGCATGGCGCCGGTCAGGTGAGCGGTCACGTATGCCGCGCTGGTCCGGGTGATGTCGCGGGTCAGACCGAGAGGAAGCAGCGAGCGGGTCTCGGCGATCGCCTCGTCCTCGCCCGCCCTGAGCACCACCCGGACATCGGGCGCCACGCCATGGGCGGCGACCGCGACGGCGATGTTGTCCAACTCCTCGGAGCCGACCGCGGCGAGCGCGTGAGCGCGCCCCAGACCGAGCCGTGCGAGCACCGCACGATCCTCGCCGTGCGCGAGCACCACCGGGATGCCCATCGACCGTGCGAGACGGAGATTCGGGGCGGCCGGCTCACGCTCGACCCCGACCACCGGCACCCCCAGCTGACGCAGCGTCTGGCACAGCCGCAGGCCGACCTGGCCGAGCCCCACCACGATGACGTGCCCGGCACGGGGCAGCACCCGCGGCCCCAGGACCCCGACCAGGCGCGGCCCGAAGAGCCGGTCGACGATTCCCGCGGTCAGCAGGGCGGTGAAGCCCACCGTGATCAGCATCGCCGCCCCGGAGACCCACTCGTAGACGGGATGGCCGTCGTGCGGGGCTGCCGGGCCGACGCCGCTGACGACCCGGGCGGCCTCCAGGAAGGCGGTGCTGGCCGGCTTGTGGAAGACGGCGACCAGCCACAGCCAGTCCAGCGTGAGGACCGTCGCGATGCCGAGCAGACCGATGAGCAGCAGACGGGCGTCCGCGTCGTGGGGCTGCAGCTGACCGCGCAGCCGCCCCGACAGTGCTCGCCGCCGCGCCGCGGGAGAGGGCCGCCATGGCGTCTCGACAAGGCGTCCCTCGCGTCGGCGGACCGCCACGGCGCCGTCCCCGTCATCCCATACGGCGAGTACGTCGCGGGCCTCGGGGTCGACGCACAGGCCGGCCAGGGTCGGCGCGATGAGGTCGGCGGGCGAGACCGGCTCGCAGCGGCGCAGCAGGGCCTTGAGCTGCTGCGCCACGGTCCGGTCGAAGACCGTGACGACGATCCGGACGGTGCTGCTGACGTGCCGTACCGCCAGCGCGTAGCGGAGCGCGGCGAGGTCGTCGCCCACGAGGACGGCCACGCGGGCCGGCTGGGCGGCGAGCGCCTGCCGGAGGTCCTGGTCGTCCGGCGCGGCGAGGTGGTCCACCGGGTGCCCGCTCTCCCACAGGGCCGCGCAGACCCGGCGGGCCAGCGGGGTCGCGCCGATCACCACGATGCCGTCGGCTGTTCCGTCCGCTGTTTCGTCCGCTGTTCCGTCCGCGGAGGTGCCCGCCGTTCCGTCTGGCTGACCCGGCATGTCGTCCCCGTGCATGGAGCTCCCTTGATCGACGCGTTCGGGGGGTGGTCTGGAGCCACTCACGCTAGGCCGGGGCCGGGACGAGGCCCTTGTACCGCAGGCCAAGGAATGCCCCGCAGCCCTGTCCGGCCGGCCAGCTGACGTCCCGGCCGGTGCCCGCGCACGGGCGGCCCCATGGTCCCCGCGCATCCCGGATTCGGCATTGGCCGACCGGCCAGTGATCGAGGGGGGTTTTGTGGCTGCTCACAAATAATCCGCCTCGTCTCCCCGCATACGCTGTCGCAAATCCATTCCGGCAGTGACGCGGCTCACCTCTCACAAGGAGGCGGCGCGAAGGGCTACAGCGCGGCAGCCGTCACGTCCCCATCCCCCTGCCCCGCGCCGGAACACGGAGAGCGCGGCCCGCTCCCGCCTTGTCACCGAGGCGATGTGCCGCCAAGGCGATCCAGCACGTAGTCACCCCTCGCACGACCCGTCCCAACTCACTGGATGTCGAGATGACTTCACTTCCTCCTGCCCCCGCGGACTCTCCTCCCGCTCCCCCTGGGGACCGCACGGCTCCGCACGATTCGGAGCTGCGGTCCGGCCTCAAGAACCGCCATCTGTCCATGATCGCCATCGGCGGTGTCATCGGAGCGGGCCTGTTCGTGGGCTCCGCCTCCGGCATCGCCGCCGCGGGTCCCGGCATCCTGCTGTCGTACGCGCTGGTCGGCACCCTGGTCGTCATGGTGATGCGGATGCTCGGCGAGATGGCCGCCGCCGACCCGACATCGGGGTCCTTCTCGGCGTACGCGGACCGGGCGCTCGGCCGCTGGGCCGGCTTCTCCATCGGCTGGCTCTACTGGTTCTTCTGGGTCGTCGTGCTCGCGGTGGAGGCCACCGCAGGTGCCGTCATCCTCAACGGCTGGATACCGGCCGTACCGCAGTGGGGCTGGGCGCTCATCGTGATGACCGTGCTGACCGCCACCAACCTCGCATCGGTCGCCTCCTTCGGCGAGTTCGAGTTCTGGTTCGCGGGCATCAAGGTCGTCGCCATCGCCGCCTTCATCGGCGTCGGCGCCCTGGCGATCTTCGATGTGCTGCCCGGCTCGGACAACGCCGCCACCGGCTTCGGCAACCTCACCTCGCACGGCGGATTCCTGCCCCACGGCCCCAGCGCCATCCTCACCGGCGTACTGATGGTCGTCTTCTCCTTCATGGGCAGCGAGATCGTCACCCTCGCCGCCGGTGAGTCCAAGGACCCGCAGCGGGCCGTCGCCAAGGCCACCAAGAGCGTCATCTGGCGGGTCGGCGTCTTCTACCTGGGCTCGATCCTCGTCGTGGTCTCCCTGCTCCCCTGGAACGACCCCTCGATCGAGAAGAAGGGCTCGTACGTCGCGGCCCTCGACTCGATCGGCATTCCGCACGCCGGCCAGGTCATGAACGTCATCGTCCTGACCGCGGTGCTCTCCTGTCTGAACTCCGGGCTCTACACCGCGTCCCGCATGGCCTTCTCCCTCAGCCGGCGCGGCGACGCCCCGAAGGCCTTCGCCCGGACGAACGGGCGGGGCGTCCCGCAGGCCGCGATCCTGGCCTCCGTCGTCTTCGGCTTCGTCGCGGTCGGCTTCAACTACCTGTGGCCGGACACGGTGTTCCAGTTCCTGCTGAACTCCTCCGGCGCGGTCGCGCTCTTCGTCTGGCTGGTGATCTGCTTCTCGCAGCTGCGGATGCGCGGCATCATCCTGCGCGAGAACCCGGAGAAGCTCATCGTCCGGATGTGGCTCTTCCCGTATCTGACGTGGGTCACCATCGCGATGATCTCGTTCATCCTGGTCTACATGCTCACTGACGACAGTCCGGGCGGCGGTCGTATCCAGGTGCTGCTGTCCGTGCTCCTCGCGGCGCTGGTGGTCGGCGTCTCGCTGGTCCGCGAGCGGTGGCGTGCACAGGCACGCCGCCAGCGGCATCATTGACATATGTCAGGACATGCCCCTGTGGTCGTGCACCCGCCGTCGCCTGACGGTGGCCGGCGGGTCACGATCCGCGGTGAAGACGTGGGAACGGCCTTCTACCTGTTCGATGTGCTGGAGTTCCTGCGCCGAGCGGGCCTGCCCGAGGCCGACACGGCGATCGACGACCCGGAGCTCATCGAGTGGCGCGGGGCCGGGCCGCAGGCCTGGGGCCCGGAGAAGAGCCCGTGACCGGCAAGGGCTTCTCGAACCAGTGATGGGCGTACGGCTCGTCATTGAAGGCGGCGACCTCCTGGAAACCGAAGGAACGGTACAGGCCGATCGCGGCACTGAGTGCCTTGTTGGTGTCCAGGCGCAGCGCTTCACAGCCGTGCCGGACGGCCCGCGCCTCCAGGTCGGCGAGGAACCGGCGGGCGAGGCCGAGACCCCGCGCGTGCGGCGCGACCCACATGCGTTTGATCTCGGCCGGGGCGCCGGGCGGCAGCTTCAGACCGGCGCAGCCGATTGGCTCGCCATGCGTCCGCGCAACGAGGAACAGGCCGTGCGGCGGCCGGAGTTCACCGGCGTCGGGCAGCAGGCTCCGCTCGGGGTCGAAGCCCGTGTCGAAGCGCTCCCGCAGCTCGGCGAAGTAGGACAGCAGGCAGTGCCGGGCGTCCGGGTGGTCCGGGTCGACGACGTCGAGCGTGACCGTGCCGGCGGTGAGCAGGCGGTCGACCTCGGCCATGGCGGCCACGAGCCGGGCGCGCTGATCGGCGTTGAGCGGCTCCAGGATGGCGCCCGCAAGCTCGTCGCTGCTGTCGTCGAGCAGGGCACGCTCCGCGAGGCCCGCTTCGGTGAGCCGGACGGTGCGCACCCGCCTGTCCCGGGGCTGCGGCTCCACGGCCACGAGCCCGTCGGCCTCCAGTGAGCGGAGCAGCCGGCTCACGTACCCGGAGTCGAGCCCGAGGCGCTCGCGCAGCCGCCGTACGTCCTGGCCGCCCGCGCCGATCTCCCAGAGCAGCCGGGCCTCGCCGATGGGCCGGTCGCGGCCCAGGTAGCGGTCGTGCAGCACGCCCACACGCTCGGTGACGGTGCGATTGAACCTACGCACCTGTTCGATCTGCCCCTGGGGCATTTCGCCCGCCGCGTCCGCCGGGTCCGCCGGGTCCGCTGGGTCCATTCGGTCCGCTGAGTTCATTCTCTGACTTTAGTCAGAGAACGCTGTGACGAGCCAGTGGGAATGCGCGTAACTGACGATCTTGCGTCGCGTTGGTCTGCCGGGGCCCGGCGATTCCGTCGCGGGCCATGACGAAGGATTGAGGGGCTTTCCACCATGCACGAGATCACCAAGAAGCTCGCCACCTGGATCGCGGCAGTGGCCGCCGCACTCGGCTGCGTCATCGCCGCGGGCCCGTCGGCGGTCGCCGACGGCAAGTGGTGCAACCACTCGGTCTGCATCGAGACGTACGACTCAGGGACCTATCTGGGCCGGGTGGAGGTGTCGGTCACCAACACCAACCAGCCGCACAGCATCAGGGCGCGCGTGTGGACCACCAACGGCTGGAGCGCCAACACCAAGGTGGAGGACGTCGCCAAGTTCCGGACCTACCGGGACCAGGCGTACCCCCAGCGCCACTTCCCGGCGGGCACCCGCCTCTGCGCGGAGGGCTTCCGCGGCGGCGAGAGCGTGGGCCTGCCCTGCGTGACCATCACCGGCTGACCGGCCAAGACCGCCGGAGGGGCCCGTCGCCACAGCCCCTCCGGCGGTCTTCAGAAGCGGGATCGCCTGCGGATCACGCCCTGGTCAGCCGCAGCGTCACCAGCTCGAACGGCCGCAGCCGCACCGCGACGCCCTCTCCCACCCGCTCCGGGGACGGGGCGTCGGCCAGCGGACGCTCCAGCAGGTCCGTCACCGTCACCGAGCCGATGCCGAAGCCCGCCGTCAGCGTGGCCCGCGCCCGGCCGCCGCGCGATTCATGGAAACGGACCACCACGTCACCGCTGCCGTCGTCGGCCAGCTTGACCGCGGTGACGACGACCGCGTCGTTGTCGACGGTCACCAAGGGGGCCACCTCCGCGCCACCGGCGATCCGGCGCTCCGGAAGGTTGATCCGGTACCCCTCCCGCACGGCGTCGCCGATCGCCGCCCCCGGCACCAGCGCATGCCGGAACCGGTGCACGCCCTGGTCCGTCTCGGGGTCGGGGAAACGGGGGGCGCGAAGGAGCGAGACACGCACGGTCGTGGTCGTCCCGGCGTCCGGCTCCCGGACCGTCCGCGTCACGTCATGCCCGTACGTCGAGTCGTTGACCAGTGCGACACCCCAGCCCGGCTCCTCCATGTGCACGAAGCGGTGGTTGCACGCCTCGAACTTGGCGGCCTCCCAGCTCGTGTTGGTGTGCGTGGCGCGGTAGAAGTGGCCGAACTGGGTCTCCGACGCGTACCGCTCGGCGTGGATGTCCAGCGGAAAGGCCAGCTTCAGGAACTTCTCCGTCTCGTGCCAGTCGACCTCGGTGTCGATGTCCAGACGCGTGGCGCCGGGCGCCAGGGACAGGACCTGCGTGAGCTTCGAGTCCCCGAAGGCGCGCACGACACGGACCGAAGCGCCGTCATCCCCCGGCACGACCTCATCCGCGTCGGTGAGATCGGTGACGGTGTTGCGGTAGAACTCGTCGACGTCCCACGCGTCCCACATGTTCGGGAAGTCGGCGTGGATCTGCGGCAGGTTCGCCACCTGGCCGGGTGCGACGGTCTCCCGGTCGGCGGCGATGTCGTACGCCGAGACGATGAGACCCCGGGCGTCGATCTCGACCCGCAGCAGTCCGTTGTCCAGGACGTAACCCCCGTTTGCCCGCGAGGCGATCGACGACTGCCCGTCGACGAGGGCGGGGCGCGCGCCTCCCGCCGGGACGCCGTCGCGGGTGTGCGGGGTGGAGTTGAAGACGAGGGTTCCCGTGCCGCCGTCCCCCGCCAGCGCACGCTGGGCCGCGTCGATGATGCCGTTCAGCTCGTCGGCGACCGCCGCGTAGGTGGCCCGCGCCTCCCGGTGCACCCAGGCGATGGACGAGCCGGGCAGGATGTCGTGGAACTGATGGAGCAGGACCGTCTTCCAGATCCGGTCCAACTGCTCGTAGGGGTAGGCGAATTCGGCATCGCGCACGGCCGCGGTCGCGGCCCACAGCTCCGCCTCCCGCAGCAGATGCTCGCTGCGGCGGTTGCCCTGCTTGGTGCCGGCCTGGCTGGTGAGGGTGGCACGGTGCAGTTCGAGGTACAACTCGCCGACCCAGACAGGTGCGTTCGGGTACTCGGCCTCCGCCTTCTCGAAGAAGGCCGCGGGGGTCTCCCACTCGACGGTCGCCGAGCCCTCCAGGTTCCGCAGCCGTCCCGCCTTCGCGATCATCTCGCGCGTGGTGCCACCGCCTCCGTCACCCCAGCCGGTGGGCGCGAGCGAGTGCCGGGCAACACCCTTGTCCTTGAAGTTCTTCGCCGCGTGGGCGATCTCGCTGCCCTTCATGGAGCAGTTGTACGTATCGACGGGCGGGAAGTGGGTGAAGATCCGGGTCCCGTCGATGCCCTCCCAGTTGAAGGTGTGGTGCGGGAAGCGGTTGGTCTGCGACCAGGAGATCTTCTGCGTGAGCAGCCACTTGGAGCCCGCGGCCTTGATGATCTGCGGAAGCCCGGCCGCGAACCCGAAGGTGTCCGGCAGCCAGGCCTCGTCGTTCTCGACGCCGAACTCGTCGAGGAAGAACCGCTTGCCGTACACGAACTGACGGGCCATCGCCTCCGAGCCCGGCATGTTCGTGTCCGACTCGACCCACATGCCGCCGGCCGGCACGAACCGCCCGTCGGCGACGGCCTTCTTGACCTTCGCCCACACCTCGGGCCGGTGCTCCTTCACCCACGCCCACTGCTGCGCCTGCGACATGGCGAAGACGAAGTCCGGTTCGTCCTCGATGAGCGCGGTCATGTTGGAGGTCGTACGGGCGACCTTCCGCACCGTCTCGCGCAGCGGCCACAGCCACGCGGAATCGATGTGCGCGTGGCCGACGGCGCTGATGCGGTGCGCGGACGGCTCGGCGGGGGTGGCGAGGACGCCTTCGAGTTCGGCGCGGGCGGCGGGTGCGCTGCCGTTGACGTCCTGGAGGTCGACGGCGTCGAGGGCGCGGCCGATGGCGCGCACGATCGCGTAGCGCCGCCCGGAGTCCTCGGGCAGCTCCCGCATGAGCTCGCCGAGCACTTCGAGGTCGATGACGAGCTGCCACACCGTCTCGTCGAAGACGGCGAGGTCCATGCGGGCGAGCTGGTACTGGGGCTCGCTGCCGGCCGTCTCCTTGTCGCCGAGCTGGGTGGGCAGGAAGGGGTGGTAGTCGAGGATGACGGGGTTGGACGCGGCCTCGATGTGCAGCTGGACGTCTTCGCCGCCGGTCGCCGGGGCGGCGATCCTGACCCACTGGTTGCGGGGGTTGAGGCCCTTCACCGGGGTGCCGTCGGGGCAGTAGACGAGGCCTTCGCACTGGAAGCCGGGCATGTTCTCGTCGAAGCCGAGGTCGAGGATTGCCTCGACGGTCTTCCCGGCCCACTCCTGGGGGACGGTGCCGGTCACCCGGAACCAGCTGGTGGCCCAGGGGGCGCCCCAGCGGGCGCCGACGGTGGTCGGCTCGGGGGCGGCGGCGAGGCCTTCGGCTACGGGGACGGGCTCGCCCGGGGCGGTCCATACGGCTACGTCCAGGGGGACGGATTCCGGGTATACGGCGGGGCGGATGCGCTCGTCGAGGACGCGCTTGAGGCGGGCTTCGATGAGGGTGCGGTCGTCGTGCATGGGGGTCTCCCGGGTGGGCGTGTGTTGGGTGCGGGTGTTGGGCCCTGCGGGGCCTTCCCCAAGCCCGCCCCTTCCCGAAACCGGCTTCGCCGCCACCAGTGGCCGTAGATCACCGGCTCCGCCGAGTTCGTCCTCAAACGCCGGACGGGCTGAAATGAACCTGGCTCATCGGGTGGGCGGGCAATTGCGGGGCAATCGGGTGGGTGGGCGGGAAAGATCCGCCGCGAAGCGGCGGTCTTGATCGGGGTCTGGGGCGGAGCCCCAGTTTCGGGAAGGGCTAGCTCACCTCCCCCGGCGACACGACCTCCGTAATGCCCCGCGCGGCGAGATGCTCCGCATCCCCCACCCGTCCGGCGAGGACCACCGCGGGGCGCACCCCATCCGCCACGAGGCGAGCGAACGCCTCGAACGCCACCCCTCCCGGCGCACACTCCGAGCGCCGGGAGACGGCACCATCCACGACCACCGCAGTCGTCCGAGGCGCCGGCGCCTGCCCCCGCCCCCGCCACTCCTTGGCGATCCGCGCCAACGCCGCACCCCCCGGCTTCACCCGCCCGTCATTGGTCAACAGACCCAGGCTGTACTCGAGTTCGGGAAAGTCCGCCAGCGACCGCGACACGTCGTGGGAGCACCACCACGTCACGCCCCACACATCGGCACAGTCCAGCGCCGCCGCCACCGTCGCCTCGGTGAAGGCGGCCGCGTGCTCGGCCGGGATGAGGGGCGCGGGCGCCCCGACCTCCTGGAGCCAGACGGGACGGTGCGGATCGTCCGCCCACGCCTTGGACAGTTCGATCATGTACGCGGCGTGGTGCGCGGTGGCCACCCCCTCCCGCCCATGCCGCTGCGCCGTCCCGTTGAACACCCAGGAGTGCACGGCGGTCGCGCCCCCAAGCCGGGCCGCCTGCGCCGGGGTGAAGGGCTGGTCGTCCTGGTACCAGGCGGCGTCGTACTCGGCATGCAGATGCAGCTTGCCGGGGGCGCCCTCCTCGCACGCGGCGAGCACCCGCGTCAGCCACGCCTCCGCCTGCTCCTCGGTGATCCTGTCCGGGTCGGGATGCGGCCCCGCCGAGAACTGGTTGACCTCGTTGCCGATGGTCATGCCGATGAAGTTCGGCCGGTCGGCGAGCGCCGCGGCGAGCGTGCGCAGATACTCGGCCTGCCCCGCCACCACGTCCGGATCGGTGAAGATGTTCCGCCGGTGCCAGGTCTGCGTCCACGCGGGCAGGAAGTCGAAGCTCGACAGATGGCCCTGCAGTCCGTCGACGTTGACGTCGAGTCCGCGCTCGGCGGCGGCGTCCGCGAGCGCGACCAGCTGCTCGACGGCGCGCGGCCTGATCAGGGTGCGGTTGGGCTGGAAGTACGGCCAGATGGGGAAGACCCGGATGTGGTCGAGGCCGAGCGCGGCGATCGAGTCGAGGTCGGCGCGCACGGCGTCGAGGTCGAAGTCGAGCCAGTGGTGGAACCACCCTTGGCTCGGCGTGTAGTTGGCGCCGAAGCGCACCACGTCAGAAGGCGTGCGAGGCATACGAGTCCTGGTTCTCGGGGGTGCGGGGGGGATGATCTCCGGTACGGCGATGAACTGGACGAACTGGATGAACTAAGGGGACGGCCTCAGCCTTTGACCGCCCCTTCGCCCACCCCGCGGAAGAAGTACCGCTGCAGACAGGCGAAGAGAGCGATCAGCGGCAGGACGGCGATGACCGTGCCCGCCGCGACGAGCCGTTCGTCGTTGGCGAAGGTGCCGTGCAGATAGTTCAGGCCGATGGTCAGGGTGAACCGGTCCGGGTCGCTCAGCACGATCAGCGGCCAGAGGAAGTCGTCCCAGGCGCCCATGAAGGCGAAGATCGCGACCACGGCGAGGGTTCCCTTGACCGCGGGCAGGGCGATCCGGGAGAACCGCTGCCATACGTTCGCGCCGTCGACGTAGGCCGCCTCTTCGACCTCGTACGGCAGATTGAGGAACGCGTTGCGCATGAGCAGCACATTGAGCGCCGAGATGCAGCCGGGCAGGAGTACGCCGATGAGGGTGTTGTTCAGGCCCAGCTCCCGCATGGTCGTGAACTGGGCGATGATGATGCCCTCCACCGGCACCAGCATGGCGAGGATGAAGACGAGGGTGGCGACCTTGCGGCCGCGGTAGCGGAGGCGGGCGAGGGCGTAGCCGGCGAGGGTGGCGCCCACGCAGTTGGTCACCACGTTGGCGGTGGCCACCTTCAGGGAGTTGAGGGCGTAGTCCCAGACGGGGATGGTGTCGGCGACGCGCTCGTAGTTGTGGAGGGTCGGCTCGGACGGCAGGAATTTCGGGGGCGAGCTGAAGATGTTCTCGTGCGGTCCCTTCAGGGACGTGGACAGCTGCCACAGGAACGGGCCGATCATCAGCGCGAGTACGCCGAGCAGGAGTGCGTAGCGCAGGACGATCTCCCACACCGGCATCCGGCGGCCGTTCTCGTCGGTGATCCGCCCCCGCCGGGTGCCCTTCTTGCGGGGCTTCTCGCCGGTCCGCGCCGGCTGCTCGGTCTTGCGTGCGTCGGTCGCGATGCTCACGCGTCCTCCTTCCGGTCCGCCCGCAGCACGAGCAGCATCAGCGCGACGGTGACGACGAAGACGACGACGGAGATGGCCGAGGCGTAGCCGACGCGGCCGGTGAGGCCGGTGCCGACGCGCTGCACCAGCATCACGAGCGTCGTGTCCTCGCCCGCGGGACCGCCGTTGGGTCCTGCCATCAGATAGACCTCGGAGAACACCTTGAAGGCGGCGACCGAGGACAGCGCGGCGACCAGGACCATCGTGGAGCGCACGGCGGGCACGGTGACGGTGAAGAAGCGGCGGACCGCTCCGGCGCCGTCCACCGACGCCGCCTCGTGGAGCTCGCGGGGGACGTTGGCGAGCGCCGCGAGATAAATGATCATGTAGTAGCCGAGGCCCTTCCAGACCGTGACCGCCATGGCGCTGAGCAGCAGCAGCCACTGGTCGCTGAGGAAGCCGACCTTGCCGACGCCCACGGCTTCCAGCACCGCGTTGACCAGGCCCCGTTCATCCAGCATCCACACCCAGATCAGGCCCACCACGACGACGGACGCGACCACCGGCGTGTAGAAGGCGGACCGGAAGAAGGTGATGCCGGGGATGTGCTTCTGGACGAGCATCGCGAGCAGCAGGGGCAGCAGGACGAGCGCGGGGACGACCCCGACGACGTACAGCGTGCTGTTGCGCAGGCCGATCCAGAACATCTCGTCGTGCAGCAGCTCACGGAAGTTGTCCAGGCCGACGTACTCCCCCGGGATCAGGGTCCGTTTGTCGGTGAAGGAGTTGATGACCGTGCTGACGAACGGATAGAGGATGAAGATCCCCACGATCGCGAGTCCAGGTGCGGCGAACAGCCAGGGGCTGGACGGCAGTTGACGCCGGATGCGACCGCGGGACGGTGCCGGGCGTGGCGCGGTGGCGGCGCTTGAGCTTTTCATGGTGGCGGTCCCGGATCGTCTCAGCTCTGCTTCAGCAACCGGTCACAGTTCTTGACAGCGTTGTCAAGCGCTTCTTGGGGGCTCTCCTTGCCCTGCAGGGCCTTGCCGACGCTGTTGCGCAGCTCGATCTTCATCTGCTCGCTGAACTGCACCGGCGTGTAATTCACCGCGGTCTTGATGGACTTGGCGGCGGCGATCCGCACGCGCGTGTCGTCCGTACCGTCCTGCTTGGTGAAGTACGGGTCGTCGAGCGAGCCTTGCGTACTGGGGAAGATCGCGACCTTCTTGGCGAAGGACATCTGATGCTGCGCGTCCGTGACGTAGTGCGCGAAGGCGACGGCGGCGGGCGTGTGCTTGGTGCGGGTGTTCACCATCACCCCCATCACGTACATGTTGTCCTTGCCGTTGTTGGTGATCTGCGGGGTGATCCCGATGTTCTTGTAGAGACCGGGCGCTTCCTTCTTGAACTTGCCGAGGTCCAGGGCGCTTCCGGGGTTCATGGCGACGGCCTCGGTGAGGAACTTCTTGCCCGTGGACTCGGGCGTCGCGTTCAGCGCCTGCCCGTCAAGGGCCTTCGCGTCGTACAACTCCTTGTACTTCTTGAGGAGTTCGACCCCCTTGGGGCCGTTGAAGGTGAACTTGGTCCCTTCCTTGTCCATCAGCGGTACGCCGTAGCGCCCGAAGTCCTCGATGGCGGGGATGTTGGCGAGCGTGGCGGTCTTGCCCTTGCTCTTCTCCGACATCTGCAGGGAGGCTTCGAAGAGTTCGTCGAACGTCTTCGGCGGCTTGTCGGCGTCGAGCCCGGCGTCCTTGAAGAGCCGCTTGTTGTAGAAGAGCGGCCCGGTGTTCAGATACCAGGGGAAGGCGTACGTCCCCTCCGTGCCCGGTATCTGGTGGCTCTGCCACGCGCCCGGCAGGTACTCCTTCTCGTACTTGCCCGCGGCCTTGTCGAGGTCGAGTGCGAGGCCCGCCTTGGCTAGCGGGGCCACCAGGTCGGGCGAGACGTTCACGACGTCGGGGAGGGTGCCCGCGGCGGCGTCGGCACTGATCTTGTCGGCGTAGCCCTCGCCGGGCTGGTCGACCCAATTCACCTTCGTGTCCGGGTACTTCTTCTCGAAGCCGTCGACGACGCCCTCGAAGTACGACTTGAAGTTGGCCTTCAGATTCCAGGACTGGAAGGTGATCTCGCCCTCGATCTTGCCGGAGGCGTCCTTCGATCCGCCCCCTTCGCCCCCGTCCCCGCAGGCGCTCAGCGGCAGGAGCACGGCGATGGCGGCGGCAGCGGCGACTGCCCTTCGGTGGATGCGGGGATGACGGGAGATGCGCACGGTGAAACGGCTCCTTTGCTCGGCCCAGCGTGAGGCAGACCCTGCATGGAACGCGGGTAAAAAGTCAATGGATTCGTTGAAGAATCCTTGGCGAGGACGCCAACTCCGCAGGTCAGAGAGGTGTGTTGAAGTTCTTGCGGGGATCGACTAATGCGCTTTAGAGTGGGCGGGCTCAAGCGCATTAGTATGCGGGCAACGGGAAAGGGGCAACACGGGTGCAAGGCAAGCGGTCACCGGCACGCCGGCCGACCATGAAGGACATCGCACGCCGCGCCGGAGTCTCCGAGAGCGCCGTCTCCTTCGCGCTCAACGACCGGCCCGGAGTCTCCGACGTCACCCGCGACCGTGTCCGCAGGGTCGCCGAGCAGCTGGGCTGGCGGCCGAGCACGGCGGCGCGCGCACTGTCGGGTGAGGGCTCGGCGACGGTGGGACTCGTGGTGGCACGGCCCGCGGGGACGCTCGGCGTCGACTCGTTCTTCCTGCAGCTGATCTCGGGCATCCAGGAAGTCCTGGCGGAGCGTCACCTGGGCCTGCTCTTCCAGGTGGTGGAGGACGTGGCCGCCGAGTGCGCGGTCTATCAGCGGTGGTGGGCCGAGCACCGCGTTGACGGCGTCCTGGTCGTGGACCCGCGCACGGACGATCCGCGCCCGGCGCTCCTCGACGAGCTGGGTCTTCCGGCCGTGGTGACGGGAGGAGCGCCGGATCCGGACGCGGCGCATCCGGGGCTCTCCACGGTCTGGGCGGACGACGCTGGAGCGATGGCGACCGTCGTGGACCATCTGTACGGCCTCGGGCATCGTCGCATCGTGCACATCGCGGGCCTTCCCGGCCTCGCGCACACGGAGCGGCGGATCCGTACGCTGCGGTCGGAGGCGGGGCGCCGGGACCTGTCCGAGGTCCGCTCGGTGACCACCGACTACTCCGACGCGGAGGGCGCGGCCGTGACGCGGCGGGTGCTCGGCGCCGCGTCGCCGCCGACGGCGCTCGTGTACGACAACGACGTGATGGCGGTGGCGGGGGTCGCCGCGGCTTCGTCCCTCGGCTTCAGTGTGCCCGGGGATGTGTCGGTGGTGGCATGGGAGGACTCGGCGCTGTGCCGGATGGTGCACCCGTGGCTGACGGCGCTGTCGCGCGACACGGTGTCCTTCGGGCGGACGGCGGCGCGGGAGTTGCTCGCGCTGATCGACGGTGAGCCTGCGGCCACTGTGCAGGTGCCGTTGCCTCGGCTGATCGAGCGGGAGAGTACGGGGGGTGTGGGCGGGGGCTGAGCGTCCACCGGGGTTCCGCTCAAGACCGCCGCTTCGCGGCGGATCTTTTCCCGCCCACCCACCCGATTGCCCCGCAGCGCATCCCGTCCGGGCGCCTTCGCCATCGTTGGCCGCGCGCCCGAACCACGCCGCCGCTTCGCGGCGGATTCTTTCCCGCCCACCCACCCGAATCTCCGCAGTTGCCCGCCCACCCCTCCAGCCTGTCCGGCGTTTGAGGACGAACTCGGCGGAGCCGGTGATCTACGGCCACCTCGCGGCCGGCGAAGCCGGAATTTTCGGGAAGGGGCGGGGTTGGGGAAAGAGAAGCCGCCCTACACCCGCGCCCCGTACAACCCGAACTCCGCCAACCGCACCGCCCCTCGCGACGCAGTCACCCGCAGCCGCCACTCCCGGGCCCTCACCGGTGAGGCCAGCGCGAGCACGCGACTCGCGCCCACCGTCGCAACCTCCGTCACGACAGACCACTCCCCACCGGACGACGCCCGTGCCTCGATCACCGCCCCCTCCAACTGCTGCCCCCGGCGAATGTCCTCCCCGAGCCGGATCCGGTCGACGCCCCGCTCCTGCCCGAGGTCGACGGTCAGCGTCCCCCGCGAAGGGGCCGGGCACTTCCACGCCGAGTCCGGGTCACCGTCCACCGCGTGCCCCGCACACGCCCCGTCCCCCCGAACCCGCGCGCCCCGCGCGAAGTCCTCCGGCAGCTCGCGCCCGAGTCGCTCGCGGAACTCCCGCAGTCGCGCCACATCGGCGTCCGGCAGCAGTCCCCGCTTGTCCGGCGGGATGTTCAGGAGCAGCACCGAGTTGCGGCCCACCGAGCGGAACCAGATGTCCGTCAACTGCTCTACGGACTTGGGCTGTTGGTCCTCGTGGTAGAACCATCCCGGCCGGATCGAGACATCGCACTCCGCCGGCCACCACTGCACGTACTGGGCGACCGCCCGCGCCTCGGCCAGCGCCTCCCTGCTGCCCTGGTCGGGCGCGTCGTACTTGAGCGCATAGTCGATGCTGCCGTTGCCGGAGTCCTTGACCGGCACGACGCTCCACTCGTTCTCCCGCGCGAGCCCGCCCTCGTTGCCGACCCACCGGACATCCGGCCCGCGCACGGCGACCGTCGCGTTCGGCGCCAGGGCGCGGACGACCGCGTACCAGCTGTCCCAGTCGTACGTTTCCACCTTCTCCGGCGGGATGCGGCCCTGCGCCCCGTCGAACCACACCTCGTCGACCGGGCCGTACTCGGTGAGCACTTCGTAGAGCTGGTTGAGCATGTGGGCGCCGTAGTCGGTGGCGTCGAGGGTGAAGGAGCGCAGGTCGTCGCCCGTCCGGTCGTCGTCGGCCGTGAGCGTGGGGATGGTGCGGGGCGAGCGCTTGCTTCCGTTGGCGTAGACGCCGTCGAGGTACTGGTTCTCGTCGGCGGGCGAGATGTAGACGCCCACCTTGATGTCGTGGCGCCGCAGCGAGTCGGCGAAGGAGCGCAGAACGTCGCCCTTGCCGCCCTGCCAACTGCTGCTCACCACACTGTGCTTGGTGTAGCGCGAGGGGTAGAGCACGAAGCCGTCGTGGTGTTTGACGGTGAGGATGGCGAGCTTGAACCCGCCGTCGCGCAGGGCCCTGGCCCACTGGTCGGTGTCGAGCCCGGACGGCTGGAAGACGTCGGGGTCCTCGTCGCCCGTGCCCCATTCGAGGCCGGTGAATGTGTTGACGCCGAAGTGCAGAAACGCGGTCTGCTCCAGGCGCTGCCAGGCGATCTGCCGTTCCGTGGGCCGCACTTGGGCGGCCTTGGCGATGACTTCGTCCGGGGTGTCCTCGGGGCTGATCGGGATGCGGTACGGCGGTTCGGCGCCACCGGGGCGGGTCGCGGCGGCCGACGCGAGCGAGGTGCTCGACGCGGTGACGGCCGTGGTGACGGCGGCGGCCATGAAGATGCGTCTGCTGACGGTCATGGGGGTGCGGGTCTCCCTCGGGGGTCGGATTGAGATCACGCGGGCCGGGTCGGTCAGCGGGTGGTCAATGTCCATGCGGCGGGCGGCTGTTGGTCGTCCGGGTACTGGAGGATCCGTCCGTCGTCGGTGACGTGCGCGCTCATGCGTGTGATGGCGTTGGTGAGCCGGTAACCACCGGCCCTCTCCGTGAGCTGCCAGCGCTGCAGGGTGTTCGCCGGGTCGCAGGTCTCCTCGGTAACGGCCGTGCCGGGCTGCAACGGCACGTTGAGCGTGAGCTTGCCGCTGCGGGTCTCCAGGCACGCGCCGCTCGACGCGGACTTGAGGGTCACATAGCCGTCGGCGGTGCGCTTGATCTCGTAACGGGCAGGCTTCGCATGGCCCTTGGTGTCCCGGAGGGTGTATGTCCCGTCGGCGACCGGGGTCCGTGTGAGGTCCCGCCAGCCGGGCGCGTGGCCCACCGTGTCGGCACGGGCGGTGAAGTCCGCGTACGTCGGGTCGGGGTGCGCCGCGCCCCACGTCACCTGGGCGATGTGGCTGAGCGGCATCGCCATGGCGGCCGCGACCTGGTTCTCGGTCTCACCGCGCCCGTTGTCGGGCCACAGGCTGATCTTCGCCCCGGTGATGCCGTCCCGTGAGGCCAGCTTCTCGCCCTCGAAGCTGCGCGGATCCCAGGCCTGGTCGTAGAGCGCCTTGGTGTTCGTGTGGAAGCCGCCGCGTACGAGATAGAGGGCGTACGCGGCGTTCTGCAACGGGTGGCCCTGCGCGATGAGTTGGCTCGGCTTGGTCTGCACGTCCAGCCAGTGCTCGACGCTCGTCCCGGCGGCGACGGGCACGGTGTTGGCACCGGTCAGGCCGTCGTTCCAGATGCGCAGTTGCTTGCCCTGCCGCGTCGCGTAGGCGTGCACGCGGTTGATGAAGTCGACGAATGCGTCCTGCGGGGTCGCGTTCGCGCCGTACTTCTTGCGCGCGTACTCCAGGATGTGCGGGTACTTGGCGAAGTCAGAGCCGAGCATGTATTCGTCGGCGCCCATGTGCCAGGACTTGGCGGGGAACACCTCGGCGTACTCGTCGATGAGGCTCGTGTAGTAGGCGAAGGCCTCGTCCTTGGTGATGTCGAGGCGGGACGGCTGCGGCTTTCCGTCGGAGTCGGTGAGCTGCAGGTCGGTGCGGTTTTCCAGCCAAGGGTCCATGTGGCCCGGCGAGTTGATCTCGGGAACGATCGTGACGTGGTACTTCTCGCCGAGCGCGACGAGGCGGCGGATCTCGCTCTTGGTGTAGTAGCCCCAGCTGTTGGCCTCGGGGTGCTTGTCGCTCTTCACCTTCAGTTCGAGCAGCAGTTGGTTCTGTTTGTTGTACGCCATGTCGCGTACGAGGTTCTCCAGCCAGGGCGTGGAGACGTGGATGTAGCAGGCGCAGACGCCGACGCCCCGCTCCTTGTACTGGGGCACGTCGACGGTGCGGCCGGCGGGCACGCGGTCGCCCTGGGCGAGGAGTTGGAGGAGCGTGCGGGTGCCGTAGAAGGCACCGGCCTCGGTCGCCCCGGTGATCTCAAGGCGTTCGCCGGCGCGGAGTTCGTACCCCTCGCGGCCGAGCCGCTCGCGCGCCGGGTCGACGTCGATCACGATGTCGCCGTCGCGCGGGGTGACGTCGGCGACCGGCACGCGGCCCTCGCCCGCCGCGCGCAGATCGTCGGCGAGGGTGCGGGCGACCTGGCGCGCCGCCTTCCCGCGGGCGACGAGGCGGGTGTCCGGGCCGTAGGAGTAACTCCCCTCCCCCGGCGTCCAGTCGGTGAGCGCGGGGACGGTGCGGGGCGGCTCCGCGGCTGCCGACGGGGTCGCCTGGGCGGTGGCCGGGACCGGGGCGGCGAGCAGCAGCAGGGCGGCCACGGTGCCCCGCAGCCGTCTCCGGTGCGGGCGGGAGCGGGGGCGGGGCGCGAAGATCGAGCGCAGGACGGTCATGACGTCCGATGATTCAAGCGCCTCATGAGGGTGTCAATGCATAGCGCGCAGCGCGGACTTGGACATTTGCGCGGACCCATCGGATGAATCAGGCGAGCCCGTTGCCGTCATGCACCCGGATCCAGACATTCCGCGTCATGACCTGCTTTATGGCTCGACGACCGATCACGGGGAATGCTTTCCTGACATGACCACGTCATGACTACGTCAAGTACGTGACCGACACACCAGGGGGATACATGCGCAGCAAAGCCAGGCATCTGGCCGTTACCACGGTCGCGCTCGCCGGGCTGTTCGGTGGCCTGTCCACCGGATCATCACAGGCCGCACAGAACCCGTCGGATACGGAGAAGTCGCCACTGGCGGCGTACTGCGACAGCGACCGCGCCGTCCCGGCAGACGTCATCGGCAGAACGGTCTCGCTCGCGGACTGCGATCTGCGCGGCCGGCTCATCAAGGTGGGGGACCTCGGCGTCCGCGTGCCGACGCAGGAGAACAAGGGCGTCACGTACTCGGTACAGCTGAGCGAGGACGCCGCGCCGGACCAGCCGTTGAGCATCAACGTCCGGCGTCACGACGGCAAGGTGACGACCACGGTGCGCCGAGCCGGCGACCCGGCGGTCGGCACCAAGTCGGCACCGGCCAAGTGCGACGACGGCGAGTACGCCTTCAGCAAGGACGGCGACAGCTGGGACGACGACCCCATGGAGTGGCGCTTCAACCAAGGCTCCGTGCCCGGCTATCTCGACGGCGAGACCATCAAGAACGAGGTCACGGAGTCGGCCGACAACATCGACTTCGGCCGCAACAACTGCGGTCTCGCCGAAGATCTCGACTCCGACGACGCGACGTACGAAGGCACCACGGACAGCGGGACCAACATCGGCCTCGAGTCCTGCGACGACGAAGACGGCGACAGCGTCGTCGCCTTCGGGGACCGGCGCGCCGGAGTCCTGGCGACCACCTGCGCGTACGAGTCCTGGTGGTTCGGCTGGTACATCGACGAGGCCGACATCGAGATCAACGACAACCAGAGCGAGGCACCGTTCCTGCGCGCCGGGAACACCTGCTTCAGCGAGTTCTACCTCGAGTCCACGATGACCCACGAGTTCGGCCACGCCTTCGGCCTCGGCCACGTGCCGAGCGGCCACGAGAACCTCACGATGACACCGTCCGCGGACCGCTGCAGCAACGACAAGAGCTACCTGGGCAAGGGCGACTACAACGGCCTGCACGAGCTCGAAGTGACGGACTGAGGTCCGGTCACAACGGTCCGGTTCATCCGCGTGTCCCCGTCATTCACATGGCGGGGACACACCTGAGAGGTGCCTTCGGCCGTGACCGAGCCCGCCGCGGCGCTCGTAGGATGAGTTCCGGCTACTTCAGGAGACGGAAGCCGGGCTGTCGGGCCCAGGCTCTGAGGAATTCCGCTGAGCCGTATGCGGCGGGCCACGGATCGGTCGGCGCAGCGACGATGCCCGGAAGGCCGGCCACGATGGGCTGGCTGTTGCAGAACGCGATGACGTCGACGGCGTGGGTCGGTGCGAAGCCGATGAGAGATTCCTGGTCGACCTCGTCGGCGTGTTCGGCCTCGAAGACAGCCTCGTTGCCGATGCCTGGTCCCATCAGAGAGACCAGGACGGGCCGACGCCCGTCAACGTCCCCGGTGTCCATGATGCCGAGGCTCTCCGCGTGAATGCTCACGTCATACTCGCCGACCCGCTTCTCCTCAAACCGCGCCGCGGAGCGAACCAGAAACTCGCGGACTCGCTGGATCGACGCGCGGGGGACGACCTCCGCCAACTCGATCACCAATACAGGTCCGCTCATGGCTCGGAGCGTAGCCAGCCGGGATCGTCATCTACCGGAGGTGACACGGGCGTGGAATCGACACACGGCACGGAAGCAGCCATCCCCTCGGTGGACTTGGACCCGGGCGAAGGCGTCGCCGTGCTCGGTGAGGCGTGCCGTCGCCCGGGGTTCTTCTTCGCCCGCCGTCACGGAGTACCAGAAGCGTTGACGGGCCCCGCGTTCGACGAGACACGGCGCTTCTACGCCCGGCCCGACCACGAGAAGCAGACATACGCCGCCAGTGCCCGCTCGCGGTTCCTGGGCCACCGAGGGGTGGGGCAGGAGAAAGGACCACCCACGCCCTTGCCGTGGAGCCGTCGTCCGGCTTCTTCCGTGCACCAGCGCGGGCACAACGGCCCGCTACGCGCCGTTCGACACGGGCACCCAGTACGCGTCGCTGCTGCAGTCCCTTCTGGACCGGTAGGAGCCCGGCCTGCCGCTCCAGGTGGCCGATACCCCGAGCTCCACAACGCCGTGCGCCCCCGCCGGGTCGGCGGGGGCACGCGGCGAAGCGGTCGGATCAGTCGATACCGGGGAGGATGTGCGGCTCCGCGAGGTCGTCCTCGTATCCGGCGAGCCGGATCGGGGCGGCCTTGGCCCACGAGTCGAGATTGCTCAGCTTGCGAGGCCGTCCGGCCCGCTCGCCGCCGCGCTCCGCCGGTCGCTTTTCCTGCTTCGTCAGATCTGGTGTCACCGCGCACTCCTTTGTGTCGCGTAACGGAAGGACAAGGGCAGTTCGGTCGCGGTGGCGCCGGTTGTCGGGCGGGACCGCGGCCATGGTTGCGAGCCTGTCCCGGGGCGGCTTGGGGGAGCTTGTAGATCCCTTGCGGCCGTCCGTTCGCCCCAGGTTAACCAAATGAGCGCGCCCGCGCTCGATGGGGGCAGGCGAAGGAGTGGATTTCAGACACTTGGTGACGGTGTGGGGGTCAACACGGGGTGGACCCGGGGTCGGCATCGGACCCCGAACTCCCCATCGGGACCGCGCCCATGGGCCTTTCGGGGACTTCGTGGGACCGTACGCGGATGACTTCTCGGCCGGCACAGGAGACCCCGGTGGCTCTGACGACCGGTGCCTCGCGGGGAATCGGGCTCGCGGTCGCGCACGCCCTCGCGGAGTCCGGGCACCGCCTCGTCGTCACCGCCCGCGACGCGGACGCGCTGCGGACCGCGGTCTCTGAGCTCCGGGCCCGGGGCGCCGATGCGGTCGGCCTCGCCGGTGACGTGGCCGACCCCGGCCACGCCGAGGCCTGTGTGGCCCTGGCGGCAAGGGAGTTCGGGCGGCTCGACGTGCTGGTGAACAACGCCGCGACGAACGCCCCCTACGGCGCGCTGATGGACGTCGACCTCACCCGGTGGCGCGACGCCTTCGCCCTGAACGTCGAGGCCGCGCTGCGCCTGACCCAACTGGCCTGGCGGGCCTGGATGGGCGAGCACGGCGGCCGCGTGGTGAACGTCTGCTCGGAGGGCGCCACCCACGTGGGACCCAACGTGGGCGCGTACGGCACGAGCAAGGCCGCGCTCCTGCACCTGACCGCCCAACTCGCGGGCGAGCTGGCCCCGTTGGTGCGGGTCAACTCGGTCTCCCCCGGCCTGGTCCGCACCGAACTCGCCCGCTTCGTCTGGGAGGGCGCGCAGGAGCGGCTCGCCGCGGGCCTGCCGCTCGGCCGCATCGGGGAACCGCAGGACGTCGCGGGGGCCGTGGCATGGCTCGTGTCCGACGCGGCCGAATGGGTGACGGGGGCGGATCTCCTGGTCGACGGCGGGACGAGGGTGCGTGCCGCCTCCGGCGCGGCCGCGTCGTACGCCGTGCATGAGCGGCTGCGTGCGGCGTCAAGCGAGGGCGACGGCGACGGCAAGGTCTGAGGCGACGGCCGGACGAAGACGACCAGGCGCAGCACCAGGAACCTGCCGATGCCCGCGACACCGGAAGCCCCGAGGTAGACGGCCTGCTCGCACAGGGCGCCGGGCTCGGGGCGCAGGCAGTGCAGCACCCCCATGGCGAGGGTGGTCACGGCGTACGCGGCCACCGCCGTCCCGGCGCTCTGCAGGTGCATGCGCAGCCGGCTGCCGCCCCGCACCCCGAAGGTGAAGCGACTGTGCAGTTCGGTGGCGAGCACCGTCGACGCGACGGTGACCAGGGCGTTGGCCACGGCCCACGGCAGCCAGGACGCCACCGCGACCACCGCGCCGCTGGAGGCGACGCCCACCCCGCCGCCGCAGAGCACGAAGCGCGCGAAGGCGGCTGAAGGGCCGGGCTGTGCGGGAAGTCGGCGTGCCGCTGTCTGCGTCATGACGGAAACCATACGGCCGTCTATGACGCTTGTATAGGTCGCCCGTATAAGACGGCCGTTTATCGGGAGTGCGTCCTACCACTTGCCCGGTGCGTAGTCCTTCAGGAAGACGCCGTACAGGTCCTCGCCCGCCTCGCCGCGCACGATCGGGTCGTAGACCCGGGCCGCGCCGTCGATCAGGTCGAGCGGGGCGTGGAAGCCCTCCTCGGCGAGGCGCAGCTTGTCGTAGTGCGGGCGCTCGTCGGTGATCCAGCCGGTGTCGATCGAGGTCATGAGGATGCCGTCGGTCTGGAACATCTCCTGGGCGCTGGTCCGCGTCACCATGTTCATCGCGGCCTTCGCGGCGTTCGTGTTCGGGTGGCCCGCGCCCTTGTAGCCACGGCCGAAGACGCCCTCCATCGCCGAGACGTTGACGACGTAGGCGCGGCCGCTCGACGCCTGCTTCGCGGCGCCGGCCATCGCCGAGCGCAGGGCGCTGATCAGGATGAACGGCGAGGTGTAGTTGCACAGCTGGGTCTCGAGGAGCTCCACCGGGGAGATCTGCTCGATGGTCTGCACCCAGGTGTTGCTGTCGACGACGTCCGGGACCAGGCCGCCCGCGTCGATGGCGGTGCCGTCGAGGTGCCGGGCGACGCTGGCGTTGCCCGCGACGAGGGCGAGGTCGGCGACCTTCTGCGCGTCGATGCCGCTGGTGCCGACGGGCAGCGCGGCCAGGCCGTCCACCGCGCCGGAGTTGAAGGCGCCGATGACGGAGTGGGCGGGCAGCTCCCCGGCGGGCAGCGGCGCGCTCTCGCCGTCGACCAGGGCGGCGTACGCGGAGGGCAGCCGGCGCACGGTCTGCGTCGCGTTGTTGATCAGGATGTCGAGCGGTCCCGCCGCGGCGAGGCGCTCGGCGAGGGCCACGGACTGGGCCGGGTCGCGCAGGTCGATGCCGACGACCTCAAGGCGGTGCAGCCAGTCCGCCGAGTCGTCCATCGCCTTGAAGCGGCGGATGGCGTCCTTGGGGAACCGCGTCGTGATGGTGGTGTGGGCGCCGTCGCGCAGGAGACGCAGCGCGATGTACATGCCGATCTTGGCGCGGCCGCCGGTGAGCAGCGCGCGCTTGCCGGTGAGGTCGGTGCGGGCGTCGCGCCGGGACCGGTTCAGACGGGCGCAGTCCGGACAGAGCTGGTGGTAGAAGTAGTCGACTTCCACGTACCGGGTCTTGCAGGTGTAGCAGGAGCGCGGGCGCTGGAGTATCCCCGCGAGCCGGCCTTCCTCGGTCTGCGAGGAGGGCAGCAGGCCCTCGGTCTCGTCGTCGATCCGCTCGGCGGAGCCGGTCGCCGTGGCTTCCGTGACCGCCTTGTCGTGCGCGGTCTTGGCGGCCCTGCGCTCCTGACGGCGGCGCTGCTTCACCGTCCGGTAGATGCCGGCCGTGGCGCGGCGCACCGCGATGGCGTCGGGGTGGTCGACGTCCAGCTTGTCCAGCTCGTCGAGCACGCCGAGGCAGACGGCGAGACGGTCGGGGTCGATACCGGGGCCGTACGTCACGGCCTCATCGGCCGAACCGGCAGCCTCCAGGCTGTCTTCTGTCACCGTCATCGCCGCTGTCCTCGCGTCACTCATGCCGCGGCCGTCCGGGTGACCGCGCATGTTCCAAAGAGAATGTTCCAAAGAAGGGAACTTTACGTAGCGACGGGTCCCTTTACCAAACTCGAGCCTTCGGCGCACGCCGCGACAAGCCCCGCGAGCTCCTCCCGCACGCTCCGGGCGAGAACGTCCAGGTCGGGCACGGCGGCCGCGTCCGCGACCAGACCGAAGTGCACCCGCCCCCGGTACGTCGACACGGCGACGGCAAGCGCCTGCCCCTGGGCCAGCGGCGCGAAGGGGTACACCTCGGTGAGCGGGCAGCCGTCGAGCCGCAGGCCGAGGCTGGGCAGCGGGACGCTGGTGACCAGGATGTCGAAGAGCAGCCGTGCGGCCTGGGCGACGACGGGGCCGCCGATCCAGTGGCCGAGCGGCGGCACATGATCGGCAAGGAGGGCGACCGCGCCCGCCCCGCGGTTCGGGCCCGCGTCCTTGTTGCGGTCCATGGCGGTGCGCACGGACCGCAGCCGCGCCAGCGGGTCCGGGTCGCCCACGGGCAGCCGGACCAGATACCCGGAGAGCCGGTTGCCCGGCGGCTGTGCGCCGCGCGGCCTGCGCCGGGAGACGGGAACCAGGGCGCGCGGCTCCACGCCCTCGCTGCCGTCGCCCCGCTCGTCGAGCCAGCGGCGCAGGGCTCCGGCGACGACCGCGATCAGTACGTCGTTGACGGTGCCGCCCACGGTCTTGCGTACGCGGTGCACGTCGTCCAGATCGAGCGCCACCCCCGCGGTGCGCCGGGTGCCGGTCGCGTCCGAAGTGAGCGCGTCCGAGGAACGTACGCCCAGGGTGGCGCGGGCGACGGAGCTGCCGATGTCCAGGGCCCGCCCCACGTCGGCGACGGTGTCGCGGACCAGGCCCGGCAGCTTGCGCGGGTCGGGCAGCCAGTCCCACCGGGAGGCGGCGGGCCCCACGGGCACGGGGCGCGCGGCGGGCAGGTCGGTGGGGTCCATCACCGCCGCCGCGAGCATCAGGGCCCGCAGCCCGTCGGCGAGGGCGTGGTGGAACTTGAAGAGCACGGCGAAGCGGGAGCCGTCCCGCGCGGGCAGCACATGGGCCTCCCACGGCGGCTTGCCGCGTTCCAGGGGGCGCTGCATCAGGGCGCCGGCGGCGGCGTGGAAGTCCTCCATGGGCTCGGCGAGCGTGACGTGGTCAAGGGGGTCGAAGCCGGTGGCGGTGGTCCGGACGGCCCCGCCGATCGGCAGCCAGACGGACCGTATGCGCAGCCGAAGCCCCGGCACGGCGGCCGCGCGGGAGGCGAGGAGCTGGGCGGCACGCTCGGCCGCGCCGGGCGTCTCGGCCTCGAAGACGCCGAGGGCTCCCAGGTGCATGGGGTGTTCGGCGGTCTCTATGTTCCAGAAGGCGAGGTCGAGGGGTGCGAGCAGGTCGGAGGGATCAGCGGTCCGAGTCGTCGTCACGTGTCTGCTCTCGCGTCGAGGGCGGTGCGGGGGGTGGGGGTGGAACGAGCAGTCAATCGCCGTTGCGCGACTACGGTCAAGTACGATCAAGCTACGCACAGTTAACAACAGATTAAGGCCCGCCTCCCTGAGGAAGGCGGGCCTCGTGGGGCTGATGTGGCGTATCGATTACGTCACTCCAGCGGATTTCGGCGGCATCCGGCTTACGCCATGTGGCGCGGGCGGCGCCGTCTCACTTCAGGGCCGGCGGCGCGGCGTCCGCCGAGGTGCCCCACGCGGAGGGCTTGTCGCCCACCGTGAAGGAGAGCTCGCGGGTGTCACGGATGTCGTCGCTGGTCAGATACGTCTTTCCGTAGTCGGCGCCGTCCGTGCTCGCCGACTGGATGTACCGGTTGGTGTTCGAGGTGCCCGGCGCCTTCACCGTGAGGCGCCCCTTCGGGTAGTAGCGGCGGTCGAGCGTGAGGTCGACCCGCTCGAAGACGGGCGTCGAAAGGCCCCAGGTGTCCGTGCCGGGCTGCACCGGGAAGACGCCGATCGAGGACAGCACGTTCCAGGCCGACATGGTGCCGAGGTCGTCGTTCCCGGTCATGCCGGTCGGGGTGTCCGTGAACAGGGTCAGCGCGGCGTGCACCACGTCGGTGGTCTTCCACGGCTGGCCCGTCGAGAGGTAGGTGTACGGAGCGATCAGGTCCGGCTCGTTCTGCGGGTTGTACTTGTCCGCGTTGTAGTAGTCGTAAGGACCGTTCACCCACACCTCGCGCGCGGTCTTCGCCGGGTCCTTCAGGAGCTGCTCGTACGCGAAGAAGGAGTCGAGGCGGTCGTTGGTGGCCTGCTTGCCGCCGATCAGGCCGACCATGCCGGGCAGGTCCTGCGGGACGAGCCACTGGTACTGCCAGGACGTGCCCTCGTGGAAGCCCTCGCTCTTGGCCGGGTCGGCGGGGCCGGTGAAGGCACCGGACGCGTCCCGCGCACGGAAGAAGCCGGTCGAACCGTCAAAGATCTTGCGGTAGTTCTGCGCACGGTCGGCATAGCGCTTCGCGTCGTCCTCGTGGCCCAGGTCGCGGGCCATCTGGCCGAGCATCGCGTCGGATAGGGCGTACTCCAGGGTCGCGGACGCGCCGTGGTCGTAGTCGGAGTCGCCGGGCTTGGCGTGCGGGCGGCCCTTGATGAATGGCGCGAAACCGTCGCTCAGGTATTCCTTGTTGGCCTCACGTCCGACGGGCGCGGAGTCGGCGGGCGGCACGCCGTCCGCGTTCTTCTTCAGCGCGCGGTACGCCTCCTCCTCGTGCCCCTTGAGGAGACCCTGCTGGTAGGCGTTGGTGAGGAACGGGGTGACCGGGTCGCCGGTCATGATGTTCGTCTCGACCGTGCCGTAGCCCCACTTGGGCAGCCAGCCGCTCTCCTCGTCGATTTTCAGGACGGAGAGCGCCATGTCGCGCGACTCGTGCGGCGCGAGGAGCGCGAGCAGCTGCGCCTGGGTGCGGTAGGTGTCCCACAGGGACCAGTTCTGGTAGTAGGTGAAGCCCTTGGCGCGGTGGGTCTTCTGGTCCCAGCCGGTGTAGCGGCCGTCGACGTCGCTGCCGATGTTCGGCGCGAGGAACGAGCGGTAGAGGGACGAGTAGAAGGTCCGGCGGACGGTCTCGCTGCCGCCCTTGGCCTGGACGTCGTCGAGCCGGTCCTCCCACGCCGCTTGGGCCGCCTGCGCGACACGGTCGTACGAACGCCCGCCCTCCGCGCGGAGGTTGAGCGCGGCACCCTTGGCATCGACGTACGAGAGCGCGGTGGTCGCCTCGACCGTGCGGTCCTTGGAGGTGTCGAACCGGACGAAGGCGCCGTTGCGCTCGTCGCCCGCCGACGACTCCTTGGAGCCCTCGGTGACGGTGCCGCCCTTCCAGGTGCCGGACGCGGTGAAGGGCCGGTCGAAGCGGGTGATCGTGTAGACCGTGTACGGCTTGGTGTCCTGGCAGAAGCCGCTGCCGGTGATCGCCGTGCGGACCGTACGGCTGTCGAGGAGCTCGACCTTGGTGGAGCCCGTCTTGTGCAGCGACTGGCCCGCGTTGAGCAGGACGTTGGCCTTGTCGGTGGCGGGGAACGTGTAGCGCTGGACGCCAGTGCGCTTCGTCGCGGTCAGCTCGGCGTCGATGCCGGATTTCAAGCCCACCTTGTACGCGCCGGGGCTCGCCTGCTCGCCGTCGTGGCTGAACTCCGCCGCGTACTTGGCGTAGTCCGTCTCCTTGACGTCACCTGTGGTGGGCAGGACCGGCAGATCGCCGCCCAACCCGCAGCCGACACCGGAGAGATGCACGGTGGAGAAGCCACGGATGTGGGTGTCGGAGTGGTCGTAGCCGGTGTTGTGGCCGGTGTCCGGGGAGAACTGGACCATGCCGAAGGGCACGGCGGCGCCGGGGTAGGTGTTCCCCTCGTTCTCGGTGCCGATGAACGGGTTGACCAGATCGGTCAGTTGACCGTCCGCCGCCGGGGCGGCCTGCGCCGACGGAAGGGTCAGGGCTCCCCCGAGAAGCGCGGCCGCAGCCACCGCCACCCCGGTACCGCGTAGCCGTTGGGTCCATCTCATGGGTGGGAACGCCTCCTTGGACAACGTTGTCAGAGCGCCGAACGCGATCATTCTTCGGGGGTGGCGTCGCGTGCGTCAAGGGGTGGGAGACGGCCGCGGCGCCTCAGTCGGACCGCAGCCACACCCGCAGCGGTCCGATCGGGGTGAACCCCGCGCGCACGGCCGCGTCCAGGCTTTCGCCGCTCTCGTATCCGACGACGGGCAGGCCGGGCCAGCACCGGGCGACTTCGGCGAGGACACCGGCCCAGGCGGACTCCTCGCCGCCCGGGACATCCCCACGGGCGAACAGGTTGGAGACGCCGACCACCGATCCGCCGCGGCTGACGACGGCGCCCGCGACGATCTCCCCCGCGGCGGACGTCCCGGCCAGGAACATCGTGTCGTGGGACAGCAGCTCCGCGCGGAACAGACCGCTGCCCTCCTCACCGTCGCCCCAGGCCGTCTCCCACGCGGGCAGGGCGTCGGCGTCCGCGAGGGGCCTCCAACTCACGTATGGCGAAGGGGACATGACCGACTTGTCCGCCGGGCGGTGGATCCACTGCGCCTCGAACAGCACGTCGAAGCCCAGCGGTGCCAGGTCCAGGCAGGCGTAGCTGTCCTTCACCGAGCAGCCGGGCGAGCCGGTGTCGACGCGGGACACCACGTCGGCCGGCGACGCGTCGGGGGTGAGCGTCACGGCGTCGGGATAGAGCGGCGGGGTGCGCCGCGCGCTCGTCCATGCCTCTCCCCCGAACTCGCCCGGCACGGCGTGCGCGCGGCAGACCGCGTCGCACCATTCGGCGTTGTTGCGGACAGCGGCCCGCACCGCACGCTCGCGGCTCTCCTCATCCATGATCACGGGGTGATGGTGCCAAGCGTGCGGGCGCTCGTCCACGGGATAAACGCTCCGGGCCACGGGACAGGCGCTCCGGCCCGCGCGGACCGGAGCGCCACACCGTCTGAAGAACCTCTCAGGAACCTCTCAGGAGCCGGGGCACCCCGCCGGATCCGGCCGCGACACGTCACCGATCAAGGACGTGTGCGCCGCCTTGAGCCGCTTCACATCGGGCTTGACCACCCTGCGGTCATAGGTGAGCAGACCGTTCAACTCGCCCTCCACATCGGAGATCTGGGTGTAGACGGCGCCGTTGCCGCCCTTGCAGGCGAGCGCCCGCACCTCGTCGAGCTTCGTGAGGTAGTCGTCCGTGTACGTCGCCGGGTCCACGTCCACGTAACTCTGCTGGACCGACCAGGCGTGGCCCGGCACCGCGAGGCCCAGACCGCCGTACTCGCCGTTGACCAGGGCCCGTTCGCCGTCGGGGTGCGGCGGAAGGGCCGGGCTCGGATAGCCGTGCTCGTCCATGATGTCGCCGGTGCCGCCATCGGCACCGAGGTTGAGGCCCGACATGCCGTTGACGAGGCGGGTCGGGTCCCACGACTTGGCCTGGGTAGCGATGCGGCCCTGGTCGTACTGGCCCCAGCCCTCGTTGAACGTGACCCACATGACGATCGAGGGACTGCTCGCGTGCTCGTCGATCATCTGCTTCATCTCACGCTCGTACTGGGCGCGGGCCTCCGTGCTCGGATTGCGGTCGGACCGCATCGACGGCATGTCCTGCCAGACCATCAGGCCCAGTTTGTCCGCCCAGTAGAACCAGCGGTCCGGCTCCACCTTGATGTGCTTGCGGACCGAGTTGAAGCCCATCTCCTTGTGCATTTTCAGGTCGTACGCGAGGGCCTCGTCAGTCGGCGCGGTGTGCAGGCCGTCCGGCCAGAAGCCCTGGTCGAGCGTGGCCATCAGGAAGGTGGGTTTGCCGTTGAGGACCGTGCGCGGGGTGCCGTTCACCTTCTCCACGGCGATGGAACGCATCCCGAAGTAGCTCGCGACGCGGTCGCTGCCGACCGTCACCTTCAGGTCGTAGAGGAAGGGGTCGTCGGGCGACCAGAGGCGCGGCTTCGCGATCTTCAGCTTCAGTGGCTGTCCCGTGCGTCCGCTCGCCTCCGCGACCTTGGTCTTTCCTTCGTACGCGACCGCCTTGACCGGCACGCCGTCGCGCACGCCCCTCGGCTCGACGGTGAGCTCCTTGGCGGCCACGTCGGGGGTGAGCTTGAGCGAGTCGACGTGGTCGGCCGCCACCGGCTCCATCCACACCGTCTGCCAGATGCCGGACGACGGGGTGTACCAGATGCCGCTGGGGTCCAGGCGCTGCTTGCCGACGGGCGGGTTCTCGCCGTCCTTGGAGTCGGTCGGGTCGTAGACGCCGACGATCAGTTCCTGGGTGCGGCCCGGCTTGAGGGCCTTGGTGATGTCGGCGCTGAACTTGTCGTAGCCGCCCTTGTGTTCGGCGACCTTGGTGCCGTTGACGTACACATCGGACTGCCAGTCGACGGCGCCGAAGTTGAGCTTGAGGCGCTTGCCGTCGCCGACCTTCCAGCCCTCGGGGACGGTGAACGTCCTGCGGTACCACATGCGGTCCTCGTGCCGTTCCACGCCGGAGAGCTGGGACTCCACGGGGTAGGGGACGAGGATCTTCTCGCCGAGCTGCTTGCCGAACGGGGGCTGCTCGCCCGCCTTCGCCGGGGCGAACTGCCAGGAGCCGTTGAGGTTGCGCCAGGCGTCACGGGTCAGCTGGGGGCGCGGGTACTCGGGCAGCGCGTTGTCGGGGCCCACCTCGTCGGCCCACTCGGTGCGCAGTTGGTGCTCGGAGCGGTTGGGGCCGCTGGTCCAGAACGCGGCGACCGCCTTGCCGTCGTCGCCGGCCAGACCGCCCTTGCCGTCGTAGCGCAGGTCGGCGGTGCCCTTCGCCGTGCCGCCCTTGTTGCCGACGACGGGTTCCTTCAGGCCGACGAGGAGCGCGCGCGGGTCGTCGGGGTCGGGCTTGACCGTGCCCAGCGGCCACTTCGCGCCGCCGATGACCGCCTGGATGTGGTCCGCGAGGCCGGCGGGCGGCGCGCCGAGCTGCTGTGCGAAGTCGAGCTTGAGGGTGCGGCCGTCCTTGAGGACCGTGGCGGCGATCGCCCCGTCGTACTCGAACCCGTCGGGGAGGCGGAAGGCCGACTGCGGCACGGCCTCCTTGGTGCCGCCGGGCTCGGTCCAGCGCAGATGGAGGTTGGAGCCGCCGTAGTGCTCGAAGTACTCGACCTTGATGTCGTAGGCCTGACCGGCCGTCAACTCCACTGGCTTGGCGGTCTGTTCCTTGTCCCAGTCGTCGACCCAGTGGTCGATGGCGAGCTTGCCGTCGACCCAGAGCCGGAAGCCGTTGTCGCCGATCATGGAGAAGGTGTGGGGTCCGGTCTTCTCCGGTACGACCTTGCCGGTCCAGCGGACGGTGGCGTCGTCGGCCTTGCCGGTGGCGAAGGAAAGCCGCGGGTCGAGGTTGTCGAAGTCGATGCGCGGGTCGAATCCGGTGGCCTTGAGCTCGTGGAAGTCGAAGGCTCCGGGGGCGGACTGGGTGTAGTACTCGCCCTTCAGGCCGTGGACTTCGGGCGGGTCGTCTTCGGCGGCGGCGGTCGCGGCCGGTACTGCGGTAAGACCGGCGAAGGCGAGTGCGACGGCGAGCAGCAGAATCAGTCGGCTGCTGAGCCTGCTGGGCTTTCTGGGCCTGTTGGGTCTTCTGGTTCGGATGGGGCGCACGGATCCTCCTTGCTTGAAGCGGTGCTTGAAGGCTGAGGAAGGGTGGCGGCTCGTCGCTCCAGTCGGTACAACGAGTCTGTACAACGTTGGAAGGAACGGCAGTTGGCATGACAGCACGCCTCCCGGCGAGCTGTCCAGGGTCATGACAAACGCCCCCGGTCGGGGGTGCATCTAGACGCAGGGAGCTGCACGTGCGGGTTAGCCTCAAGGACGTCGCGGAGCGCGCGGGCGTCTCCATCAAGACCGTTTCCAACGTGGTGAACAAGTATCAGCACGTCACCCCGGCGATGCGGGCCCGTGTGCAGGAGGCCATCGACGAGCTGGGCTACCGGCCGAACTTGACGGCCCGTCATCTCCGGAAAGGGCGTACGGGAATCATCGCGCTCGCTCTGCCCGAGCTGGGCAACCCGTACTTCGCCGAGCTCGCGGGCGCGGTCATCGACGCGGCGGCCGAGCACGACTTCACCGTGCTGCTCGACCACACGCGCGGCGAGCGCGAGCAGGAGGTCCTGGTCAGCCAGGGCTTCCGGGCCCGGGTCATCGACGGTCTCATCCTCAGCCCGCTGGAGTTGGAGGCGGAGGACCTGCAGGGCAGGGAGGACGACGTGCCGCTCGTGCTGCTCGGCGAGCGCCAGTACGACCTGCCCTACGACCACATCGCGATCGACAACGTGGCGGCCGCGCGCACCGCCGTACGCCATCTCATCGGGCGCGGCCGCACCCGCATCGCCTATCTCGGCGCCCGCACCGACTCCGCGAACCGCCCGGCGCATCTGCGACTCCAGGGCTGGCGCGAGGAGTTGACGCAGGCCGGGATAGCGACGCCGGACTCCCTGGTGGGCCCGGTCGGCGGCTGGGACCGCTGGGACGGGGCGAAGGCGATGGCGCGGATGCTGGACGCGGGGGTGCGGCCCGACGCGGTCTTCGCGTACAACGACCTGGTGGCCATCGGCGCGATGCGGGTGCTGCACGAGCGGGGTCTTCGGGTGCCGTGGGACGTGGCGGTGGTCGGCTTCGACGACCTCGCGGAGGGCCAGTTCGGGGCGGTCACGCTCACCACCGTCTCGCCGGACAAGCAGGCCATCGCACGGCTCGCGGTGGCCTCGCTGCTGCGGAGTCTGGAGGGCGGCAAAGAGCCCGCCGGGCGTGAACTCACCGCGGAATTCCGCCTGGTGGAGCGCGAGAGCACCCTTGGGCGACGGTGAGGGGCGGGCGCACGGAAGCGAGGCCGGTGCTTGCGCGGAGGGTTTACAGCCCTCTTCCAACGATGTAAAAAGCTCCCCGTACCGCCGAGTTGACCGCAAGTGCCGATCTTCCCGTGAGCGCTCTCAGCGCCGGGGCCGTGCCGTTTTGGGGACTCCATGAAGCCGACCACACTCCTCAGCCGTACCTCAGCCAGGACCCTCCTCGCCGCCGGTCTCGCCGCGAGCCTCGCGCTCGCCGCGGGGTGCGCCAAGTCCGAGGACGACAACGCCGGTGACAAGAGCTCCACGTCGCAGGACCAGGGCGACTCGGGCCAGGTCGTCTCGGAGCCGGGCGCGGGCAGCGGCGAGACCTGCGCGATCGACGCGTACGGCGGCAAGAAGCTGGACCTGAAGACCGCCACCGTGGGCTTCTCCCAGTCGGAGAAGGAGGCCAACCCCTTCCGGATCGCGGAGACGGCGTCCATCAAGGCCGAGGCCGAGAAGCGCGGCCTCAAGCTGCTCACCGCCAACACCCAGTCGCAGTTCTCCAAACAGATCAGCGACGTCCAGGACCTCATCGCCAAGGGCGCCGACCTGCTGGTCATCGCACCCCTGAACTCCGACGGCTGGGAGCCGGTGCTTCGCGCGGCCTCCGCCAAGCACATCCCGATCGTCACCATCGACCGCAAGATCAACGCCAAGGCCTGCAAGGACTATGTGAGCTTCATCGGCTCGGACTTCGTCGAGCAGGGCAGGCGCGCCGCCGACCAGATGATCAAGGCGACGGGCGGCAAGGGCAAGATCGCCATCCTGCTCGGCGCGGCCGGCAACAACGTGACCACCGAGCGCACCAAGGGCTTCGAGGACCGCGTCAAGGAGAAGGCCCCCGGACTGAAGATCGTCTTCAAGCAGACCGGCGAGTTCGCCCGCGAGAAGGGCCAGCAGGTCACCGAGCAGCTCATCCAGTCCAAGCCCGACATCACCGGGATCTACGCCGAGAACGACGAGATGGGCCTCGGCGCGGTGGGCGCGCTCAAGGGCGCGGGCAAGAAGGCCGGTGACGTCAAGATCGTGACGGTCGACGGCACCCGCAACGCCGTGCAGGGCATCGTCGACGGCTGGATCTACGGTGTCATCGAGTCGAACCCGCGCTTCGGCCCGCTGGCCTTCCAGACGCTCGACACCTTCACCAAGGGCTCGAAGGTGTCGCAGGACATCGTCATCAAGGACAGCGCGTACACGAAGAGCAATGCCAAGTCGGACCTCGGCAAGGCGTACTGAGATGTCGTCAGATTCTTCCGACGTCCTCTCGGCCAGCCGCCTCACGAAGAGATTCCCGGGCGTACGGGCCCTGGACGCGGTCGACTTCACCGCGCGCGCCGGTGAAGTGCACGCCCTGATCGGCGAGAACGGCGCCGGCAAGTCCACGCTCATCAAGGTCCTGACGGGCGTGTACGCACCGGACGCGGGCGAGCTGACGTACAACGGCCGGCAGCTCAGCTTCTCCACCCCTCTGGAGGCCCAGCACGCGGGGATCTCCACCATCTACCAGGAGGTCAACCTCGTCCCCCTGATGAGCGTGGCCCGCAACCTCTTCCTCGGTCGCGAGCCGCGCGGGCGCCTCGGGCTCATCGACTTCCGCCGGATGCACCGCGAGGCGGCCGAGGCCCTGCGGCGCCTCGGCATACGCGTCGACGTACGCCGCCCGCTGCGCGAACTGGGCGTAGGAACCCAGCAGATGGTGGCCCTGGCCCGAGCGGTCTCGGTCGACGCGCGGGTCGTCATCATGGACGAGCCGACGTCGTCCCTCGAACCCCGCGAGGTCCAGACCCTGTTCGGCGTGATCCGCATGCTGCGAGACCGCGGCATCGCGGTGATCTACGTCAGTCACCGCCTCGAAGAGCTCTACGAGGTGTGCGACACGGTCACGGTGCTGCGGGACGGCAAGCGGGTGCATACGGGGCCGATCGCGGAGCTCGACCGGCTCCGCCTGGTGTCCCTGATGCTGGGCCGCGAGGTCGGGGACGTACGCGAAGAGGGCGTCACCAAGTTCACCGGCAGCCATGACACTTCCGGCCAACCCGTCCTTGCCGCAAGGGAGTTGACGGTCCGCCACCAGCTGCACGGCGTCTCCCTCGACATCAGGCCCGGTGAGGTGGTGGGCCTGGGCGGCCTGCTCGGCTCGGGCCGCAGCGAGACGGCGAAGGCCATCGCGGGAGCGCTGCCGCCGGACTCGGGCCGCGTGCTGATCGCCGGGGCGCCGGTCCGCACCGGCTCCACCCCCGCCGCGATCCGCGCCGGCATCAGCCTCCTCCCCGAGGACCGCAAGGCCGAGGGAATCGTCCCCGGCCTCTCGGTCCGCGAGAACATCGCGCTCGCCGCGCTCCCCCGCCTCTCCCGCTTCGGCCTGGTGGACGAGCGCCGCATGGACGCGCTGGTCGACACCTTCATCAAGCGCCTGCGCATCAAGGCGTCGAGCCCCCACCAGAAGGTGGGCGAACTGTCCGGCGGCAACCAGCAGAAGGTCCTCCTGGCCCGCTGGCTGGCGATGAACCCGAAGGTCCTGCTCCTCGACGAGCCGACGCGCGGCATCGACGTCGGCGCGAAGGCCGAGGTCCAGAAGCTGATCGACGAACTGGCGGAGGAGGGTCTTGCGGTCCTCCTCATCTCCTCCGACATGGAGGAACTGGTCGAGGGCTCGGACCGGGTGATCGTCCTCAAGGACGGCGCGGTGGTCCAGGAGCTGTCCGGCGCCGACGTCACAGAGGACGCGCTGCTGCGAGCCATCGCCGCGGGGCCGGTTGCTGCCGGGGGGTCCCGTGCGTAGCCCTTGGCGGGGTGCGGGCGGGCGCTTGTCACCCCGCAGTCCCGCCTGCACGAACAAGCTTTCCTGCCCACCCGCCCGAAACTCCGCAACGGGTGGGCAGGTGGGGGCAGGCCCCGCACTTGCCCACGTGCCCGGACAGTCGGGCGTCGGCCATCACGCACCCGCAGTGCGACCCCGGAGTTCACCATGACCGACCTCGCCCTCGGCGGCAAAGCCTCCGCCGACCGTGAGCGCCTGCTCCGCCTCCTGCAGAGTTACGGCGTCTACCTCGGCGTCGCCGTCCTCCTCCTCGTCAACATCTTCCTCACCCCGCACTTCCTCTCCGCCGAGAACTTCCGCACCCAGGCCGTCCAGGTGGCCCCCGTCCTCATCGTCGCCCTCGGCATGGCCCTGGCCATCGGCAGCGAGGGGGTGGACCTCTCCGTCGGGTCGGTGATGGCGCTGTCCACGTCGCTCCTCTCCCTCTACCTCGGCTACGGGATGTGGATCGCGCTCGTCGTCGCGATCATCGGCGGCGCCGTCATAGGCGTCGCCAATGGCTCGCTCATCGCCTTCATCGGCGTCCAGCCCATCGTCGCGACGCTGGCCCTGATGGTCGCGGGCCGCGGGCTCGCCCTCGTGCTGCTGCCCCAGCTCAAGGACGTACGCGACCCGAACATGGCCTCGCTCGGCTCCGGCGACGTCCTCGGCATCCCCTACCTCGTCCTGATCGCGGCGGCGCTCGCACTGCTCGTCGCCTTCGTCGTCCGGCGCACCACGTTCGGCCGCCAGTTGCTCGCCATCGGAGACAGCCGACCGGCCGCCCGCCTCGCCGGACTGCCCGTACGACGCGTCCTGATCCTGGTGTACGTCTGCTCCGGCGCCCTCGCCGCCGTCGCGGGCGTCCTGGCGACGGCCCGTCTCACCGCGAGCGACCCCACCTCGCTCGGCAATCTGATGGAGCTGTCCGCGATCACGGCGGTCGTGGTCGGCGGCACACCGCTCAGCGGCGGGCGGGTGCGGATCGGCGGCACCGTCGCGGGCGCCGTACTGATCCAGCTGCTCACCGCCACGCTCATCAAGCACGATCTGCCGCCGTCCTGGACGCAGATCGCCCAGGCCGTGGTGATCATTCTCGCCGTCTACGCGGCACGGGAGAGGGGCAAGCGGTGACCGGCACCGTGATATCCGAGGCACAGCCGAACAAGACCAGCGACGACGAACCGACCGCCGCGAACCGCTCGGAGCGGCTCAGCGCCCTGGCCCAACAGCACGGCGCCCTGGTCACGTTGGTGATCGCCGTCATCGCTGCGTCCCTCAGCTTCGACACCTTCCTCACCGGTGACAACCTCGAGAACATGGCGGTCTCCTCCGCCTTCCTCGCCGTCGTCGCGCTCGGCATGACGTTCGTGATCGTCACCGGCGGAATCGACCTCTCCGTGGGCTCCCTGTTCGCCCTGGGCGGGGTGCTCGCGGCCTGGGGTTCGCAGTACGGGACGGCGGTGGCGCTGCTCCTGCCGCTGGCCGTGTGCGGGCTCATCGGCCTCGTCAACGGCCTCCTGATCGCCCGCTCCCGGCTCGCCCCGTTCATCGTGACGCTCGCCGCGATGCTGGGCGCGCGCGGCATCCTCCTCTCCGTCACCGACGAGGGCTCCACGACCTATCTGGTCGACAAGGACTCGTTCTTCGCGACACTGGGCCAGGGAAAGGTCCTGGGTGTCGGGGCCCCGGTCTGGATCACCCTCGTCCTCTTCGTGGCCGGTGCGGTCGTCCTGCGCCGCAGCCGCTTCGGCCAGTACGTGTACGCGGTCGGCGGCAACGAGGACGCGGCGGCGCTGATGGGCGCCCCCGTGGCCCGCACGAAGATCGCCGTGTACACCCTGTCCGGGCTCTGCGCGGGCCTGGCGGGCGCGCTCAACGCGGCCTGGCTGGTCTCGGGCGTCACCATTCTCGGCTCGGGCATGGAGCTGGAGGCGATCTCCGCGGTCGTCATCGGAGGCACGCTGCTGACCGGCGGCTTCGGTTTCATCAGCGGTTCGCTCGTCGGCGTACTGCTCCTGAAGGTGATCCAGAACGTCATCAACCAGATCGGCTCGCTGGACTCCGCGTACCAACAGGTCGTCAGCGGCGCCTTCCTGGCGGTCGTGGTGATCGCGCAGACCTGGCTTGGCCGCAGGCGCCGGGTCCTATAAAGGCTCCTAGAAGGGCTCTTAGAAGGGCTCCAACAAGGACTCCTATAAGGGCACGGCCTGCCCCTTGCCCAGCGCGATCACGCCCGCCTTCGACACCGTGTAGAGCTCCTGGTCCCGCTCGGGGTTGACGCCGATCGTCGCGCCGGGCGGGACGTCCACGTTCTTGTCGAGGACGGCGCCGCGGACCACGGCACCACGCCCGACGCGTACGTTGTCGTGCAGCACAGAGCCCTGCACGACCGCCCCCTGCTCGACGGTCACCCCGGGCGAGAGCACGGAGCGGGTGACCTGGCCGCGGATGACGCAGCCGGGGCTGACGATGGACTCGCTCGCGATGCCGCCCGCGCAGAACTTGGCGGGCGGCAAACCGCCGGAGTGGGTGTAGATCGGCCAGCGCCGGTTGTCCAAGTTGAACACCGGCTGGTCCGAGATCAGGTCCATGTGCGCTTCGTAGTACGCGTCGAGGGTGCCGACGTCGCGCCAGTAGCCGTGGTCGCGCGCGGTCTCGCCGGGGACGTGGTTGTCGTCGAAGTCGTACAGCTGGGCCAGGCCTCGTTCGGTGAGCATCGGCAAGATCGAACCGCCCATGTCGTGCACGGAGTTGTCGTCCTCGGCGTCCTGCTGAAGCGCGTCGACGAGGGTCTTCGTGGTGAAGACGTAGTTGCCCATGGAGGCGAACACCTGGTGCGGGGAGCCCGGCAGGCCCGGCGGGTCGGCGGGCTTCTCCAGGAAGCGGTCGACCCGCGTGCCGTCCCGTGCGGGGGTGATGATGCCGAAGGACGACGCGTCGGCGCGCGGCACCCGGATCCCCGCGACCGTCACTCCTGCGCCGCTCTCGAAGTGCTGGCCCAGCATCTGCCGTGGGTCCATCCGGTAGACGTGGTCGGCGCCGAACACCGCGATGTAGTCCGGCTGTTCGTCGTGGACGAGGTTGAGGGACTGCAGGATCGCGTCCGCGCTGCCCGAGTACCAGCGCGGGCCGAGGCGCTGCTGGGCCGGGACCGGGGTGACGTAGTTGCCGAGCAGGCTCGACATCCGCCAGGTCGTGGTCACATGCCGGTCCAGGGAGTGCGACTTGTACTGGGTCAGTACGCAGATCCGCAGGACGTCGCCGTTGACGAGGTTGGAGAGCACGAAGTCGACGAGGCGGTACGTGCCGCCGAACGTGACCGCTGGTTTGGCCCGGTCGGCGGTGAGGGGCAGCAGGCGTTTGCCCTCCCCGCCGGCCAGGACGATTCCGAGCACCGAAGGTCCACCGCGCATCGCGCCGCCCCCTGACTTGGGATCACTTGGACTCGAGCAACTCCTCGTACACGTGGGCCGTGCGCCGGGCGACCGCGTCCCAGCCGAACTCCCGTACCGCGCGCTCGCGTCCGGCGACGCCCATCCGCGTCGCGGTGCGCGGATCGGCGATCAGATGGTTCAGGGCGTGGGCGAGCCGCGCCTCGAAGGCCGCGGGCTCCTCGTCTTCCTCGTACGGGACGAGGAGTCCCGTCTCGCCGTCGGCGACGACCTCCGGGATGCCACCGACGGCCGATGCCACCACTGGTGTGCCGCAAGCCATCGCCTCCAGATTGACGATGCCGAGCGGCTCGTACACCGAAGGGCAGGCGAACACCCGGGCGTGGCTGAGGAGTTGGACGATCTGCGGGCGCGGAAGCATCTGCGGGATCCAGTGGACTCCCCCGCGGGTGCGGCTCAACTCCTCGAAGAGGGTGCGGAATTCGGCGTCGATCTCCGGGGTGTCGGGGGCGCCCGCACAGAGCACGAGCTGGACGGCGGGATCCAACTTCGCGGCTGCGCGCAGCAGATGGGGCACGCCCTTCTGCCGGGTGATGCGGCCGACGAACAGGACGTAGGGCCGCCCGGGGTCGATGCCGTGGCTCTCCAGGGCGTCCACGCCGGGGACGGGGCGGTACAGGTCGGTGTCGATGCCGTTGTGGACGACGTGTACGCGGGCCGGGTCGACCGCCGGGTAGCAGGCGAGGATGTCGGCGCGCATCCCGTGCGACACGGCGATCACGGCGTCCGCCGACTCGATGGCGGTGCGCTCGGCCCAGCTGGACAGGGCGTAGCCGCCGCCCAGTTGCTCGGCCTTCCAGGGGCGCAGGGGTTCCAGGGAGTGCGAGGTCATGACGTGCGGGACACCGTGCAGAAGTCTGCCGATGTGGCCCGCGAGATTGGCGTACCAGGTGTGGGAGTGGACGAGGTCGCAGCCGGTGAGCGCGGCCGCCATGGAGAGGTCCACGGAGAGGGTGCGCAGGGCGTCGTTGGCGCCTTCGAGCGCCTCCCAGGCCTGGTGCCGCGTGAGTCCGTCGACGGCGGTGTCCGGCTCTCCCCAGCAGTGCACGTCGACGTCGATCAGGGAGCGTAACTCCCGTGCTAGGAACTCGACATGGACTCCGGCGCCTCCATAGACGTCCGGTGGATACTCCCGGGTGAGCAGTCCCACTCGCACGCAGAACCCTCCGTCCGTCCGCCCATTCCGTCGGCCGTTCGCCTCCTCATGGTCACCCAGAAGCGCCCGGCGGGGAAGAGTCCCGCACGGACCTGTGGGGCGGCCGCTCGAAGCAGCAGTCGCCGCACAGTCCGCCGCCGGGGCACCGGTAGTAGAGGCAACAGCTGCGGCGCCGGAAGGCCGTGCCGTCCAGGGTTCCGGTGCCGCGCAGGTCGGGGTGGGCGAAGAGTTCGGCGGCCAGGTCCAGGGCGCGCTCCCCTACTTCGGTACGTCCTGTGCGCCGCGCCCAGGTGTGCAGTTCGCGGGCGGCGCCGGCGAGCGCGGAGCCCGCGTTGCCCCACAGCAGGCGGGCGGAGATGCGGTAGCGGGCGCGCAGGGCGTCGGCCAGGGGCGCCAGATGGCTCTCCTGGACGGCGTCGCGGACGGCGGCGGCGTCGGCGCTCCTGCCCCGTACGTCGGTGAGCCACAGGTCGTCGGGCGAGCTGCCGTCGGCGTCCCAGTGCAGCAGCTCCGGGTCGAGGTCCGGCACTTCGCCGTGCAGCGCGGCCGACCCGAGCGCCACCGACCACAGCCGTGCCGCGAGCCCCAGCTGCGCCACGGACACGGCCACCCGCTCGTCGGGGGCGCCGAGCCGCGCGCCGACCTTGGCCACGCGGAACGCGAGGGGGTCGCTCTCCCCGGCGTACACCCGTGCCAGGGGCGTCACTTGGGCGCCGCCCGGCGGTGTCCCCGTGCGCAGGACGAAGAAGCCGCCGACGGAAGCGACTTCGGCCAGGTCGATGTGGTGGTTGCCGGTGTGGTGTTTCACGACAGCAGAGCCTAGGCGGCTCTGCGGAACAGCGCCGTCCACAGGAAGGGCTCACCGAAGTGCGCGGACTCGGGCGGCTCGTCGCGCATGCGGCGCAGTTCGACCTCCGTCAGGTCGGAGAAGATCCAGCGCAGGGACTCCGGTGTGTAGGCGAGACCGCCCTGGAGGCCGGAGGCGCGGTAGAAGTCCGCGTCGGGCAGCTCGGAGCCCATCTCCCCGGCGGCGAAGCAGCTGAGGGCGAGATGGCCGCCGGGCGCGAGGGCGCGGTCGAGCAGGGCGAGGTAGCTGATGCGGCGGTGCGGCGGCAGGTGGTGGAAGCAGCCCGAGTCGTAGATCAGGTGTCCACCCGGAAGTCCTCGGCGGCCAGGTGCAGGGCGTTGCGGCCCGGCCCGCAGCCCAGATCCAGGGCGCGGCCCGGCGCGATCAGGCCCCGGTCCAGGTACGCGACCAAGTTCTCGTCCGGTTTCGCGACGAAGAAGGGCACCTGCCGGGAGCGGTCGTCGTAGAAGCCGTCCCACCAGTCCGCGGCGTCGGCGGTCCAGCGGTCCGCTTCCGGCACGAACAGGCCGTCCAGGAGCTTCAGGACGTCGTCGACACTGCGTATGTTCCGGTGCATCCGGACCCCTTTCCACGAGCGGAAATCGTATCGGCGATCTACGCGAAAGCCCAGGTCAGACACTGTTTCGCGAGGGTGCGAGCGGACGCCTGGGGAGGTCTGGAGACGCGCCGAAGGCTGCACCCCGGACCCCCCGGGCACGGTCGCCCGAGCCGCGGCGAGGCGCCCGCACGGGGCCGTTCCCGGCTCCGCTCGCGGAAGAATTTTCGAGATTCTGGATGATCCACCGAACTACTGCGTAACCCACCCGTGGGAGGACATCTGGCGGGTCGTACTCCATCGGCAGTAGGACCCAATGCGTGCTGAGGTACGACGACGTGGAGCCGAATCCGCGAGATCGTAGAGGGTATGGAAGCCGACCGTTCGCCGCGCCGGACGCCCCGGGCCCACAGGGCTTATCGCACACCGTGGAGCACCTCATGAGTGCCCTCACGGTGGCCGTGCTGCTCTCCCTCGTATCCGCCGTCGCCTATGCGGGCGGGGCAATCCTTCAGGAGCGCGTCGCGGTGACCACGCCGGAGCGGCGGTACGCACCGCTGCGCCGCGGCATGTGGTGGGTCGCGATCGCGCTGAACAGCCTCGGTGCGCTGCTGCACGTGGTGGCGCTCGCCTACGGGCCGCTGAGTGTGGTGCAGCCGCTGGGCGCCCTGACCATCGTCTTCGCCCTGCCGATGGCCGCCCTCTTCGTACGCCGCAAGGCAGGAGCCACCGCCTGGCGCGGCGCGATCATGGCGACCGTCGGTCTCGCGGGCCTGTTGTCGCTGACCCAGGCCGCGGACGCGCAGTCCCTCGACGACGCCGAGCGGGTCATGGTGGCGCTCGCCACCGGCGGCGCCGTCCTGGCCCTGATGGTGCTCGCACACGCCGTGCACCGGCATCCGGTGGTGCGCAGTGTGCTGCTGGCCGGCGCGGCGGGCGTGGCCTTCGGCATCGCATCGGTGTTCACCAAGACCGTCGCGGTGGACTGGTCGGAACACGAGCCGCTGACGCAGCAGCTGCCGAGCCTTGGTGTTATCGCCGTCCTCGCGGGCGCAGGGGTGCTCATCTCGCAGGCCTCGTACCGCGGTGCGGGCCTCGCGGCGCCGCTGTCCACGGTGACGGTGGTGAATCCGGTCGTGGCGGCCGCGGTGGGGCTCACGCTCTTCGGCGAATCGTTCCGCTACGGCACCGCGGGTATGGCTGTCGCGCTGGGCTTCGGCGTCGTCGCCGCGGGCGGTCTGATCCTGCTGACCACGGAGCGGATCGCCACGGAGGGCCAGCCGGCGCCCGGGGCGAGCGTGCCGGTGGCCAAGGGCGGGCCCGTGCCCGCGGAGCCCGTCGCGGACGCCGGGGATGTGCGGGCGCACGAGCTGCCTGCCGTGCCCGCACAGCCCACGCCCGGTCCGCACCGGCGGGTACTGTTCCGCCACACCCGCCATCACCGGGAACGCATCGGCTCCTGAAGCCTCGTCGGAGCATCATTCGATGCCCGTTGTGAAGCCCCCTGAGTCTCGGACTCAGGGGGCTTCCGGCGTTTCGGGAGCGTCGCTCAGATCCGTACGCCGCCCGCGCGCAGATAGGCCAGCGGATCGACGTCCGAGCCGAAGCCGGGCCCCGTCCGGATCTCGAAGTGCAGATGCGGGCCCGTGCTGTTGCCCGTGGACCCCGAGCGCGCTATCCGCTGCCCGGCGCCGACCTTCTGCCCCGCCTTCACCGTGAGCGCCGAGAGATGGCCGTACTGGGAGTACTTGCCGTCGGCGTGCCGGATCACCACTTCGTAGCCGTACGAGCCGCCCCAGCCGGACGACACGACCGTGCCCCCGGCGACGGCCTTCACGGAGGTGCCGGTGGCCACGGGGAAGTCGACTCCCGTGTGGTAGCCCTTCGACCAGGAACCGCCCGCCGCGCGGTAGGGCGTGCTGGGCGACGCGGCCACCGGGGCGGAGAAGCCCTGGGCGGCCTGGGCCGGCTTCGCCTTGCGGGGCTCGGCCTTGGGCTTCGGCTTCGGTTCGGCCCGCTGCTTCGGCTCGGCCCTGGGCTTCGGCTTGGGCTCGGCCTTCGGCTTGGGCTCGGCCCGCTGCTTCGGCTCGGTGCGGTGGCCCGCCTCCGGCTGGCCGCTCTTCTTCTGCTTCTGCGCGGCGTGCAGCGAGAGCCGCTGGCCCGGTGTGATCAGGTCGGGGTCGGAGCCGATGACCTCGCGGTTGGTGTCGTACAACTGCCGCCAGCCGCCGCCCACTCGGCGTTCGTCGGCGATACCGGAGAGCGTGTCGCCGCGTACGACGGTGTACATCCGGGCGGTTCCGGCGGTGGACTGCGGTGTCACCTCCGGCTTGACGTCCTTGACCTCGCGCTGGGGCGCCTTCGCAGCCTTCTTGGGCGCGCCCATCGGCGTGACGTCCGGCGCGTCGCCGCCCCGGGTCAGGCCCGCCCGCTCGGAGCAGACCGGCCAGGCCCGCGGCCCCTGCGCCTCAAGGACCTTCTCGGCGACGGCGATCTGCTGGTCCTTGGTGGCGCGGTCGGCGCGCGGGGCGTAGGCGGTGCCGCCGTACGCCTCCCAGGTGGACTGCTTGAACTGGAGGCCGCCGTAGTAGCCGTTGCCGGTGTTGATGCTCCAGTTGCTGGTGGACTCGCACGCCGCGACCTTGTTCCAGGTGTCGACGTCGGCGGCGTTCGCCGTCCCGGTGCCGATCAGCGGAAGCGCCATCCCCGCGCCGCCCGCCGTGACGGTCAGCGACGCTCGGTTGATCCGGTTCGGCTGATACCGGCGGTGCCGGCCGCGTACGGCCATGAGAGCCCCCTCGGTCACACACATCACGTCAGGTCGGAACGGTCGGGCCGGACTGGTCACATCAGACACACGACAAAGCGGCAAGTTAGCCGCTCCGACCGATCCATGACAAGGGTGCGAGGCCGAAGGGACTCCGGCCGGTCATGCCGTCAAGTGCTCGGCGAGCCAGCGGAGTTGGACACCTTGCTGGTGGGGGCCGCCGCCCTCGTGGTCGTTGAAGGCGTACACCTCCATCGACCGCTCTGCCCCCGCATACGCGTTGTGGGCGGCGAACACCGTGGACGGCGGGCACGTGAGGTCCTCCAGGCCCGCCGAGAAGAGCGCGGGTGCCCGGCCCCGCGCCGCGAAGTGCACGCCGTCGAAGTAGGAGAGCGTCCCGAAGACGCTCTCTTCGGAGCCGCGCCTCGCCTTCATATAGAGAGCGATCTCTCTATATGGCGGCCGGTCGGTGAGGGTCGTCGCGCGCGGGAAGTCGCACAGGAACGGCACGTCGCACGCGATCGCCGCCAGGTCAGGGACGAGCCCGCCGACGGCGAGCGTGATGCCGCCGCCCTGGCTGCCGCCGATCGCGGCCACCCGCGAGCCGTCGACCAGCGGATGGGCGCGGGCCGCCTCGACGGCACGTACACCGTCGGTGAAGACGCGGCGGTAGTAGTACTCGTGCGGGTCCTCGATGCCGCGCGTCATATAGCCCGGATACGCCGGTCCGCTGCCGACCGGATCCGGGGTGTCGCCCACCGAACCGCCGCTGCCCTGGCCCCGGGTGTCCATCACGAAGTGCGCGAAGCCCGCCGCCGACCACAGCAGACGCTCGTGGGGAAGTCCGCGTCCGCCGCCGTAGCCGATGTACTGGACGACGGCGGGCAGCGGCTCGCTCGTCCCCGCGGGCAGAATCAGCCAGCCTTTGACGGGGTGGCCGCCGAACCCGGCGTACGTCACGTCGAAGACGTCGACCGTGCTCAGCGGAACGTCCACGGGGTCGAAGCGCGCTTCCAGGTCGTGCTCGCGTGCCGCCGAAAGGGTCTTCTCCCAGAACGCGTCGAAGTCGTCCGGCTCCGTCAGATCGGGCCGGTAGCGGCGGAGTTCGTCCAGCGGCATGTCGAAATGGGGCACGGGCGGCTCCTTCGTCGGAGACAGTGTCGGAATGTCACGCTACGCCGCGGGGCAATACTGGCGAACACCATCGGCGCTTCCACTTCCAGGAACACTCCAGAAGCACCTACAGCAGTACCTCCAGAAGCACTTCCAGCAGCACTTCCAGGAGCCACGGCATGAGCAGTACGTCAGCCCAGATCGGTGTCACGGGCCTCGCGGTCATGGGACGCAACCTCGCCCGGAACTTCGCACGCAACGGCTATACGGTCGCCCTCCACAACCGCACGGCGGCCAGGACCCGGGCCCTGGTCGAAGAGTTCGGCGACGAGGGCGACTTCATCCCCACGGAGACCGCCAAGGAGTTCGTCGCCGCGCTCGAACGCCCGCGCCGTCTGGTCGTCATGGTGAAGGCGGGCGAGCCCACGGACGCGGTGATCCGGGAGTTCGCGCCGCTCCTCGAACCGGGCGACATGCTCGTCGACGGCGGCAACGCGCACTTCGCGGACACCCGGCGCCGCGAGCGCGAACTGCGGGAGCAGGGACTCCACTTCGTCGGCACGGGTGTCTCCGGCGGCGAGGAGGGCGCGCTGCTCGGCCCGAGCATCATGCCGGGCGGCTCCGAGGAGTCGTACGCGGCGCTCGGCCCGATGCTGGAGAAGATCTCGGCGAAGGCCGAGGACGGCGCCCCCTGTGTCACGCACGTCGGCCCGGACGGCGCGGGGCACTTCGTGAAGATGGTGCACAACGGCATCGAGTACGCGGACATGCAGCTGATCGCCGAGGCGTACCAGCTCCTGCGCGATGTGGGGGGCTACTCCCCCGCCCGGATCGCGGACATCTTCCGCACCTGGAACACCGGCCGCCTCGACTCGTATCTGATCGAGATCACGGCGGAGGTCCTCAGCCACGTCGACGCCGAGACGGGCAAGCCGTTCGTGGACGTCGTGCAGGACCAGGCCGAGCAGAAGGGCACGGGCCGCTGGACCGTGCAGATCGCCCTGGATCTGGGCGTTCCGGTGTCGGGCATCGCCGAGGCGGTGTTCGCCCGCTCGCTCTCGGGGCACACCGAACTGCGGGCTGCGTCACGGGAGTTGCCGGGTCCCACGGCGAAGCCGCTGGGCGAGGCGGAGGCGCGCGCGTTCGCCGACCAGGTCGAGCAGGCGCTGTACGCCTCGAAGATCGTGTCGTACACGCAGGGCTTCCACGAGATCGCGGCGGGCAGCGCGGAGTACGGCTGGGACATCGACCTGGGCGCGGTCGCCGCCATCTGGCGCGGCGGCTGCATCATCCGGGCCGCCTTCCTGGACCGCATCCGCGCCGCCTACGACGCCCGCCCCGACCTGCCGAGTCTGCTGTCGGACGCGACGTTCGCGCAGGAGATCGGCGCGGCCCAGGACGACTGGCGCGCGGTCGTCGTCGCCGCCACCCGGCAGGGCGTCCCCACGCCGGGCTTCTCGGCGGCCCTCGCCTACTACGACGCGCTGCGCGCGGACCGGCTGCCGGCCGCGCTCACGCAGGGGCAGCGGGACTTCTTCGGGGCGCACACCTATCGGCGTACGGATCGGGAGGGGTCGTTCCACACGCTGTGGGGCGGTGACCGCTCGGAGGTGCGGTCCTAGCACCTGGCCCCAGGCCTCACATCGGCTTCGGCTCCGTGTCCGGTCCCGGCGGCTGCGGGACCGGGGACGGGGGCGGCTGCGGCACGGGCGCAGGCTCGGGGCGCGGCACCGGGTCCGGGACGGGGATGGGCCGATTGGGGTCAGGGACAGGGATCGGCCCGTTCGGGTCCGGGAACGGCGGGGGCGGCGCGGGGTCGGGGTAGGGATGGGTCATGGGGTCCTCCAGCGGGGTTCGGAGGTCGGTCTGCGGGGTCCGGAGGTCGGACGCGTCCACTGTCTCCCGCCTCGCGTGCCCACGCCCGCCGAGTCCACGCGTCCCCGCGCCGCCCGATGTCAGCCTTCGGTGCGGCTGAGCCGTACGACGGGGATGTCCCGATCGGTCTTGCGCTGGTACTCCGCATAGGGGGCGAACAGCTCGACGAGGCCCGGCCAGACCCTGGTCTTGTCCGCGGCCGAGAGGGTCGTGGCGCGGGCGGTGAACCGCTCCTCGGTGCCCACGCGCAGCCGTACGTCGGGCTCGTCCACCAGGTTGCGGTACCACAGGGGGTGCTCGGCGGCGCCGCCGTTGGACGCCACGATCAGATAGTCGTCGCCGTCACGGCCGTAGATGAGCACGGTGCGGCGCCACTGTCCGGTGCGGCGGCCGCGGTAGTCGAGCAGCAGGCAGGGCACGCCCATGACCTCGGCGCCCTCGGTGCCGCCGGACTCCTCGTAGACCTTGGCCTGCTTGGCCACCCAGCCCGTCGGACTGATCACGGCTTCTTCGCCCCGCTGAGCCATATCCACTCCCTGTCGACGCCGGGTACGCGGTCGGGTCCTCGGTCGAGTACGCGGGAGGTGAGTGATCGCTCACCTCCCGCGTTCACCCTACGACGCGGCACCCGCCCGGCACCGGAGAACGGCCGCACTCAGGCCCGTACGCGGACTGGCCAGGACCGGGACGGCGAGTGCGGCCCTGTCTGCCACGTCCGCGATGGATGCCTGGGCGAGCACGACGGCGTCGACACCGTCCAAGGCGTCGACGGCGGCGGCGACGAGCTCCAGACATCCGTCCCGGTCCCCGGCGGCGAACCGGTCCCAGGCGTCCGCCACCAGAACGGTGGTGACCTCGACGGGGCGCCCGGCCCGTGCCGCCTCCTCCTCGACGAGGGCGAGGGTCGGCTCCAGGGTGCTCTCCACCGTGGCGACGACCGCGACGGACCGCCCCGCGGCCACGGCGGCGGCCGCCATGGGCCGGTCGACCCGCAGGACCGGCACGCCGAGCGCGGCGGCGGCCGCTTCGGCGACGCCGCCGAGGGTCGAGCAGGTGCAGAGCACGGCGTCCGCCCCGTCGGCGACGGCCTGCTCAAGGAGTTCCCTGACGTCCCCGGCCACCGCCCGCGGCCCTTCCACGCGGGCGCGCGCGAGCAGGTCCTCGTGGACGAGGTGCCGCAGCGCGGTCCCCGGGTGGTCCTCGTCCCGCAGCCCCTCGAAGACGGGCACGTGCACGGGAGAGGTGTGCAGCAGGGCGAGGGTCGCGGCGCTCACCATGCGGCCGGGTCCGACCGCACCTTGTCCAGGGCGGCCTTGACCAGCTCACCGGAGGGGACCGGCGCCTCGTCCGGGTGCCGCTCGGCCCACTTCACGACGTACGGACACAGGGGTGCGACGGTGATGCCCTCACGAGCGGCCATCACATACAGCTCCCTGGCCAGCGATCCCGCGATGCCCTCGCCCTCGTGCGCGGGCTCGACCTCGGTGTGCACGGGCACCAGGGCGCGCTCGGGCTCCTCCAGCGTGAAGTACACGATCTGGCCGACGACTTCGCCGCCCGCGTGGGCCTCCAGGACGCCGCGCGCCCGGTCGTCACGGATCTCGATCGCACTGCTCATCGGCTCTCCTGGAGGTCTCACACCGCCTGCGGACTGCGCTCCATGTCGTCGGCGCCCGGAACCGGAGCGGCCGCGTCGTCACCGAGGGCCACGACGCGGTTGTCCGCGCCGTCCACATGCACGACCTTGGGCCGCAGCGTGCGTGCTTCGGCGTCGTCGACCTGGGCGTAGCTGATGATGATCACCCTATCGCCGGGGTGCACGAGGTGCGCCGCCGCACCGTTGATCCCGATGACGCCGCTGCCGCGCTCGCCCTCGATGGTGTACGTCTCCAGGCGGGCGCCGTTGGTGATGTCGACGATGTGCACGAGCTCGCCGGGCAGCAGGTCAGCGGCGTCGAGGAGGTCGGCGTCGATGGTGACGGATCCCACGTAGTGCAGGTCGGCCTGGGTCACCGTGGCGCGGTGGATCTTGGACTTGAACATGGTACGGAACATGATCAACTAGCCATTCATGCAGGTAGGACGCATGGCAGTCCTAGCGGGCGTCAGCAAAACGTCAGCAAGAGTCCCCGGGTCAGCCTCGGGGCTCGTACAGAAAGAGTCGCATGGCAGGCACGACTCTCGCACGCGGTATGGGCAGCTTCTTCAATAGACGTCGGCATCCGGGTCACAGGCGGCAACTTCGGTGGCACCACGTGAAGAGGCCACGGGATGCGTGGAGCCACTGGTCGGCCATGGTCCTGAACGAGCTCCGGGTCGCCCAGCAGGCGAGCGGGAGGGTTTGGATTCCCATGAGGTAAGGCGGCTGCTCGGAGCTGTCGAGATTGCAGACGGACAGCATGGGAGCAAGCTGCTCGATGTTCCAGGCGTTGGCCGCCGCGGCGGCCAGGGCCAGTTGGTCCTCCGTGAGGTAGCGGTCGTCGGTGACCATCACCAGCAGCATGTCGTTGCTGGTGACGGTGAACACGAGCCGGATCTTCCGCTCGGCCTCGGGATGCTCGAGCTCAAGGCTGACCGAGGACGCGTCGACCTCGTAGGGGCGGCGCTGCCGGGTCACCCAGTCGTTGACCAGCTGCCGCCAGTGCACAGCCAGCTCGAGTGGTTTCTCTGGAACCCGGTCACCTGGCATGGCGCATCGCCTCCCGCACCATCCGGCCGGTGAGACCGGCGTCCAGCAACGCCGTGACCTTGGGCGGCAGTTGGTGTCTCTTCGGGGCGTCGTCCGGAGACGGTGGCGCGCCGGCCACCCGTACCGGAGCGGTGCCCCAGGCAAGCCAGGCGGCACCCGTGGCCACGGCAAGCTCGGGCTCGGAGACGGTGAGCACCGGTTGCCCCGAGCGCTCGGCCAGCAGGTCGCCGACCATGGGAAGCCGGGAGCTACCGCCCACGGGGACGATCAAGTCGAGGTCCCCCCATTCCAGACCGTGCATCCGCAGTACTCGTTCACACTCCTCGACCGTGTCGGACAGCAGAGGGCGGATGGCCTCTCTCAAGTCGTTCTGCGTCAAGGTGACCTCGACCGGAGGATCCAGCATCGTCAGGAGATCGGAGTGCTCAGAGGAGACGGACAGCTGATGCTTGAAGGTGGTGCATGCCTCCGCCAGCAGGATCGCGCGTCGCAGTGTCCCGGATTCGTTGGAGCCTGCGGCGGCCTGCCGCAGCTCAGCCACCGCCTCGGGACAGCGCTCCTGGACCATGGCCAGCACGGCTCGGTCGATGGCAAGGCCTCCCACGTCGGCAAGGCCGCCGGGCGAACCGAGCACGGTGAAGCCCTCCGTGCTGCCCTGGGCCACGGCCAGATCGAACGTGCCGCCGCCCAGGTCGTAGACGAGGACCGTGCGATCACGGTCCATACCGTGGTCGTGCAGGGCATACACCGTGGCGGCCACCGGCTCGGTGTGCACTTCGACGATCTCCGGGGGCAGCCCTGCCGCCTCAGCGGCCGTCAGCATGAGCTCGCGCCGGTTGCCCTCCCAGGTGGCCGGCACGGTGATCACCACGCGGGAGGGTGCGGAATTGACGGCGGCCCTGGCCTGCTCCACCAGGAAACCGAGTACGTACGTCGTCAGCTGCACCGTGGTGAACAGGCGCTCGCCCAGCCGGTGCGGGAACGCCTCGCCGAACTCCCTCTTGAACTCCGCCCGAAACCGCTCGGGACGTTGCAGGCGTGAGTTCTGGGCGGCCTGGCCCACCACGGTCGAACCGTCGGGGAGCAGGCACACGGCGCTGCGTACCGAAGTGGCACCGTACGGGCTCACGGGATCGCGCACCGGCAGCGGCGGATGTCCCCGGCGCAGGATCACCAGGGCAGAGGTCCAGGTGCCGAAATCGATGCCGTAGACCGGCCCGGTCCCGGCATCGTCGCTGGTCATGGTGCGTCGAACTGGTCGGGGTCGAAGGAAGCGTCCAGCTCGAGTGCTGTCCCGCCCTCGGCATCGGTGTCGTGGGCCGCAGCCGTGGTCAACCCGGTGGTGGCCGAGTCCTGCGGGGTGATGTCCGCGGCCGGGGCGTCGGCGGTCGCCGTGTCCTTGGCCATGTCGAGGGTGGGGTGGGTCAAGGCGGCGCCCAGGGCGACTTCGGTCACGGCCCCGATGGCCAGGTCCGCGGCGATGTCCTTCGCCGGGGCCACTCCGGGCCTGACGGGTGGCTCCGGCCGGGGGGCGGGCCGGGGCGTCAGCGTGGCCAGTCGCTCCACGCGGGCGCGCAGCCGGTCGAGCTCGCCCTGTAAGCGGCGGTACCTCTGCTGTCGGGCCTGCAGCTCGCCGCGACGCCTGGCCAAGTCTGCTTTGGTCTGCCCGGTCACCGCCTGGAGCCGGCGGCCGGATTCCGTCAGCGACTCCTGCTGGGCCGAGAGCTGGGCGTTCAGCTCCGCGATCAGGGACTGGGTGAAGTCCGCGTAGGTCTGGTTGAAGGACTCCGTGGCGTGCCGGCGACTCGCGGCGAACTCTTGGCTCACCAACTGGATCAGCCGCGCCGCGCGTTCCCGGCCGGCGCGCTCGCGCAGATCCTGCCGATGGTTGCGGACACCGTGCACGAACCCCATCGTTCCCAGCCCCAGGAGCAACGCGATGCCGCTGAAGGGTTCCACGAGTGCGACGACACCGCCCGCGCCCATGCCGGCCATCCCGGTGGACCAGCTGGCCCGGAACTGGTCGAAGAACCGGGCTGGGCGGACATTGAGCGGGACGGTGGGCACCGCGATGGCAGGTGTGAAGGGCGGCTTGGACACTTCGGGTGAGGTGAGTTGCAGGCTGGTGCGCTCGGCGAATTCCCTCATGATTTCCACCGCTGTCGCGGCCAGCTGGTCGTGGGCGGTGGTAAGGGCCTTGAGCATGTCGGACGCCACCTCGCCGACCAGTTCGTCGGCCCCGGGGTCGGCCCCCGCGGTCACCTTCTCCTGGTACTGGCGCAACGCCGTGTCGAAGGCGCCCTGCAGCGCGCTCCGGGTGGGCCGGGTGCCGAGGTCGAAGCGCCGGCGCAATTCGTTGCGCCACTCGGCGCCGCTCGCGGACAGCTCTCCGAGCCTGGCGGTGGTTTCCGCCACCTCACGACGGATGCGCTCCAGGGACTCATCCGTCTCCAGCGCCGCCAATTCGTTGACCAGCGGAGAGCCCGCCGTTGCCACGGCGTCGCACAGCCCGTCCAGGGCCCGTCGCAGCTGGACCGCGCCGCTGGTGGTGGCCAGCCCTTCCCAGAGCGCGTGGTCGAGCTCCGGGAAGCCGGAATCGGCGAGGAGTTGATCTTCGGTGCGGTCCCTCAGCCACTTGAGCTTGCGAAAGGCGGAGACAGGGACGATCACCAGGCTGTCGGCGGGGCGGCCGGTGCGCCCGGAGATCTTCTCGCGGGCACCGGCGACCACGGGGTAGGCGTCCCTGACCTTGTCGGTCTTGGTGACCGTGGTGATCACCACCTCGCACTTCTCCAATGCCCGCCCCAGGAAGTCCAGTTCGTAGGTGGCCAGGGGTTCGATGGCGTCGCAGACGAAGACCAGGCCGTCGGCCCGATCCAGGAAGGAATGGGTGGCTGCGGTGTGTTCGGGGTTGACGCTGCCGACGCCCGGCGTATCGATCAGCACGAGTCCGGTCTCCAGCTCCGGCACCGGGGCATGGATCTCCACCAGTTGGACCCGCTTGTGGTTACGGGGGTTGCCTTGCTCGGTGACGAACTCCGGCAGGCGGTCCAGGCCGACCTCCAGCTGCTGGGTCGCTCCCCGTCCGGTGTCCGGGGAGCTGAGGTGAACCACGGCTCGCTCGTCGGGGCCCCAGGCGAGGGTGGACACCACACAGGTGGCCACGTCCACATCCACGGGGAACAGACCGGGCCGTTCCACCAGGGCGTTGAGCAGCGTGGACTTGCCACGCTTGTACTCACCGGCGACGACGACATGACACGTGCCTTGCTCCAGACGGGCCTTGGACTGGTCCAGGAGCTCTCGCTGCCGGGGCCCCAGCTCACCGGAAAGCTCCTCGGTGAGCTGCGGGAAGGTGGCCAGAACGTCTGAACGCAGGCGGCTGAAGGCGTTGTCCTGCATGGTGGTTCACCCTTCGTCGGGCAAATGCCGGCGCAGAAATTTGGGGGCAAGCTGCCGGTAGTAGGGCAGCAGTGATGGTTCCATCAGCAGGTTCAGCAGGTTGCTGAACTGCCCGGACCACTCGCTGCCGGGCAGGCGCCCGCGCGCGAGCCCATCGAACAGCTCGTCGTAGAGGTGGAACAGACGTGAGCGAAGGTCCCGGTAGGCCTCGGTGGTCAGCCCTGCGACCGCGGGATGAGGGAAGCGGCCGATCGGGCGGGCCCACTCCGCCCGCGGCCGGTGCGGCTCCTTGAAGCGCAGATCGGAGTACTCGACCAGGCGCTGCGTGGACCAGTTGAGCGCCGCGGTGGCGAACGGCGGGAAGATGTCGGCGCCACCGGCCGGATCGGAGCGCAGGGCGAACAGCGGCAGGCGGGCATAGACCTGGGGCACGCCGTCCTGGACGACCGGCACGGGCAGCGGCCAGCCGATGCCCGCTTCCATGGGGACGAGCTGGCGGAAGGCCCGAGAGCGGCGGAACTCCCGGCACAGCGCTTCGGAGCGCGGGGATTCGAGATCATCTGTTGCATGGGTCATCTGGCGTGCCGCCTTCCTCACTCGCCTCTGACGTGCCGGGCCGTACGTAGGCGACGACTTCCTGGGGGCGCAGCAGCGCCTCGCCCCAGAGGTAGCCGGGCCGCACCGTCTCGGCGATGGCATCGCACCGCAGTTGCGTGGGGTCGTCACGGGTGGCCACCACGCGGTGCCGGGCGGGGTCCACGGGGCCGCAGTCCTCGACGGGGACGACGCCGGACGCGGCCAGCGCGTCCAGGACGCTGCGCCGTACCCAGTCCAACACCGGGCCGTCGGGCGGATCGGGTGCCGTGGTCAGATCGGCAAGCCGGTCCAACAGTGTGATGAGCGGTGCCGCGGACGCCGGGACCGGCGGTGGCGAGGCCGGTCGCTGTGTCTTCCCGTCTGTCCCCGTCATGCGCGCACCCCCTGTGAGGAGCCCGCGGCGACGAGGAGGTTGCCGGAATCCTGCCAGGCGCCCATGAACTCCTCCAACGGCACCTGCAGGCCTTGGCCCTCGGGGTGGCCCGAGTCGTTGAGGACCACCATCGGGTGTTCCGGGTCGCTGTGGTCGATGCCGGTGACCCACACGGCGTGATTGGCGCCCTGCCCCGGAATCCCCGGCAAGTCGCCCACCGTGTCGTCACCCGCATCGTGTCCAGGCGCCCAGATCTCGTCCGCGTCCAGACCGACGATGGCGGCCTCGCCCTCCGCAAGCACCCCTTCCAACTGCTCCAGGGACGCGTCTTCCACCTGCTGCACCGGGACCCCGTGCCGCTCCAGCAGGTTCCCCAGGTCGTCCGGTGCGGTACCCGTTCCGTCGAAGCCGTCTTCGGCCGCGGCCTCGGCCGTGAGTTCCTCCTCGCTGATCCGCTGGCCCGTCAGGTACTCCAGGACCATGCCCTGGGCGCCGATGGCACAGGCGCCCTCGCCTTGGTGCTGCTGCCACACCCCCATCGCCTCGCCCGGGTTGCCGAGGACGGCGTTGGGATCACTCTGGGCGGGGTCGAAGTTCGGTAGGCCGGAGTCGGCGTCGGGAGAGGGACCGGCGTCCACGGCCGCCGCCGGGGCGTCGAAGGGGTGGGCCGGATCAGCCAGGTCCGTCGGCTCGTCGCCAGGCAGCGGATCCACCCCTGGGTCGATGCCGGGCTCAGCGCCTGGGTCGTACGGATCCCAGCTCATGGGTTACTCCCTCCACCATCCCGCCCGATCGAAGCGTCGTCCCCGTACAGCAGCGCCTGTGCGCGGCCGACGAGGTCCGCTACACGTTCGTAGGAGCGCAGCACCACCCTCGCCACACTGAGCGTGGGCCGGTCGAGCAACGGATCGCCGGCGCGCGCGGCCCAGTGGCCTGCGTAGCGGCGGGCCGTCGCAAGGAGCACGTCCACGGGGGTGCCGGGCGCCAGGCCGAGCCGGGCGGCGCAGCTGGTTCCCAGCTCCCCGGTGACCGCGAGCAGCTGGGACTCCTCCTGCGCCGTCAGGCTCAGCCGACCGCGGTAATGCGAACCCAGCGCGGCGAGTTCGGAGGGCCCGCGGTCGGTCACTCGCATGCTCTCCAGCAGGTCCGCGACCTGGTCCGCCACCGCGGGCGGCCGCCGCCCGTCGCGCTGGGCGGCGGCCCGCAGCCGGGCCACCTCGTCGGCGATCTCCCGCTGGCCGTGGTCCAGCTTGATCAGCGCTGCCCGGTTGCCGAAATGCCGCAGGACCAGCCCTCTCAGCTCGGGCACCCCGCTGTGCTCCAGCAGCTTCTGGCGTACCGCGTCCTCGCCAAGACCGTCCCGAAGGAATGCGCAAGCCAGGAACACTCCCCAGGCCCCCAGCCGGTCCACCAGCGTGGCGCGGACCTGGGCGGGGACGGGCAGGTCCGGATACTCGCGTCCGCAGAAGAGATTGACGTCTTCCATACGGTCCGCCAGCCTGCGCGGCGCCACCTTCGCCAGGTCGGCAAGGGGGCCGAAGCCGTTGGACGGCATGCACTGCGCCCCGGCCCCGAGCAGGCCCGCGACCGGGACGACGGTGCGGAACACCCGCTGGACGGAGGGCCGTTCCAGGTAGGAGTCGGCGATGCGGCGGGCGGTTGCCATCGGGTCGTAGCCGTACGGATCGAGGGGCATGCCGTCAGGACCCGTCTCGCCCACGGGGGGCCAGTACTGATCGCTGCGCGAGAGCACGCCGAACGCCTTCAGCGGGCTGACCACCTCGCCGTAGGACCCGGCGAAGGAGTCCACCGCCTGCTGGTCGGCGCGGCCAAGGCCCCGGCTGAAGACGAAGACGACGGCGTCGGCCCGGTCCATCTCGGCGGCGCTCTCGGCGTGCACCGAACGGGCGTCCTGGCCCAGTTCTTTGAGTACCTGGGCGGCGTCGTCGCGCTCCGAGGGATCGTCGATGCCAAGAAAGGCGAGGGTGTTCTCGGCGTCGGTTCCATGCACGCTGCCCAGGCCGGGGGTGTCCACGAGCCGGAAGCGGCGCAGCAGCGCGCTGGGCCGACCCACCTCCACCTTCCGCACGGAGCGCAACAGGCGAAGGCCACCCGGGTCGCGCACGGTCAACCGGGAAAGCGCTTCGGGAGCCCACTCCTCCGGCGTCCGGCCGTCCTTGAAGTGGACGAGCAGTGAACGGCGTTCGGCATGGTGGAACTCGCAGACGTTGAACGTCAGCTCCAACTGCCCGGTGTCGGAGACTTCCTCGCCGAGCAGAGCGTTCACCAGCGTCGACTTGCCGCGCTTGATCTGTCCGGCCACCGCCACCCGCATCGGCTGCGCCAAGCGGGCCCGCGCGGCGCGCACCACGGACGGCAGGTCCCCGGCCGCCGGATCGGCGGGGCCCACGGCCCGGGCGATCCGGTCGAATACCTCGCCATGGGGCGACGCGGGGTCCGGCAGGTCCGACATGCCCTCACCTCCCCGCGGAGATCAGGATGCGCAGGACGAGCCATACGAACGCGGCGATCACCACCGGCTTGGCCCAGGCCGTCGGGCCCCCATGGAAAGGCGACACTGGCATGAGCACGGTGAATGCTCGGCTTGGCTGGGCCATGTGATCCCCCGATGCCGTCTCGGGGTTGAGACTCGCCCCGTGTGCCGGCCCGTCCAGGATGGCAGCCCATCGGATTGCCGGGGAGGGGTTGTCGGGAATTGCTCGCACGCCGGGAGCGCACCGCGCAGAGAGGGAGTGCATAGCCGAAGGTCATATGCCCGGGCGGCGCCCCCTACGTATTCCCTCCCCACCCCACTCAGCCGTACGGTGGTTGCTCTGGGTGATCGGGGGGATACCGGGTGGACGTCCACGACTCGGCAGCGCGCTGCCGGGAACTGTCGATGCGGTACTGGCAGGCAGCGGGCGCCGGGCTGCCGACCGGGGAGCTTTTCCAGCAGCTGGTCGGGCACGGGCGGCGGGCCCTGACGGCCCGGCGCGAGTCCGACCCCTCCGCCGCCATCCCCTGCACGGAGGCCGACATCGCCGGTGTGCTGCTCGACGCGTACGGCCGTGAGTTGACCACCCATCAAGCCGGGGGCTGGACGTACAGGCAGGTCAAGGCCCACTGGGCCACCGCCGAGGAGTTCACCCCCTTTGTCGGAGCGGACAAGCTCCGCCATTACCTGTCAGGCAAGGCACAGTACGAGCTGGGCGAGGGCCGGGCCAGCGAGGCGCTGGCCCTGGTGGACGAGGCCCGTCAGCTGCCGCGGGAACCGGCCTCCGGCACCATGGCGGACTACGCGCACGGCGATCTGCGCGCGCTGAGGGCGGCAGCCCTGCACCAGCTGTACGACTCCGACACTGCCCTGGACGTCCTGGCTCCGCTCGAAGCCGAGCTCAGCGCCCACCTCCCGGACGGGCCCCTGCTCGCCACTGATGACGAGGCGGTGCGCCGTCTGGAGGAGGAGTTCGTGCGGGGCAGGGGCGGCGCGGTGCCCCTCGCCCGGCTGTTGGAGGCCTCTGCCGTCTATCACCAGATCCTGGACACCAAGGCGGGCGCGCTCCGTGACGTCGGCCGCCCGGCGGAGGCCGAGAAGGCGTACCTGATGCTGATGCCGCACTACACGGCGTCCGGACTGCCGGAGGTCGGCCACATCCAACTGGCCCGCGTCGCGCTGGACCAGGGAGCGACGCAGCGGGCTAACCAGTGGCTGGACCTGGCTGCGCCGCTGTTCGAGACCCCCGTCGAGAGCGACAGGACGTCGATGCGCGCACACCTGCGGCTGGTCCGCGGCGCAGCGTACTGCCGTATGCGTGCCGAGGCGGCCCGGCAGTTCGGACACCACCGCTCAGCCCTCACCTGGTGCGACCGGGGCGAGACTTTCTTGGCGGCCCGCCGCGACGACTCCCTCAACGCGACGTTGCAGACCGAAAGGGCCCGAGCCCATCGTGCCCTGGGCAACCCGGCCCGCGCGGCGAACGCCTACCAGCAGGCGGCCTTCGCCCTCGACCGGGTACTGCGGGTGCCCCTCGGCCATCGCTTCGACACGCTTCATCTGCGCTTCCGTAGGCCGGTGTTCGAGGAGGCGCTGGCTGCAGCCGAGGAGACGGGTCACGCGCGGCTCGCCGCTGTGGTCACCGATCTGCTCAAGGCCCGGGCCTTCTCTGCCCGGCTGTCGCTGGCACGCTCGGCCGAACCTGATCAGCCGGACGACCCGGACAGGACGCGCTTCGCCGAACTGACCGAAGCGATTGCGCGAACCGACCGCCAGGGCCGCCCGCACGAGGCACACCGACTGTACGAGCAGCGGGCCGCGCTGCTCATCAAGATCCGCGCGGTGGACCCGCGCTGGCATCTGATCAGGGACGATCCGCCCTTCGATCCCGCCACGCTCACCGGCTACCTGGCGGCGTACGGAGATGACGCACCGGGCAGCGGGGGCCGCTGCGTTGCCCTGAGCCTGTACGAACGTCCCGGAGGCGTCCTCGCCCTCCTCGCCACCCCCGACGGCTGCCTGCGGATGGGGACGAGAGGACTGGCCAAAGGAACCCGTCGGGCCCTCGACGCGTATGAGCGCATGCTCGGCGAACCGGAACAGGCGGCCGAGGAGTTGGACTTCTGGAGCTGCAACAGGATTGGCCTCGCCGACCTCGTCCCCGAGGCCTTCGCCGACGAGGTCGCGGCCAGCGGCACCTGCCTGCTGTCGCCGCACGGCCGCCTGCACGCCCTTCCCTGGACGGTGGTACGTCACCGTGGCCGCCACCTGGTCCGGGGCACCGCTCTCGGCATCGTCCCCAATCTGTCCTGCATACCGGCGCTGGACCACCGTCCCCAGGCGCCGCTCCAGGTGGCCCTGCTGGGAGTCCCCGAGCCGCCCGACGGCAGTCCGCCGCTCCCGCAGATCCGCCAGTTGGTGAGGCTCCTGTCCGACCTCCTGGGCCCTGACCGGCTGTTCGGCGAGCCCCTCGTCGGCCGCGACGCCGACGCCGCCGCACTGCGGGCCCTCCTCGACTCGGGGCCGCCGCTCCCCGACCGGACAGCCGTGCTGCAGATCGCCACGCACGGCATCCGCAACCCGGGATCGCCCTTCCGCGCCAGTGTGCAGATGACCGACGGCGAAGTGGAGACGGGCGAAATCCTCATGGGACGCATGTGCTTCGAAGAAGTCGTCCTCACCGCGTGCAGCACCAGTTTCCGCGCGGCGGCCGACCTCAGCGGCGGACACGGGGCGCTCGCCGGTCCCGGACCGCGGGTGGCAAAGCCCCTGGAACTCGCCGGAGATGTGGCCAACGCGCTGGTCCATGCCTTCCATGAGGCGGGCGCCGCCTTTGTGCTGGCCAGCCCGGTTCCGGTGCGGTTGAGGCTCGCCAGCCACCATTCCCTGACGTGGTTCGCCCACCGGGCCGGGGGCTGCGACCCGCTGGAGGCTGCCCGGCGGGCCGCCGTGGGGTTGTTGGACGTAGACGATTCACCGCGACAGGTCGGAAACTGGGCCGGAATCACGGCCTACGGAGCACGATGACTCCTGGAGGACGACGGCGATGACAGATACGACACCGACGCCGGAGGAATGGGCGCAGATACTGCGCGACCAGTTCGACGAGCAGACCGCGTCCGACCCGGACGCCTCCGACCCGGCGCTTGGCATCGTCAAGAGCCAATGGACCTCTGCGGACCGTCAGCCCCCGCCGGTCGGTCCGCCACCACCGGCCGGTCCGTCGCCGTCCCCGCCGCAGTCCGAGTGACCACCCCGTGCCATCGGGGCTGCTCGGACTGGTGGCACTGCTGTTCGTGGCAGTGCCCGGCCATCTCTACCTGGTGCGTTACGAACGCCGCAGCCTGCGCGAACGACCCGGCGCCGCCCGGGAGATCACCGAACTGTTCGCGGTGGGCGCCTTCGTGACGCTGGCTTCGGCAGCGGGCGTCTTCGTCCTCGCCGAGGCGGTCCCCGGCCTCGCCACGCTTGACGGCACAGCGTCCGGCGCGGCGTACTTGCGCTCGCACCCATGGCATCTGGCACGTTCCGGCATCCTGATCCTCGCCGTCAGCGCGCTCGTCTGTGCCGCGCTGGGGGAGCTCCGCGGTCGCCGGAACGGTGGCACCTGGTCCAACGCCCCGGGGACGGTGTGGTCCGAACTCCTCAAGCCGTCCCGTGGAGAGGCCGACCCCGAAGTGCGGGTACTGCTGGACGATGGGACGCGGGTCCACGGGAGCGGCCATATGGTCTCCGACGAGCGGGACACCTATTACCGCGATGTGGCCCTGCACCATCCCATCTCGATCTACACGGCGGGCGAGGACCGGCCGCAGCCGTCGGACGCGGATTACGTGATCATCCCTGGCGGGCATATCCGGCTCATCCAGATCACCACGGTGCGGAGGCACGACGGCACTTGAGGGCCCCCAGGGCGCTGTGCGGCGCAGGGCTCCGGTCGGCGGGCGATTGAATTCAGCGAATCTGACACGGACGGTTGCCGGGTGACTGCGGGCGCGACACATTGCCTTCAGCGCCGAGTGCCAGGGATTGATGCGGTACCTACCGTGACCGGACGATCCTTGCCGGGGGTGGCGCAGGGGGAGGCCCAGAACGATGGGCAGCGACATGGACGACTATGCCCAGTGGGCGGTCAAGATGCTTGAGGCCCTGGACCGGGCTCCGTCGGACGGCTCCACGGTGGATCGTGAACTGCACGCGGGGCGTGAGGAGTTACGGGCCGCTGCGGCCAAGCTCTTGAGCGAGGCGCGAGGACCGCTCTCGATCGGTGTGGTGGGTGAGTTCAGCGCGGGGAAGTCCCTTCTGATCGAGGCACTGTTGGGCCTGCCCGGACTGCTGTCGGTGAGCGACGTGGCGACCACGGGAAACGTCACCGCCATCCACGTCGGCCAGTCCAAGGACGACGACCGCGGATCGAGTCTCAAGCGGCGGGCCGTGGTGTACTGCACCGCAGCCGAGGTTGCCGAGCTCATGGCTCATCTGTACGGCAAGCTCGAGGAGCTCGCCCCGCTTGAAGGGCTGCCCGGCCAGCGGTTGGAGGCACTGCGCGCGGCCCGGCCGGGCCCCAGCGGCTGGGAGCCGTTGGTCGAGTGGTGCGGACGGTTCGGCTCTGGTCTCCACGGTGCGCGGATGCGCTCGGTCGCGGCCGAAGTGGAGTTGCTGCACACGGCGCATGAGATCGGTGCGCCGATGCTGGGACGGCGCTATGACCTCTCGGACGCCCAGGCCAAGCGCGCCATGTCGCTCCCGGGGGTGAAACTGGAGGAGGGCGGCAGCAGCCGTGCCCTGCCCACGACCGACGTGGAGGGGCACCGGATCCCGGACGATGTCCTCGCCGCCTGTGTACCGCTGATCCGGAGGGTTGAGCTGCGGGTGGGGGTGCCACCCGGCATCTGGGACCTGGAGGGCGTGGGCGCCCTCACGCTGATGGACTTCCCCGGCCTCAACAGCCCTGAGTCCGGGGAACGCGACAGGTTCCTGAGCCGTCGTGAGCTCCGTGACATCCACACGGTCCTCGTCCTCATGAACGGCCAGCGGGGGCCGGTCGCCAATGAGCAGGACTTCTTCGACATGCTCCGCGAACCCACGGCGGACGGCCGGGAGCGCAGGCCGGACAAGGAGCTGCGGGAGAGTCTTCTCGTCGCGGGCGGACGCTTCGACCAGATGCCCGTGGACCAATCCGCCCTCAAGGCCGCGCTCCTGGACTCGGCTGAGCCACTCAAGGAGCAGCGGCTGCGTGGACTGCCGGACACAGCGGTGCTGGACAAGATAGTCGAGGCCGCGCAGCGTCTGCTGCCGGTCGGCCAACGGAAGCAACTCGTGCTGCTCTCCGCCATGGTGGGGCTCGACCGGCTGGCCCGGTCGCCAGGCGTACGCGTCGACGAGGACCTGCGGGCACGACTGCTTCCAGGGGTCGAGGAACGGACCCAGATCACGGAGCTGTGGGCGAAGGTGGGCGCCCGCCTGGAAGCTGACGATCCCGGCTCGTCGTTGAGCACGGCCCTGCGGGAGTTCGCCCACGACGGCGGGATCGATCTGCTGCGCCGGCAGTTCACCCGGCACGCCAAGAAGTATGGCGGTGCCATCCGGGACGGTGCGGTGAAGCGGCGGGCCGTGGTCGTGGACCGGCTGCGGGTGGCCCTGGCCGGCGCGGAACAGGCGGCGCGACCTGAGGCGGCGTATCCGCCGGAGTACGGCGAGATCCAGCGGACGTTGGACGAGACACGACGGCTGCTCGAAGATCTGCGGAACGGCCTGGTGCTTGGCATCGGGCCGGATTCCTCTCGTTCCGATGACGCACTGCGACAGCGCATCGCCGACGAGGCCGCCACGCTGGTCTCCGGCTGGCCGCAGTGGAAGGAGCTGTTCACCCTGGTCGACCGGGAGAAGCTCGTGGTCAAGGCGAGGCATGCCGACCGCCCGGAGGACGACCAGCCCGTCGACGAGGATCTGCGGGTGGTGCTGGCCGAGCTGGGGCTGCTGTCCGATGACGCCGATCCGGCCGCTGACCCGGCTTCGAGCGCGCCCCATGCCCCCGCGGACCTCCTGCCCCAGTTCCGCACGTCGTACAGCGCGTTGCTGAGCCGTGTGCATGACGAGGTACGGGCCAGTTACGAGGAGCGGCTCGACCAGCACGTCGACTCCATGGACGAGTTGTTCGACCGCTGGGTCGGTATTGCCCGGGAACAGACGCGAGGCCCCCGGCCCAAAGCGCACCAGGACCGCCTCACCGCATTGATCAAGATCACCCATGCGCAGGCGCTGCGAACGCGCCTGCGGCAGGCGGCGGCTGCTCAGCTGGACCCCGGAGCCGTGGATCGGGCCTACCCCCTGCGCCTCGACCGCTGCTTCCCGTGGCACCCGGACGCGCCTGACCGACGAGACCAGGCGGATCGACACGTCGTGCATTCCGTACGGATGCGCCGCGAGCTGATCATGGCTCTGTTGCATCTTGTATATGGGCAGTTGGCGAAGGAACAGGCCCACCTCGCCGCCACGGCCGGGAGATTCATCACCGACCTGGAAAGGATCATCAACACCTCCGACACCTTCGACCTCCTCGTCTCCTCCATCCGAGCCGACGAGGAGGCGCGTCGGACAGGCCCTCTGGAGCTCGCAGCCCGTCTGGAAGGCATGTCCGCTCCTGGCTCCAGGCGCGGCGCCCCGAGCACCGAGACCACGCGCCCCCAGCCCTGACCCAGGGAGACCACCATGGGACTGCACACCCACTTCGTCTCGTCGGGGCCGTCTTGTGTGGCCGATCCCGGCGGGGACGGCTTCACCCTGACCGGGGAGACGACTGCCCTGGAACCGCCCGCACTGCGGCTGGTGCCGTCGTCCGGAAGCGCCGCACTGATTCGTCTCATCGAGGTCGTCGCACCTCCCGAACTGCCCAAGGCACAGCTCAACGCCTTGCGCGAACTGTGGAGCGAGGCAAACGGCAGGGTCATCGACAAACCCGTGGCCTTGCGCGGCTCCGGCCCCGTCTCGCTGTCCGTCCCGCCGGGCCGGACCGACCTGCCCGTCCTGCTGCGGATCACGTACCACGAGATGAACACGGCCGGCGGAGATCCGGTGGGCGACAGTCATCGCACCATCGAGCTCTCCACCACACTCCATCTCCCCCAAGCCATGCTCCCCGACGAGCCGTTGACGAAACGGCCTCCGGAGACCGGGACCGGCACGGAAACCGAGGACCCCACCGTCCACTCCGCTCCCGAGACCGTCACCGCGCGGCGGGGTGAACGCATGGACCGAGTCGCAACCGGCGTGGTGCGTCACCTCGGCTTCGCGGCCGTTGATTTCGGGACCACCAACTCCACGGTCACCGTCCACGACATGCAGCAACTCGCCGTACGCGCCATGTCCCGGAACCAGGAGACGAGGCTGCGCGCGGAACTCGTCTCGCTGCTGTCCGACCCGGCCGTCCCCGGACCCGAGCGTGCCCAGTGGCGAGAGCTGCTCGGCGATGTCGTCCGCCAGCTGCTGCAGGCCGACAGCACGGCATTCGGCACCTCGTACCTGAGTGGATACGGCACCGGCGGCCCGTCCGAGGGCGACGGCCCAGGGCACACCCTGGCCGACGCGCTGGAGAGCGGGTACGGCGGCGAGAACTGGCTGCACGCGCTGTACACCGCCCTCGAACTACGGCTCGCAGCCCGGGACGAGCGGCTGCGCCGCGAGGTCGCCCCAAAGCTGCACGCTTGCTACGACCGGGCCTTCAGCGAGGTGCCGCTGGACGTGCTGCGGCTCTTTCCCGCCGACCTGGACCAGTCCGGCGGCAACGAACTCGCCAGCCGGATCGAGGTGGTCGACACCTTCCCCGAACTGCGCGTGCGGATGGGCGAGGAGCGGATCGCGGTGGGTACGCGGCAGGAGAGCACGCCGCGTGCGTACCGGGGCCTCAAGCAGTACCTCGCCCGCGACCACGAGCTGCCGGAACTGCCGACCCGCCAGGACGGCTCTCCCACCACCGCCGACGACCTCATCCGTGAAGGGCTCCGCTACCTGCTTGACCAGAGCGACGAGTACATCGGAGCCAACCCCAAGGAGCTCCATCAGGGAAAGATCGACCACGTCGTCATGACGTACCCGACCGTCGCCCCGCCCGCGGTACGCCGCCGGCTGCGCGAACTGGTCGGGTCCGGCACCGAGGAGGTCGACGGGCTGGGTGTCACGATCGTGGACACCCGGTTCGACGAGGCGGTGGCGGCGGCCCTCTTCTTCATCATGCGCGACTTCGGCGGGGACTTCGCGGCCGGCGTCGAGGCGTTCCGGGCCCGCTGTCGGCCGACGCCCGGCAGGGAGCACTTCTGGCGGCAGAACATCCTGGTGGTGGACGTCGGCGGCGGCACCACCGACCTCGCCGTCATCAACCTGCAGCTGCGAGACGGAACCCCGGACCCGGCGCCCGGCCAGGACACCAGGTTCACCGGGCGCCTCTACGTCCTCACTCCGACGCTGCTCGGCTCGACCGGCAACCTCCAGCTGGGCGGCGACCTCATGACGCTGCGCCTCTTCCGCTGGTACAAGGCGGCCTTCGCGGATCACCTGCTGACCCGGTGGCCTGACCGCTACGAGCTGGTCCTCGCCGCACGGAAGGAGAAGGACTACGTCGTGGACGGGCGGTATCTGGAGGGGGCGCTGCTCAGCCGGAGCCCCGACGAGGACAAATACCCGCACGACCTCGTGGAACAAGTCGTCCCGACTCGCTGGGCCGGGGACCGCGTCCTGGGCGGGCCCCGGGAGGAGTCGGAGCAGACGTTCTGGCTGCTGTGGCGGATGGCGGAGGAGGCCAAGATCCGCCTGGGCGCGGGAGACGCCGTCCACCAGCCGCTTCCCGAAACCCTTGACGCGGTCCTGGGACGACTCCACGCGCCCGAGCCGGCGGAGGACGCGGAGGGCGCAGAGGACATGGAGTGGGCGCCACGGATGGACACGGAGACGTTCGAGGGCTTGATGAAGCCAGTCCTGAAGGAGATCACGGACCTCGTCGCCTCCCTAGCGAAGAACGCCCTGAAGGAGAACCAGGAGCTCGACCGGATCTTCCTCACCGGCAAGAGCAGCCGGATGCCCCTGGTCCGCCGTTCTCTGGAACGACGGCTGCGCCAGGAGACCGAGGTGCGATGGAACCCGGCAGGGATCGAGGTGGAGGAGGAGTACGGCAAACTCGCCACCTCGATCGGGGCATGCTGGGGTTACCACATTCGTCGATTCGCCCACGCCGAGCAGGCTGCGCACGGCGTTCTGGGCCGGGGCCGTTACGTCCTGCGCATCGAGGTGGACAACCTCAGCTACTACCTGCCCTGCGACTTCGGTCCCACCTTCCAGCTGGAGGCGGGCGAGCCGACGGACACGCTCCTGACGATGAGCACGGAGCTGAGCCCGATCGGACCCGACGGCGCCTGGGCGGTGCGCAGCAAGTGGACGAACCTGACCGAGAGTCTGCGCATCCACCGCAACACCGGCCCCAAATGGCAGGCGTGGGGCGCCTTCGACCCCGACGCCTGGGTGCGCCGTGAGGAGCCGGGCTTCGTCCTGAACATGGACGAGTGGGTGAACCAGGTGAAGTTCCAGTTGGAGGTCGACGCCGACCTGAACCTGGACATCCACCTGGCGCGCGGCGAGGAACACTATGAGGTGGGGGGCGAGACGTCGGTCCGGGTGGATCTCGACGGTGGAGCGGACACGCCGTGGACGCCCGTCGAGATCGTCGCCGACAACCGGGTGGCCGGGGACCGGCCGGACGCGGGAACCGTCGTCTTCAGGCTCACCGAGAACCCGTGGCTCCCGGCAACCGATCAGCCGCCGCTCTCGGACGGCCCTCCTCTTGAGCCTCCCGGTGACCGGTTCGACAAGTGGCTCCGGGGAAGCGGTGCGCCCGGAGCAGCCGCCGTGCGGGGCATGCAGAGCAAGCCCCTTGAGCCTCCGGGGCACGACGGCTGGATCTTCTATCTGCGCAGGCCCGGCGAACCGGACCGGGAGATGGAACTCATCGACATCGTCCCCGCTCCGGGCCGTGAGGGATGGCACGGACAAGACGCGACGCATGGAGGGAGCAAGTACGTGGCCACACTCGACGAGCACTGGGGCCTGCGGGTGCACCGGTTGCCGGTGCCGTACTGGGAGGCGGGTTCCGTCGCCGAGATGTGGACCAACCCGGGGGCGGTGTTCCGGGTGACCATGGAGGACGCGACGTCCGAGCACATCGCCGAGCGCGATCCGTTCAACGGCAGGCATTGAACGCCGTGGACGCGCTGCGCGCGCTGTGCCTGACCCCCGGTTCACGGCTCGGCACCGTGGCCCGGTCCCAGCTCTCCGGGCTGCACACCGCCCTGAGCGAGCTCATCGACGTCTGGCCCGACGACGCGGGTGCGGATCAGTGCCGGGCCGCCCTGCGGGAGTTGGACACACTGCTCGCGTCGGGGACGGGTTTGCCCGGGGCGGCGAGGAACACTGGGCCGGTCCGTGTCCCGGCAGCGCAGCCCGTGTCCGCAGCTCCTGCGGCAGATGGCGAACTCCTCGCCCTGGCGGGCGAATTGACGAAGAGCCCGGAAGCCGCCGATTACCTCGGACCGCTCCGGCTCCCCGGCTCCCCTGACGCCGGCGCCGACACCCCGGCCCTCTGGCTCTGGTTCCATACGACGTTGCTTCGACTGCCCGCCGCGTACGCGGCGACGTGGCGGGACCGGACCCGGTCGCTCGCGGTGGTGGCGGCCGGCCCCGCCGATGAGCAGTGGATCGAGTGGTGGGCGCGCGACCGTGAGCAGGTGTTGGTTCCTCCGATGCCTGCCTTCGGCGTACCCGGAGTGCGACTGAACGCCCATGGCAACAAGGCTGGTTGGGCGCTGGCCGCCGCCGAGGTCGAGGGCGCTCGACGCATGCCGGGCGCGGACAGCTGCTCGACGATGGACGTGTGGGTCGAGCTCGCCGGCTGGGTGGCCGGAATGGCCGGCCTGGACGATCGGTTGAACCACTGCCTGGAGAACCTCACCCACCGAGGCGTGCTTCCCCTGCACGCTCAGGAACACCGCAGTGCCTACCGGCAAGAGACCTCCCACCGGATCACGCGGCTCGCCCGCGCGCCCCAGGACTCCCCGGCAGAGCTGCGGGCCGCCCTGGCGATGGATGAGGCCTTGTGCTCCGTGATCCACCTGCCGCCGGCGGCCCCGGGCAGCTGGTGGGCCGAGGTCGCCGAGGCATCACAGAGGGCCGTGCTGGGGCTGCGCCGCAGAGTGCAGGGCAGCGGAGTCGAGGCCGCCGTGGAGGTCCTCGCCCCTTCTTCCTACCGCGACGCCCGGCAGCGCACCGGTGGCAACGACATTCCGCTGGACGCCGGCGGACGCAAGGGCCAGGTGCTCGCCGGACTGCGGTTGTGGGCGCGCATCGACGGCCGGGAGCTGCCGGGGCGGGTGGTGTACCGGGGTTGAGCGGTGCCCAGCGTGGCGAACGCTGTGCCGTCTGCTGAAAATCCGATCCACCCCCCCTCTGTCTGGGAAGAGCCCCCGCGCAAACCCTTGCGACTTCAACATGGCCGGTTCGCCGACGCAGCGCGTCTTGGCGTGGGTGGCGTTGTGTCGTCGTTGCCATCGCTTGAGCCGGCGTCCCTTGAACGGGACGCGGACGTTCCGGTCCGCGCCCTGATACGCCTTGTCGGCGTAACCCTTGAGGCCGGTGTCGATGAGGGGTTCCCGAGAACGCGGGGAAATGTGTCTGGCAGCCCCGCCGATCCTCTTATCCGTGCAGGTCCGAGGTGCGCTCAGCGGTCCACGCGCTTCTCGTGCGGTCCTGTGTCCGGGACTTCGCCCATCTCCGCCGCCGCAGGATCGAGTACGCGCGCCAGGAACGTCCGGGTCCGCTCGTGCTGCGGGTCGCCCACCACACGTTCGGGCGTGCCCTCCTCGACGATCACTCCGTCGTCCATGAAGACCACCCGGTCAGCGACCTCGCGCGCGAAGCTCATCTCGTGGGTGACGACCAGCATCGTCATCCCCTCCTGGGCGAGCGAGCGCATCACCGCGAGTACGTCCCCGACCAGTTCGGGGTCGAGCGCGGAGGTCGGCTCGTCGAAGAGCATCAACTCGGGGTCCATGGACAGCGCCCGAGCGATCGCGACCCGCTGCTGCTGGCCGCCGGAGAGCTGCGCCGGATAGGACTGCTCCTTGTCGACGAGGCCCACCCGCGCGAGGTTGGCCCGCGCGATGCGCTCCGCCTCCTCCTTGCCGCGCCGGAGCACACGGCGCTGCGCGATGGTCAGGTTCTCCAGCGCCGTGAGGTGCGGGAAGAGGTTGAAGGACTGGAAGACCATGCCGATCCGACGGCGTACGCGATCGATGTCCACATCGGGGTCGGTGACCTCCGTGCCGGCCACCGTCACCGTGCCCGACGTGGGCTCTTCCAGAAGATTGACGCAGCGCAGCAGGGTCGATTTGCCGGAGCCCGAAGGGCCGATGACACAGACCACGTCACCGCGCCCGACCGTCAGGTCGATGCCCTTGAGCACCTCCAGATCACCGAACGACTTGCGCAGCTCGCGCACCTCGATCGCCTGGCCCGAAGGTGCGGGCGCGTCGGGTGCCTTGTCGAACTTCATGGTGCTCACCTGGCTTTCGCCGTACGGGCCTCGAGCCGCCGCACCAGATGGCCGAGCGGGAGGGTGATGACGAGATACAGCAGTCCGGCGATCAGGATCGGGGTCAGGCTCTTGTGCTCGTTCAGCGCGTCCCGGCCGAAGTTGGCCAGCTCGAACTGGCCGAGCGAGAGGCCGAGCAGATACACCAGTGAGGAGTCCTTGGTGAGCAGGATCAGCTCGTTGGTCAGCGGCGGCAGCACGATCCGGAACGCCTGCGGCATCACGATCGACACCATCGCACGCCCCGGTGACATGCCCAGCGAACGGGCCGCCTCCGTCTGCCCCTTGGGCACCGCCAGAATGCCCGCGCGGATCGTCTCGGCCATATAGGCGGCGCCCACCAGGCCCAGAGACAGCATCACCGTGATGTGCATGTCGAGCGCGACCTCGAAGGCCAGCGGCACACCGAAGCCGAGCGCGATGAACACCAGCAGGGAGGGAACGCCGCGGAAGAACTCGATATAGGCGATCGCGATCCAGCGGTACGGAGGCACCGTGGACAGCCGCATCAGCGCCAGCACGATGCCGAGCCCCAGGCCGAAGCCGAAGCCGAGCAGTGTGTAGTAGGCGGTGTTGACCAGCGCGGTGGTGATCACCTCGGGGAACAGCGCCTTGGCGATCTCCACGTCGAAGAACGCCTGGCGCAGTGTCCCCCAGTCGGCCACCAGCGCGAACACGGCTATGGCGATGAGCAGCACGGCGTACTGGACGCCGCGGAACAGCCGTGCCCGCCGCCGTCGGGACATGGACATACGTGCAGAACTCCTCTGGTCAGCCGTTTGAATGCTCGAGGTCAGCTCTGCGGAGTGGTGCCGAACCACTTCTTGTAGATCTTGTCGTAACTGCCGTCGGTCCGGGCCTCCTTGAGGACCTCGTTGACCTTCGTGCGCAGTGAGTCGTTGCCCGTGCGGAAGCCGATTCCGTACTTCTCACCGGTGTCGAACTCCGCGGTCACCTCGGTGTCCGGGTTGTCCTTGATGTATTCGAAGAGCACGCCGTTGTCGTTGATGCCCGCGTCGACTTTGCCGGCCTTGACCGCCGTGAGCAGCAAGCCGACGTCCTCGTACTCCACGAGCTCCATGTCGAGGCCCTTGCTCTCCTTCTTGGCGTAGATGCCGCCGGTGGTGGCCTTCTGGTAGCCGAGCTTCTTTCCCTTGAGATCCTCGAAGGTCTTGTAGGGCTGCCCCTTCTTGGTGATCAGCGCCTGGGTGGCGTTGAAGTAGGGGTCCGAGAAGTCCATGACCTTGTCGCGCTCGTCGGTGATCGTCATGCCTGCGGCGGCCAGGTCGCACTTGCGGATGTTGAAGTCCTGGCCGGTTTCGATGCCCTCGAAGGGTGTGTTGACGATCTCCTGCTCGACCCCCAGCTCCTTGGCGACCAGGTCGACCAGATCTACGTCGAAGCCGACGATCTTGCCGTCCTTCTTCGACTGGAACGGCGGATAGGGCAGATGCGTGCAGGTCTTGATCTTGCCGGACGAGACGAGCTTGATCCCCGAGCCGCCCTTGTCGCCGTCGCTGTCGGACTTGGTGCTGGTGCAGCCCGTCATCAGCAGGCCGGCGACTGCGGTCAGGGCTATGGCAGCCACCGGGGAACGAACGGATTTCGGGGGACGAGCGGACACAGGACCTCCAGGGCAGGCTCGAACCAGGGCGCAAGCGAGATCAACAGCGCTGTGTGCTGCGCAAGCTGCGGTGCATCCTGCCACCGGCCAGGGCTCTTGTCCTGCCCTCGGGATTGCGTATGGGTAACACACTCGATCTCCAGTGCTGCAACTCCCCTACGTGAGCGGTCACTTGCTCTGCGTCAGCTTCCGAATCGACGCCGAGGGGCGGGGTCTTCACCGTCTCCTCAGTGACATGCGGCCGGCCGGCGATCTCCGGGTTGGAGAGCCCTCGGCGATCAGCGGCGGGTAACCGTCAGAGCGAGGAGCGGCGAGTACTGCAATGGGCTTCTTCCAGGAGTCCTGCCGCATGCGCGGTCCGCTGGTACAACACGTAGCGCCCGTCTCTGACCTTGGTGACGAGGCGTGCGCGGTGCAGGGCGCTGAGGTGGTAGGAGACGGTGCCCGGGGTGTATCCGGATCGGGCGGCGAGTTCCGCGGTGGACCGGGCGGTTTCGAGGTCCGCCAGCAAGGCCGCTCGGGCGTTGCCGACCACTTGCGCGATCTTTCCGGACCTGCGATCCCGGTCGGCTCCGATCCGCTGGGCGGGGTAGTAGAAGACGAACTGCCCGGGGGTGTCGACCTGGATGATGACGGCGGGCCGGCTGAGCACGCTGGGGGTGAGGACCAAGTCCCGGCCGGCGGCATCGATTTCGGCATCCCACGGCTTGGCAAGGGTGATCGCGTCGCCTGCCCAGGTCATGTCGGGGTGGAGTGCTCCGAGCGCCCGGCCGACGCCGTGGGTGGCGATGACTGTCGCGCGGTGGGCGATGTCCTGATCGATGATCGAGCGCAGTTCGGACCAGCCCTCGGCCAAGGTATCGCGCCAGAACCGGGCGAGACCGTTGGCGAGATGGCGCTGCATCCGCCCCGACTCCGCGATCCGGCGGGTGGTGGCCAGCAGCGGCCTGTTCCAGTGGGTCCGGGTGTGGGTGAAGACCTGGGTTTCGAGGTCGTCCTGCGCTACGGCCTCGATTTGCGCGATCTGCTCGTCGATCAGGTCGCGGCGCTGTGCGTCCGTTCCTGGCTGAGGGGTGAGCAGGTCAGGTCTGTAGGTGTCGCCGTTTTGCGGCAACAGGTCTACGAGCAAGGCAACGTCGGGATGGGCAAGTGATGCTCGGGCGAGTGGTCCAGGATCCCCGAAGACCGGGTGCCGTCCCGACGCGGCGGTGAGTCTCAGCCACGCCATGGATTCCGAAGCAGGGGAAGCCGCCAACCGTGTCCTGGACACTGTATTGGCGTCTACACGCAGGGTGAGCACCGCCCCGACGCTAGCAGTCGTCGCGATGGATTTGAACCTGCTCAAATGCTTTCCGGCCTGAGGTCCCCGCGTGGTGGAGTCGTGTTGCCGAACAACGGCAGCAACGTTCACTGCCCGATCTGAGGCGGTCGCCTCCGCACGACGGTGAGGTTGCGCATCCGGCACTCGAGGAACCTGGGAGTGGTGTCATGGTGAGGTTGAAGGACGCATCGAAGGTGAAGAGCCGCACGAGGAAGGTCGGCGTGGCCGTGACCGCAGCCGCGTCGGTTGCCGGGTTGGCCTTCACGGCGACACCCGCGACCGCCGTCGCCGCTGCCGCCACCGTCTCGATTGAGTATGGGGCGAGCGACTACGAAGGCACGGTCAGCTGGTCCAACCGGTCGGTCGGCATCGACGCATGGTTCAAGGCCAGCAATTGTCGGCGGGTCTACGCGCGGGCGTTCGCCGGTAGCACCTCTCTGGACTTCAAGAGCAGCAGCACTTGGTGCAATCGATCCGGGCCGGCGGACTTCGCCCTTGCCGCGAACGTCGTCGGTGGGTCCGACAACGTCTGGGTCTACATGACCGACGAAAACGGGAACTACCTCAAGGGACAGACCTGTTACCGCGCCGGCTACTACTGCATCGCCGGCCTGCACTAGTACTGCAGCGGTCTTTGTGGTGATTGTTTGTCAGCTGAGGGTCATGCGGCGGTGCCGGCCGGGACAGCGGCGGATCTGGTAGTCGTCCAGGACGTTGCCGGTGTCCTGGGTGGGCCGTCCGGGGGGGGGGCGGGGCTGACACATCCGGCAGGCCACAGCCGTGCGTTGATCGCGGCGATGAGAATCATCGCCGCGAAACGGGCCGCGACTTTGCCGAGCCGGTTCACCACCGCCCTGTTTCCCTTCAACCGGTTGATGCCGCACGCGACCGCGGTCGCGCCCTGTAGTCCCCATCCTGGAGATCGCATGAAGACTCATCTCGCCGCCGCCCTCGGTTCCATCGTGCTGACCGCGGGCACCCTGCTGGGCGCTCCCGCCGCCGGCGCGCAGACAGCCCCCTACCCGAGCACCTCTTTCGACATCACGATCGGCGCCAACTCCGTCCGTGGCACCCTGACTTGGCGCGACCGGTCGGTCAGGGCCGCAGGAACACACCGGTCCGTCAGCTGCAGCAGGGTGTGGTTCAGCACGTACGGTGCCTCTGGCAACGAACTGAGCACTTGGAGCAGCGGCACTCGGTGCAACGTGACATACCAGTTCAATGCCGAGTCCCCTGCGGATGTGCCCGGCGGGGCGGCGTCCGTCAGGATCTGCCTCGAGGCGTACACGACGCTCGCGTGTGAGTGGTACAACCGGCCCTGACCCACCCGACCGGCCGGGCGCAAGACCCTCAGCGCCATGCGGCTGGCCGGCAGTTCTGACGGGTCATCACCAGGTGTCCGGCCGTTCCCCGTTCCCCGTTCGCAGTCATCGCAGGATCTCGTTCGTGTGTGGATCCTCTGAAGTGACGGCCGAGGGTGGCCTGAGCTGGGAAGACGCTGATTGGTGTGTGGTGGCGCCGTTGTGCTTCTACGTGGCGGGGTTGAGGTGGGGCGCCATGGTGTCTTTGCCGGATGAGCTTCAGGCGCGGGAGGCTGCGGCTCGGCAGCGAGTGGAGGAACTCCAGGCTGAGGCTGTGGAGTTGGCCGTCCGGCTGGAGGAGGCCGGGGAGGATCTTTCGCGGCTAGAGATCACGCGGGAGACCGTCGCGATGGTGCCGCCATCGCTCCCTTGTCATAGGCGTCCCGCAGGATCGCCTTGAGCGTGCGCAGTATGTTGACCTGATTGCCCCGGCCAACGCCGTCGGCCTCCAACTCGTCCAGGAAACGCTCCACCACAATGGGGGTGACGGATATCAGCTTCCGTGAAACCTAGGCGCGGAACGATATGGACGTTGATAGAGCTGCTTCTGTCCCAGCTCCCGGCGCGCTTCCGCGACAGACGGCGCCGTGCGCTTCTTCTCCGCGTAGATCTGCGTGAGGCGCTCGATCGCGTCGTCCTGCGTGTCGAAGCCGCCCTCCTCGAGCTGCTTCCCTAGACCGTTGCGGAAACGGATTGTGTACGGGTGCGGGCACCGGGTCGGCCTGGCACAACCGCAGTCCTTGAAGAACGAGCCCATACCGCGGGCGAACTGTCGAGCCACGTAGCGAACCTTCCGAACGAGAGCCAGGCATCTGCGCCCAGGCCCCCGCCGCGGCGGTCACCAGGTCAGCGAGCCCGAGCGCTCCCGCACCCCATGCTGACCATTTGCTGACCTGAGCGGCCCCATTATGCCTCTGACCTGCACAAACGCCGAGATGCTAGATCTTGGACCTGAACATGGTGCGAAGCGTCAGAGCACTCCGGAATCTAGGCTCCCTGCCCGCGTTTTTGCAGGTCAAGGGCTGAATGTGCATTTCATGTCGCGCCGCGGGTTCCCACCAGGGCCGCACCGCATCACCGGTGCGGAAGGCACTCCTCGGCCATAATTCCGTCACCACGGCGGGAGGAAGCCGATGCGGGAGAGCGTGGACGCCAGGCACAAGCGGGTGCTCGGCCTCGTGCGGGAGCGCGGAAGCGTGCGCGTCGTCGAGCTCGCGGCGCGGCTCGGGGTGTCGGTGGAGACCGCCCGGCGTGACGTCGCCACGCTGGCCGAGGCGGGGCGGCTGCGGCGGCTGCACGGCTCGGTGCACTGGCCGACCGCCCAGCTGAGTCCGCACGAGGCCCGGCTCGCCCGCTCGGCGCCGGCGACCGCGGCCGCGCCTGCTGCCGGCGCCGCGCAGAGCGGCCTCGTCCTTGGCATGGTGGTGCCGGCGACCGGCTACTTCTACCCCTCGGTCATCCGCGGCGCCCGTGCCGCGGCCGCCGCCCTGGGCGCCCGGCTGCTCGTCGGGACCACCGACTACCGCGGCGAGGAGGACACCCGGCGGATCGAGACCCTCGTCGAGGCCGGCGCCACCGGCCTGCTCCTGACGCCCAGTTGGGGCATCGAAGGACCGGATCAGGACGCGCTGCGGGAGCTCATCGCCCTCCCCGTCCCCGCGGTGCTCGTGGAACGGCGGATACCGACCGGCTCGCGCGGCGCCGACATCGGCCGGGTCGGCTCCGCGCACGCGGAGGGTGCCGCGTCGGCGGTGCGCCATCTCGCCGCGCTCGGGCACCGGCGTATCGCGCTGCTCTCCAGGACCACGCACACCTCGCCGCATCTGCGCCGCGGCTACCGCGCCGCGATCAGCTCGTTCGGCTTCGCCCAGGACGACCTGTCCCCGCTCGACGCCGCCGGTCCCGGCGGATTCGACACCTTCGAGCGGGACACCGACCGGCTCCTGGAGCTCGCGGCGTCCGACGGGGTGCGGGCCGCGATCGTGCACACCGACGCCGACGCGATCAATCTGCTCCAGCGCCTGACGGCCCGCGGCCTGCGGGTGCCCGAGGACTTCGCGATCGTCGCTTACGACGACGAGCTCGCCGCGCTGGCCGATGTGCCCCTAACCTCAATCGCCCCGGCGAAGCACGCGATGGGCGACACCGCCGTGCGGCTGCTGCTTCGGCAGTTGACCGAGCCCGATACCCGGAGCGCGCACATCGAGCTGCTGCCGCGCCTGCGGGTGCGCGCGTCGTGCGGAGCCTCCACCACAACGGCCGGCTGACTGCTGCTGCCCGCTTGTTGACCGAATGCTCGACGAGCGTTGACCTCGGTCAACCGGAATCCCAACCTTGCCGAGCAACAGGGCCCAGCAAGCATCATGAGGCCATTCCCCCCTCCCCCAGGAGAAGTCCATGCGCATGCGATTCCTCGTCCCCGTGGCGATCGCCGCCACGGCGGCCTCCCTCGTCCTGGCCGCTCCCGCCCAAGCCGCCGTCGAATGGAACGGCGACGCGGACAACGGCGGCACGGCCGTCTTCGCCTCGGTCCTCTGCGACGCGCCGTCGTACGTCTACCAGCCGGACTGGAACGACGGCCGCGGCAAGATCTTCGGCTTCACCAAGCGGCCGGGATCCGAACGGTGCGAAGGGCACGGCATCGCAGGACGCACCCTCTCGGCCGGCAGAACCTACTGGTTCGGCTGGGAGTCGATGACCAAGACCGGCAACGCCCAGACGGTCTTCCAGTGGAAGTCGTGGGGCACCGGCTCGGAGCACGACCAGAACTACCCGGTCATCATGAAGGTCGAGAACAGCCAGTTGAAGATCTGGTACGTCGCACCGGGCGAGGAGTGGGTCCTGGTCGGCAGCGTCCCCTGGACGCCGGGCACCTGGAACAAGATCGAGCTCGGCATCAACGCCCAGTCGTCGACCGCCGGTTCCTTCTCCCTGTACGTCAACGGCAAGCAGGTCGCCGACCGGCAGGGCACCAGGACCTGGGACCTGAAGGGCAACGTCCCGCGCTGGGGCACCTACGGCTCCACCATCACGGACGTGGAGTCCGTGCACTGGGTCGACGGTCTCAAGATGGGCCCCACACGCGGTGACGTCGGCTGACCCGTCAGTCGCTGTGCAGCGCCGCCCGCAGTTCGTCATCGGCCGACCGCTTGGCCCGCCCCCTCCCCCGCGTGGTGTCGACGACCACCTCGTGCAGGGGGCCGCGCCACGCGAACGGGGGCCGGTAGCGCTCCGGGTCGACCGAGAGCCCTCGGTCGTGGCCGACGGAGAGGCCCGCGCCCCCGTGCTGGAAGGTGTAGGGGAACGGGCCGCCGAGGGACGTGGTCGCGATGTCCTCGCCGTCCACGTGGAGGGTGAACTCCCCTTGTTCCTTGCCCTCTTGGCCCACGTCGTACCGCACACCCAGCCGATGCCTGCCCGCGCCGAGCGGTTCGCTCGCCACCACCCGGTCCAGGTCACCGGCGCGGGAGCAGGCGAAAGCGAGGCGGCCCCCGTCGGCGTACAGAACGAACCCGCCGTTGAGGTCGCCGAGCGCGCACAGCACCCCGGCGGCCACCGTGCCGTCCGGCACCTCGGCGTCGGCGGTCAGCTCGAAGCCGCCGAAGAGGAGGGGCAGCGCCTCGTCGTGCACCGGGGTGCCGCCCGGAGCGTAGGAGGCACGGGCGGGTGGCGGCCAGGCGGGCGGGATCATCGCGGTGAGGCGTTCCTGCATGCGGTCGTCGAGGGGAAGGACCTGGTTGCGCTCAGCCTCCGCGTCCCAGAGAGTCACCAACTTCCGTACGACATCAGGGTGTTGGTCCGCCAGGTCGTGCGCCTCCGCGAAGTCGTCCGTGAGGCGGAACAGCGACCACCGGTCGGCCGCGAAGTCGCGGCTGCCCGGCAGGAGCCGCTCCTCGTCCTCGACGCCGCGCGAGACGTGGTCCGTGGTGGCCTTCCACTCCCCGTGCACGATGGAACGGGAGCCGAGCATCTCGAAGTACTGGGTGGGGGTGGGCAGTTGGGCGTGGTCCGGGTCGCCGAGGACACCCAGCAGGCTGCGGCCGTCCACCGGCTGCTGGGGCACCCCGTCGACCTCCGTCGGCGCCTCGATCCCGCATGCGTCGAGGATCGTCGGCATGAGGTCGACGGCGTGCGTGAACGCGGGGCGGATCGCGCCCGGGTCGGGGACGCGGCGGGGCCAGTGGGCGATGAGCGGGGCGCGGGTGCCGCCGAGCCAGGTGTAGCGCTTCCACAGCCGCAGCGGGGCGTTGCCGGCCCAGGCCCAGCCCCACGCGTAGTGCGGATAGGTCGCGGGGCCGCCCCAGTCGTCGAGCGCGGCGAGGTTGCGGGCGGCGCTGTCGCCCGAACGCGCGGTGAAGCGGTGCTCGTTGAGGGTGCCGAGGCTGCCGCCCTCCGCGCTCGCCCCGTTGTCGGAGAGGACCAGGACGAGGGTGTTGTCGAGGCGGCCGGTGCGGCGCAGGAAGTCGAGCAGCCGCCCGATCTGGACGTCGGTGTGGGTGAGGAACCCGGCGTATACCTCCTGCATGCGTGCGAAGATCCGCCGTTCGTCCCCGTCCAGTTCGCTCCAGTCCTGGATCCAGGGCGGGCGGGGCGAGAGTTCCGTGTTCCCCGGCACCACGCCCAAGGCGGTCTGCCGGGCGAAGGTCTCCTCGCGCCAGCGCTCCCAGCCCTGGTCGAAGCGGCCTCGGTAGGGGTCGCTCCAGGCGCTGGGCACGTGGTGCGGGGCGTGTGTCGCGCCGAGCGGGAAGTAGAGGAAGTAGGGCTTGTCGGGGGTGGCCTGCTTCTGGTCGAGGATCATGCGGATCGCCGCGTCGGCCAGGTCTTCGGTGAGGTGGTAGCCGTCGTCGGGGCCCGCCGGGGGTTCGGTGTAGTGGTTGTCACGGACGAGCCGCGGTGCGTAGTGGTTGGTGTCGCCCTGCAGGAAGCCGTAGAAGCGCTCGAAGCCGTAGCCGAGCGGCCAGCGGTCGAAGGGGCCGGACGCGGTGCGCTCCCAGCGCGGGGTGAGGTGCCATTTGCCGACGGAGAGGGTGGAGTAGCCGGCGTCGCGCAGGACGCGGGGAAGTGGTGCGGCGGACTTCGGGAGGCGTGCGGTGTAGCCGGGGTGGGCGATCGGCAGGTCGACGAGGAAGCCCATGCCGACGGCGTGGTGATTGCGGCCGGTCAGCAGGCTTGCGCGGGTCGGTGAGCACATCGCGGTGACATGGAAGCGGTTGAAGCGCAGCCCGTCGGCGGCCAGGCGGTCCAGGTTCGGCGTCGCCATGTCGGAGCCGTAGCAGCCGAGTTGGGCGAAGCCGAGGTCGTCGAGGACGATGACGACGACGTCCGGGGCGTCGGGGGCGGGGCGTGGGCCGACCGGGTGGCGGTGGCCGTGGTCAGTCATCGGTGGGGGCCTCCGGTTCACGTGGGACGTCCGGCTCGATGAGGGCGCGCGTCGCGGGGGCGACGGGCGCGGTGAGGACGGCCACCGCCGCGTCGACGAGGTTCGCGACGAGCAGGTCCGTACGGCGTCCCGGCTTGGCCGCGCCGTGCTGCAGGGCGCGTTCGTGGTCGGCGAGGGTGTGCAGGGTGAGCCCGACGAAGATGCGCCAGCGGTCGGCGCGGACGGGTTCGGGGAGCTCGGTGAGGCAGGCGTCGATGCGGGCGTACAGGCGGTCGAGCGCGCGGGTCCAGGTCTCGGCGGCCAGGTCGTAGGGGGCGATGTCCTCGACGTACAGGGCCTGCGCGACGAAGCGGAGGAAGTAGCTGGGCGGTGCGTCCGGGTCGGCCGCGGCCCGGGTGATCCGGTCGGCCATGGGGCGGACGAACACCTCGACGAGTCCGCGCAGTTCCTTGCCGCGCCCTTCCTCGTCGAGCACGGCGAGGCGGTGGAGCTGGCCCTCGTTGGTCGGGCCGAGCCGGTGTGCGTAGACAGCCGTCACCAGGCCCCGCTTGTCGCCGAAGTGGTAGGCGACGGCAGAGGTGTTGCGCTGTTCGGCCGCCGCGGCGATCTCGCGCAGCGACACGGCGTGGATGCCGCGTTCGACGAAGAGCCGCTCGGCGGTCTCGATGAGCCGGACCCGGGTGGCTGCGGGGTTCTGGTGGGGATCGGTCACGTCGGCAAGTGTGCAGACCTTGCCCCTTCAACGCAAGTGCGTTAAACACTGAACTCGCAGCAATCGCAAGCGACTTGACGGTCAGTCATATCGGTCAGTCAGAGACGATCGGCGGTGCGACGCAGCCATGCCAGATCCCTCCCCCTCCCCCGAGGACACCCCTCTGCCCGACGGCCTCTCCCCGGCCCAGTACGCCATCCTGCTCGTCCCGCTGATCCTGCTCACGGAAGTCACCGCGCTCGAACTCACGCTGATCTACCCGGTGTTGCCGTTGATGTCCGACGCCTTCGACACCCCCTCCATCGGCTGGACGCTGACCGTGGTGAGCCTGACGGGAGTGGTGGCGCAGCCCTTGCTCGGCCGTGTCGCCGACGTGATCGGCAAGAAGCGCATGATGCTGTACGCGGCCGGGCTCTTCGCGGCCGGCTCACTGATCTGTGCGCTGGCGCCGTCCTACCCGGTCCTGCTCGCGGGCCGCGCCGTGCAGGGCACCTGCCTGGTGATGGCCCCGGCCGCGTACGGCCTGATCCGTGACATCTTCCCGGCGCGGGTGGTCCCGGTGGCGCTCGGTGCCGTCACCACGGGGATCGGTCTCAGCGCGATCATCGGCCCGCTGACCGGCGGCGCCCTTGGCCAGGCCTTCGGCTACCGGGCGGTGTTCTGGTTCGCCCTCGTCTACGTCGCCGTCCTCATCCCGTGGTTCGCGCGCGCCCTGCCCGAGTCGCCGGTCCGCCGGCCACGCGCCGACTGGCGCCGCGTCGACGCGGCGGGCGGTCTGCTCCTCGGCATCGGCGCGGGCGGCCTGCTGCTGTTCATCGGCCAGGGCGGCGGCTGGGGCTGGGCATCGGCGCCCACGCTGGCCACCCTCGGCTGCTCCCTCCTTCTCCTGGCCGGCTTCGTACGGCGTGAACTGCGCACCGCAGAGCCGCTGATCGACCTGCGGTTGCTGACCGGGCCCGCGCTGCGCTGGACGCTCGTCGCGGCGTTCTCGGGCGCCTTCGCGATCGGCGGGACGGCCTTCGCGATGCCGATGCTGGTGCAGACGCCGACGTCGCTCGGCTACGGCTTCGGGATGAGTGTGCTCGGCGCCGCGGTGTTCCTCGTCCCGCAGGGGCTGATCGGCGCGGCGTGCGGGCCGCTCGGCGGGCTCCTGGCCGGGCGCCGCGGCCCCCGGTACACGCTCATGGTCGCCCTCTGCGGCCTGTCCGCCACCACGCTCACCCTCGCCCTGCTGCACACCGCGCTCTGGCAACTGCTGCTCGCCGCGCTGTTCATGGGCGTGGGCTTCGGCTGCTTCTTCGTCGGCGTGTCCAACCTGGTGGTGGAGGCGGTGCCCGCCGATCGCACGGCGGTGGGCGCGGGCCTGATGGGCGTGGCCAACAACCTCGGGCAGGCGACGGGGGTGACGCTCCTGGGCGCGGTCCTCGCCCGGTACCTGGTGGACGACTCGGACGAGGACCGGATCCTGTACGCGGAGACCGGCTACCTGCTCGCGTTCGGCCTGGCATCGGCGGTGGCCTTCGCGGGCCTGATGGTGGCGACGGCGATGCGCCATGGGCGCGCTCCCGCCTCGGGCGGGGTGCTGCGGCTCGTGGGGGCGGAGCAGGAATCCGGCCACCAGAAGTCGAAGCGGCTCTGAGATGCGGCACACCGGCGTCCTTGAGACGCCGGTGTGTCACACGAGCCGTTCCGCATGCGCACCGGCGGGCGGCGCCCCTGCCTCTCGCGGAGAGCGCGCCGCAGGCCCGCGGCGCGATCAGGTCCTGGCCGCGGACGCCGTGGACCACGGCCGGTGGCGCTGGAGTTCAGCGCCGTCCCGCCGGCCGCGTCCCACCGCCGCCGGAACCTGCCCCGCGGCGGCCTTGAGACGAGGCGAACCGGCGCCCAGAGACGCCGGTACACCGCATGAGCCGTGAGGCCTGGCCCTTACGCCGCCACTTCCACGTCCTCGCCCTTCACCACTCCCGCCCCCACGTCCTCGCCCTTGGCCGCGAACTGCGTCCGGTACAGCTCCGCGTAGCGCCCGTCGACCGCGAGCAGTTCCTCGTGCGTCCCGCGCTCCACGATCCGCCCGGCCTCGACGACGAGGATCTGGTCGGCGGACCGCACCGTCGAGAGGCGGTGCGCGATGACGATCGCGGTGCGGCCCTCCAGCGCCTCGGCGAGGGCCTCCTGCACCGCGGCCTCCGAGGTGTTGTCCAGGTGGGCGGTCGCCTCGTCGAGGATGACGACCCGCTGCTGGGCCAGGAGCAGCCGGGCGATGGTCATGCGCTGGCGTTCACCGCCGGAGAGGCGGTAGCCGCGCTCGCCGACCACCGTGTCGAGGCCGTCCGGCAGGGAGCGCACGAGGTCTTCGAGGCGGGCCCGGCGCAGGACGTCCCACAGGTCGTCCTCGGTGGCCTCGGGGCGGGCGAGCAGCAGGTTGGCGCGGACCGACTCGTGGAAGAGGTGGCCGTCCTGGGTGACCATGCCGAGCGTCTGGCGCATGGACACCGCCGTGAGGTCACGGACGTCGACCCCGCCGATCCGGACGGTCCCCGCGTCGGCGTCGTACAGGCGCGGCAGCAGTTGTGCGATCGTCGACTTGCCCGCTCCGGAGGAGCCGACGAGCGCGACGGTCTGGCCGGGCTCGGCGCGGAAGGACAGTCCGTGCAGGACCTCGTCGCCGCCGCGGGTGTCGAGGGACGCGACCTCTTCGAGGGAGGCGAGGGAGACCTTGTCGGCGGACGGGTAGCCGAAGCGGACGTCGTCGAACTCCACCGCCACCGGCCCCGAGGGGACCTCACGGGCGTCCGGCTTCTCGTCGATCAGCGGTTTCAGGTCGAGCACCTCGAAGACCCGCTCGAAGCTGACGAGCGCGCTCATCACCTCGACCCGCGCCCCCGCGAGGGAGGTCAGCGGCGCGTAAAGGCGGGTGAGCAGCAGGGCGAGGGAGACCACCGCGCCCGCGTCCAGCGTGCCCTCCAGGGCGAAGTAGCCGCCCAGGCCGTAGACGAGAGCGAGCGCGAGGGCCGAGACGAGGGTGAGCGCGGTGATGAACGCGGACTGCGCCATGGCCGTACGGACGCCGATGTCCCGCACCCGGTGGGCCCGCGCGGCGAACTCCGCCGACTCGGCGCCGGGCCGCCCGAAGAGCTTGATCAGCGTGGCGCCCGGAGCGGAGAACCGCTCGGTCATACGGGTGCCCATCGCCGCGTTGTGGTGCGCGGCCTCCCGCTGCAGCTTGGCCATCCGGGAGCCCATGCGGCGCGCGGGCACGACGAACACCGGAAGCAGCACGAGCGCGAGGAGCGTGATCTGCCAGGAGAGCGTCAGCATCACGGCGAGGGTGAGAAGCAGGGTCACGATGTTGCCGACCACCCCGGAGAGGGTGTTGCTGAAGGCGCGTTGTGCACCGATCACGTCGTTGTTGAGGCGGCTGACGAGCGCGCCGGTGCGGGTGCGGGTGAAGAAGGCGACGGGCATGCGCTGTACGTGGTCGAAGACGGCGGTCCGCAGGTCGAGGATGAGCCCCTCCCCCAGGTTCGCCGACAGCCAGCGGCTGAGCAGGCCGAGTCCCGCCTCGGCGATGGCGATGGCGGCGATGAGCAGGGCGTACCGGACGACAAGAGATGACTCTCCGTCAGAGACGATCGCGTTCACGACATTGCCCGCGAGAACGGGGGTCGCGACGGCGAGGAGCGCGGTCACGACGCTCAGGAGTACGAAGTGGGCGATGCGGCGCCGGTGCGGGCGGGCGAACCTGCCGATGCGGCGCAGCGTGGCGCGGGCGAAGGGGCGGCTGTCCTGCTCGGCGTTCATGACGCTCTGCAGCTGGGTCCAGGCTGTCGTTTCCATGCTCATGAGAGGAACTTAGAACCTCAAGCTTTCTTGAGGTCAAGCTTCACCGGGACAGGCATCGGAAAGAGGTACCGTTACCGACTTCCTGATTCGAGAAAGCGAATACATGCGAGAGCTACGAAGGCGTTCTCTGCTGTCCGCGATCGGCGGCACGGCCGTTGCAGGAAGCGGCTTCACCGCCGCCGGTACGGGAAGCGCCCAGGCCGCGCCACAGCGGCGGAGCCGCCCCGACCCGAGGGTCAAGAAGTTGCTCGACCGTATGACTGTCGAAGAGAAACTGGGCCAGCTGCAGCAACTGCCGTGGGCCGTCAGCACGGGCCCCGGCGGCACTGAGACCAAGGACGTCGAGGACGCGGCGCGCGCGGGACGGCTCGGTTCCGTACTGAACATCTTCGGCGCCGAGAACAGCAACGCCCTGCAGCGCATCGCCGTCGAGGAGTCCCGGCTCGGCATCCCGCTGCTCTTCGGGCTCGATGTCATCCATGGTCTGTGGACCACGTTCCCGATCCCCCTCGCCCAGGCGGCGAGCTTCGACCCGGAGGTCACCCGGCGGGACGCCGAGATCTCCGCGAAGGAGTCACGGTCGAACGGCGTGCACTGGACGTTCTCGCCGATGATGGACGTCACGCACGAGCCGCGCTGGGGCCGCGTCGCCGAGGGCTGCGGCGAAGACCCGTATCTGACGACGGCGTTCGCCGTGGCCAAGGTGGAGGGCTATCAGGGCGAGAAGGGTGCGGGCCTGGCGGACAAGGACCGCATCGCCGCCTGCGCCAAGCACTTCGTCGCGTACGGCGGGGCCGAGGGCGGCCGTGACTACAACACCGTCGACGTGTCCGAGTCCCGGCTGCGCAATCTGTATCTGCCGCCGTTCAAGGCCGCGTTGGACGCGGGGGTGGCCACGGTGATGGCCTCCTTCAACACGATCAGCGGCGTCCCGGCGCACGCCAACTCCCACACCCTCATCGACGTACTGCACAAGGAGTGGGGCTTCGAAGGATTCGTCGTCAGCGACTGGAACGGCGTCGACGAGCTGATCGCGCACGGCTTCGCCGAGGACGGCGCCGACGCGGCCCGTCTCGCGCTCAACGCCGGCGTCGACATGGAGATGGCGAGCACGGACCTGGCCAAGCACGGCAAGAAGCTGCTGAGCGGCGGAAGGATCAGCGAGCGGCGGCTCGACGAGGCGGTCGCGCGGATCCTGAACCTGAAGTTCGCCCTGGGGCTCTTCGAGCATCCGTACGTCGACGAGGGAACCGCCATCGACAAGCCCTCCGCGGCGGCGCGCAAGGCGGCCCGCGAGACGGCGGCCCGCTCCATGGTGCTCCTGAAGAACGCCGGCCGGGCACTCCCGCTCAAGAAGTCCACCGGGTCGATCGCGGTCGTCGGGCCGTTCGGCAACTCCGAGGATCTGCTTGGGACTTGGACGTTCCCCGGCGCCACGAAGAAGTTCCCCGCCGGGAGGGTGCTCGACGCGGTCAAGCGCGCCGCTCCGGACGCGAAGGTGACGTACGCGAAGGGAGTCGACCCGGAGGGCAAGGACACCCGTGGCATCCCGGCGGCGGTCGCCGCGGCCAAGGGCGCCGATGTCACCGTCGTGGTGGTCGGTGAGCCCCCGGCGATGAGCGGCGAGGCGGCGGCGCGCAGCGACATCGGCCTGCCCGGCGCGCAGGAGAAGCTGATCGAGGCGATCGCGGGGACGGGCAAGCCGTTCGTGGTGGTCCTGGTCAACGGACGCCCGCTGACGATCGGCGACTGGCTGGACAGGGCGCCCGCCGTTCTCGAGGCCTGGCACCCGGGGCTCGAGGCCGGGAACGCCATCGCCGACGTGCTGTTCGGCGAGGTCGCTCCCGGCGGCAAGCTGCCCGTCTCGTTCCCGCGTACGGTCGGCCAGATCCCCGTCCACTACAACCGGGAGTCGACGGGCCGTCCGTACGCCGCGGACAACAAGTACACGTCCAAGTATCTGGACCTGCCGCCGGAGCCGCAGTTCGCCTTCGGCCACGGGCTCAGCTACACGACCTTCGAGACCGGCGCCCCGAAGCTGAGCCGCGACCGCGTCTCGGCGGGCGCCCTGCGCACGGGCGACACCGTGGAGGTCTCGGTCACGGTCGCCAACACCGGTGACCGGGCGGGCGACGAGGTCGTCCAGTTGTACGTCCACGACATCGCGGCGAGCATCGCGCAGCCGGTGCGCAGACTGCGCGGGTTCCGCCGGGTGACGCTGGGAGCGGGCAAGTCGACGACGGTCCGCTTCCTGCTCGGCGCCGATGACCTCGGGTTCTGGACGAACGCCGAGGGCGGTGAATTCCGGGTCGAGGCGGGGGCGGTGGACCTGTACGTCGGCAACAGCTCCGAGGCGAAGGCGAAGCAGCGGCTGACGATCACGTAGGGCGATGGCGTGCGGGCCGGGCCCGGTGGGGTCCGGCCCGCCGCGTCAGCCGAGCTCCAGCGTCGCGACGCCGAAGACCCGCTCCTGGGCGAGCGGCCGGACCGGGCCCGTGTACATCCGGGCGGTCTCGAATGTGGGCTTCAGGCCGCGGCTCTCGGCGAGGGCGACGGCCTCGGGCTGTGTCTCGGGCACGTCGATGGCGACCGGAGCGCCGTCCGCCTCGGCGGTCAGCGCGTCGAAGAGCGCCTCGGCGTCGGCGCGCGTGTCGGCGAACAGCGGCCCGATGCGCAGGGCTTCGCGGGCGGGGCGCAGCACTCCGTACCCGGTCACGCGGCCGTCGACGATGCGGGCGAGGGCGCGGTGTCCGGGAGCGGTGAGCCAGGGGTCCAGGAAGCGCGGGCGGTCGGCGGGATGGCTCGCGGCGTCGTACGCGGTGATGGCGCGCAGCCCGGCCGCCTCAACGGGCCGGATGTTCGCGGGAGTTGGCGCGCCAGTGGGTGCGGGGCCCAGGTAGCGCATGGTGGTGTGGGTGAACTCGAAGCCCGAGCGGCGGTAGTTGTCCTGCTGGGTGACGACGCCGTCGAGGCCGACGGTCCGCCTGCCCGCGTGGGCGAGGGCCGTGTTCCAGGTGGCGAGGCCGTGGCCCCGGCCCCGCAGGTCGGGGCGGACCAGGTAGAAGCCCAGGAAGGCGTACTGGTCGTCGTAGTTGACGACCGAGATCGCGGAGGCCGCCTCACCGTCCACCCGGCCGATGAAGAATCCCTCGGGGTCCTGCGCGAAGAAGGAGGGCACGTCTCTGAGACCCGGGTTCCATCCCTCGCCCGCCGCCCATTCGACGACCGTCCGCCAGTCGTCGGGCGTCGCCCGCGAGATGACGAGCCGTCCTGGGGCCGAATGTGTCATCGCTGCACCCTTCTCGCACCGGAAGGGACCGTCCCCTGCCCCGGAAGGGGGCCGCCCCTCACATCGGAGAGGGACCGCCCCGGCGCGATCGGTGATCACGACCGCACCGGGACCATCCTTCCCGACTCCTCGCCCGGCTATCCGGTGCTCCGGCCAACCCGTGCTCCGGTGCGATTCAGGTCAGCCGATCTGCGCTCCGTACACCGCGAGGGCGTCCGTCACCGGCTGGAAGAACGTCTGGCCGCCGGACGAGCAGTTGCCGCTGCCGCCGGAGGTCAGGCCCAGTGCGTCGCTGCCCGCGAAGAGCGAGCCGCCGCTGTCACCGGGCTCGGCGCACACGTCGGTCTGGATGAGACCGTCCACGGTGCCCTGCGGGTAGGAGACCGAGACGTCGAGTCCCTGCACGGAGCCGTCGTGCAGCTGGGTGGTGCTGCCGCTGCGCTGTACCTGCTCACCGACGACGGCCTCGCGCGCGCCGGTGATCTGCTGGGTGGAGCCGTTGTAGAGATTGACCTCGCTCGGGTGCGGCACATCGGCCGTGTACTTCACCAGGGCGTGGTCGGCTCCGGGGAACGTCCAGTCGACGGCCTGGCCGATCTCGGCGCCGCCCTGGCTGTCGGACCAGCTGGTGCCCGCGAGTTCGGTGCAGTGGCCCGCGGTGAGGAAGTGCGGCGCGCCGTCCTTGACGACGTTGAAGCCGAGCGAACAGCGGCCGCCCGAGCTGTAGATCGGGTCGCCGCCCGCGATCAGCGGCGAGAACTTCCCCGCTGTCCGCTTGAGCACGGCCTTGCCGTCCTGCGCGGCGACGGCCTTCTTCAGCTTCCGCAGTTCGGCGCCCTTGACGGTGCTGTCGGCGGTGACGACGACCTTGTTGGTCACGGGGTCGACGGCACGCGAAGTGCCGGGCACGGAACTGGCGTTGAGCTCCATCTTCGCCGCTTCGAGCGCGGTCTTGGTGTGGCTGACCACCTTGGCCACGGCGCCCGCCTCGCGCACCTGCTCGGCCGCGGCCTCGTCGACGACGTTGATGACCAGGTTCCGCGCCTTCGCGTCGTAGTACGCGCCGGCCGTGTCGCCCTTCAGGTCGGCGGCCAGCGATGTCGCGAGGTCACCTGCGGCGGCCGACGACAGGGTGTCGGCAGTGGGGGTGGGTGCCGCGGTGCTGGTGTTCGCCATGGTCAGGCTTCCCGCGACCAGGGCGGCGACGCTCGCTCCGGCCATGACGAGGCGGCGCGTGCGCAACTGTGGGGTTCTCACTCAGTACCTCCATGGGGGGTTGGAGCCGTTCCAGTGGGGCGGCCCCGGGGAGTTACAGACATGAGCATGCCAAGCAGTGACGTGGTCGCGTCCCGCCCGGCAACGGCGCCGAGTATGACGAGACCGGCACAAGGTCACAAGACCCGGCCACCCGCGGCGGCTTGAAATCCACGGCCGAGCGGTGAGCCATAAGCGCGTTTTGCAGGGGCGCCTAGTTCCGGTATTGGGCTGATTTGAGCCTGATATCTGCCGTGCGGGGAATTCCCGGGGGTCGTATGGAAAGGTCTGCCTGGGGTTCGTGACCGGTAGGTCAGCCATTTCAGGCCTTTCCTCAATCAGCCCTGAAAAATCGCCACTTGCGGCCCGGGAACGACGAGAAGACGATCGGCGCCACACGCCCAGAGCACCGTCTTCGCACCGTCTTCCAGGAGGTTCCAGTGACCGACCGTCTGACCCTCGGCCCGGATGCCGCACGGCAACTCGCGACGACCACCAAGACCACCCCGCAGATGCGCGGCATCACCCCGCGCTATCTGCTGCGCGCGCTGCCGTGGGTGGACGTCGAGTCGGGCACCTACCGGGTGAACCGCCGCCGCACCTTCGTGCTCGGCGACGACCGCATCACCACGTACGAGGAAGGCGACTCGCACCGCGTAGTGGCGGGCGACTTACGCGAGGTGCCCTACCTCCGCGAGGCCGACGACGCGCTGCTCGCGGAGCTCGCCGGCGCCTTCACCGAGGTCACCTTCGAGGCCGGTCAGGTCCTGACCCAGGAGGGCGACCCCGCCGACCGGCTCTGGGTCGTCGTACGGGGCCGGGCCGAGAAGCGGGTGACGGGGCGGTACGGCGAGGACGCGCTGCTCGAAGTCATCGGTGACGGACAGTTCTTCGACCTCGGCGCGTGGACCCGCACCGAGGCGATGCCCTACCGCGTCAAGGCGCTCACCCCCGGCATCGCGCTCTGCGCGGACCGCAGCGCGCTCGCGGCACTCATCGACCGCGACGAGACGCTGCGGGGCGCGTGCGCGGCGTACGCGGAGGGCGAGATGATGACGCCGGGCGCCGAGGTGCCGGTGGACCTCAGCGCGGGGCACGTCGGGGAGGTCGACCTGCCGGGCACGTTCGTCGACTACGAGGACGCGCCGCGCGAGTACCACATGACCCTCGCGCAGACGGTGCTCCGTGTGCACACCAAGGTCGCCGACCTCTACAACGGCCCCATCGACCAGACCCGGGCCCAGTCCAACCTCACCGTCGCCGCGCTGCGCGAACGCCAGGAGTCCTCGCTCCTGAACCACCCCGAGTACGGCCTGTTCAACAACGTCTCCGCCGGGCAGCGCGTCCAGTCGCGCACCGGTGCGCCCACGCCCGACGACCTGGACGAGCTCCTGACCAAGGTGTGGAAGCAGCCCGGCTTCTTCCTCGCGCACCCCAAAGCCATCGCCGCGTTCGGCCGCGAATGTACGCGGCGCGGTGTGCCCCCGGTGATCGACAGCCGCTTCGGCAGCCCGCTGCTCACCTGGCGCGGCGTGCCGCTGCTGCCGTCGGACAAGGTGCGGTTCTCCAACGGCTCCGGCGTCTCCGTCGGCACCACCGAGATCCTCCTGATGCGGACGGGCGAGGCCGAGCAGGGCGTGGTCGGGCTGCGTCCCGCGGGCGTCGCGGACGAGGTCGAACCGGGCCTGTCCATGCGGAACATGGGCGTCGACCAGAAGGGCATCACGTCGTACCTGATGACGGCGTACTTCAACACGGCGGTCCTGGTGGAGGACGCCATCGCCGTCCTGCAGAACGTCGAGGTGTCGAACTACCATGACTATTCCTGACCTCACGGGTCGGCTGCCGGGGCTGGCGGAGGCTTCGGGCGGCACGGTTCCGGAGGTGCCGCCGACTCCGGGGGTCCCGGCGACGCCGCCCGTGCCGTCGGCCCAGGAACTGCTCGCGGACCCGACGACCGCCGCGCTCCCCGGCCCCCAACCACCCGCCTTCTCCCCCGAGTCGGCCCGCAAGGACTTCCCGATCCTGCACCGCACGGTGAACGGGCACCCCCTGGTCTGGCTCGACAACGGCGCCACCACGCAGAAGCCGCGCCAGGTCATCGAGGCGCTCGGTGCCTACTACTCCGCCGCCAACTCCAACATCCACCGCGGCGCGCACACCATGGCGCGCGAGGCCACCGAGCTGTACGAGGCGGCGCGGGCCGCGGTCGCCGGGTTCCTGGGGGCCGGTTCGCCGGACGACATCGTCTTCGTACGCGGGACGACCGAGGCCATCAACCTGGTCGCCCAGAGCTGGGGCCGGGCGAACCTCGGCCCCGGGGACGACATTCTGGTGCCGGTCCTGGAACACCACTCCGACATCGTGCCGTGGCAGCTGCTCGCGAAGGAGACCCGGGCCCGCGTCGTCCCGATCCCGCTCACCCTCGACGGGGAAATCGATCAGGACGCGTACGCCGATCTCCTCTCGTACCGCACGCAGTTGGTCGCCATCAGCCACGCGTCGAACGTCCTCGGCACCGTCCCTCCGGTGAAGGAGATGACCGCACTCGCGCATCGCTACGGCGCGAAGGTCCTGGTCGACGGGGCGCAGGCCGTCGCGCACTTCCCGGTGGACGTGACAGATCTGGACGCTGACTTCTACGCCTTCTCCGGGCACAAGCTGTTCGCCCCGACCGGCATCGGCGCCCTGTACGCGAAACCGGAGATCCTCCAGGCCATGAACCCGTGGCAGGGCGGCGGCAACATGATCGAGTCCGTGGAGTTCGGGCGGACGACGTTCGCGCCCGTCCCGCACCGCCTTGAGGCCGGCACCGGTCACATCTCGGGCGCGGTCGGCCTGCTTGCCGCGCTGAACTGGTTCACGTCCTTCGACCGGGACGCCGTCGCCGCGTACGAGGACGCGCTCCTCGCGTACGCGACGCAGGCCATGTCGACGGTGCCCGGCCTGGACGTCCTCGGTTCGGCGCCCGACCGGATCGCGGTCCTCACGTTCACCCTCGCGGGGCACGATCCGGCGGCCGTCGCCGACTGGCTCGACCGTGACGGCATCGCCATCCGCGCAGGACACCACTGCGCGCAGCCCGCCCTTGCCCACTACGGCGTGGAGTCCGCCGCCCGTGCGTCGCTCGCCCTCTACAACACGTCCGAGGAGGTGGATCAGCTGGTGGCGTCCCTGCGGCGACTGCAGGACGCGCCACAGGCCCAGCAGCCTCCCGCGCCTTAGCCCGTGAGCCAGTATGTGGTGTGCGGTGTCCATGGTCCTATGGGCGCCGTACATCACTTTGAGCTCGGGAGGCCAGGATGTTCGTCCCGTTCGGTGCCCTTGATTTTCTGGACCGCGCCACGACCGTGTACGGGGACCGCGTCGGCATCGTCGACGAACCGGATCAGCCCGCGGAGCCCTGGCAGGGGCTCACCTACCACCGGGTGGGTGAGCTGGCGCGGGCCCAGGCCGCCGGGCTCGACGCGCTCGGGGTGCCGCACGGCGCGCGGGTCGCGGTGGTCTCACCCAACAGCGCACGGCTGTTGACGTCGTTCTTCGGGGTGAGCGGATACGGCAGGGTGCTCGTGCCGGTGAACTTCCGGCTCACGGCCGACGAGGTGAGCCATATCGTCGGACGGTCGGGGGCGAGTGTGCTCCTGGTCGACCCCGAGCTGACGGAGCGTCTGGCGGGCGTGGACTGCGCGCACCGCTTCACGCTCGGGGCGGCCGCCGATGCTGAGTTGTACCGCTTCGGCACCGAGCCCGAGCCCTGGGAGCCCGACGAGAACGCCACCGCGACCATCAACTTCACCAGCGGCACCACGGCCCGCCCCAAGGGCGTACAGATCACCCATCGCAACATCTGGGTGAACGCGCTGACGTTCGCGCTGCACGCGGGTGTCAGCGACCGGGACGTCTATCTGCACACGCTGCCGATGTTCCACGCCAACGGCTGGGGCATGCCGTTCGCGATGTCCGGCATGGGCGCGCGCCACATCGTGCTGCGCAAGGTGGACGGCACGGAGATCCTGCGCCGCGTCGCCGAGCACGGCGTCACCGTGCTGTGTGCGGCGCCCGCGGTGGTCAACGCGGTCCTTGCCGCCGCGCAGTCCTGGGAGGGGGAGATCCCCGGCCGGGACCGGGTGCGGGTCATCGTCGCGGGGGCGCCGCCGCCCACCCAGACGGTCGAGCGGGTCGAGTCCGAGCTCGGCTGGGAGTTCATCCAGATCTACGGCCTCACCGAGACGTCCCCGCTCCTCACGATCAACCGCACGCGCGCCGAGTGGGACGGCCTGGAGCCGCGGGAGCGCGCGGAGAAGCTGGTGCAGGCCGGTCCGCCCGCCCTCGGGGTGACGCTGCGGACCTCGGACGAGGGCGAGGTACTCGCCCGCTCGAACGTGATCCTGGAGGGCTACTGGGAGCAGCCCGCCGAGACCGCCGAGGCCCTCGAGGACGGCTGGTTCCACACGGGCGACGGCGGGAGCATCGGCGAGCACGGGCACCTCACGATCAGCGACCGCAAGAAGGACGTGATCATCACCGGCGGTGAGAACGTCTCCTCGATCGAGGTGGAGGACGTCCTGTTCAGCCATCCCGCGGTGGCCGAGGTCGCGGTGATCGGGGTGCCGGACGAGAAATGGGGCGAGACGATCAAGGCGCTGGTGGTCCTCGCTTCCGGCACCGAGGCCAGGGAACAGGACCTGATCCGGCACTGCAAGGCACACCTGGCCGGCTTCAAGGCCCCCACCTCGGTGGAGTTCCGCGCCGAACTGGCCCGCACGGCCACCGGAAAGCTCCAGAAGTACAAGCTGCGCCGGCCCTACTGGGAGGGGCGCGAGCGAGGGGTCAACTGAAAATCGCTGGAGCAGGACGCCACCGCCTCATACCGTGACCCGGTCGATGATCAACGGATGAGGAGTCACGGTGGAGCACGGCGGATGGGCCGACGAACGGTTCGGGGCGGTCGCGGACGCGTTCACCGACAACTTCGAGGAGTCCGGTGAACTCGGCGCGTCCGTCGCGGTGTTCGTCGACGGGCGCAAGGTCGTCGACCTGTGGGGCGGTGTCGCGGACGAGCGGACCGGGCGCCCGTGGGACGAGGACACCGTCGTACCGGTCTTCTCCTGCGCCAAGGGCGTCGTCAGTGTCTGCGTCCATCTGCTCGCCCAGGAAGGGCGCTTGGACCTGGACGCTCCGGTGGCCGTGCACTGGCCGGAGTTCGCACGCGGCGGCAAGGAGACGATCACCCCGCGCATGGTCCTCGCGCACCGCGCCGGACTCCCCGCCCTCGACCGTTCCCTCACCTTCGACGAGATCACCGCGTGGACGCCGGTGGTCCGCGCGATCGAGGAGCAGAAGCCGCTGTGGGAGCCGGGCGCCGCCCACGAGTACCACGGGCACACCTTCGGCTTCGTCCTCGGTGAGCTGATCCGCCGCATCACGGGGCGCACACCGGGCGCGTACTTCCGCGAGGCCGTCGGTGACCGCCTCGGGCTGCGTACGTGGATCGGTCTGCCCAAGGAGGAGATGCCCCACCTCGCCCGGCTCACCGAGGCCGCGGGCCGCCCCGGCAACCCCGACCCCGAGTCGCTCGTGATGCGGATCGTCACGATGAACGGGGCGTTCGCCTTCCCCGGCCTCGACGAACCGCACGGCTGGAACGACCCGGCGCTGCTGCGCGCCGAGATTCCCGGCGCGGGCGCGGTGTCGTCGGCGCGCGGTCTCGCGACGCTGTACGCGGCCGCGGCGACCGGGGTCGACGGCGCGCCCCGGCTGCTCGCGGCGGACACCGTCACCGACGCGCTGCGCGAGCTGACGGCGGGCCCGTCCTGGTCCGGCTTCCCCGACCTGGGCGCACGCTGGGGCGCCGGCTTCCTGCTCGACGCGCCCCGGTTCCGCCCGATGCTCGGCGCCCGCAGCTTCGGCAACGACGGCTCGGGCGGCCAATTCGCCTTCGGCGACGACGAGTTCGGGGTCGGCTTCGCCTACACGGCGAACCGCATGATCGGCCATGGCGACGCGCGCGCGAGGCGGCTCATCGAGGCCCTGGGGGCATGCGTCGGCTGAGGCACCGGACAGCAGGAAAGCCTGGACTCGGTCCTGGCGCGTCTCACCGCGCCCTGACCGTGATCCGCGCCGCCGAGTCGAAGTGGCCTTCGTCGTCGGCCGGTTGGGCGTAGACGACCGTGACGGTGCGCCGCACCCCGTCGAAGCGGTCGGCGTACCGCTCCTCGGACGGGCCGGTCCGCCGCGGCTCGGCGGTGATGTCGTACGTCCGGAGGAAGTCGGCGACTCCCGAGTCGTCGCTGTTGCCGACCCGGTACCGGAGCACGGAGGTGCCGTCCTGCCGCGTCTTGGCGTACGTCGGCACATAGAAGCGCGTGCCCGGGTGATGCTGGTCGTGATGCATCGCGGCCCTGCGCTCCACCGCCTCCTCGGGCGGTGGAGCGTCCGGGGTGAGCAGGGCGACGGCGGCCCAGACGACCACCGCCAGCGTCCACACCACGCATCCGGCGAGCAGCCAGAACAGCGCCTTGCGTCGACGAGGCCGAGCGCTCGCCTCTTCCATACGTTCCCCCTGTGCCCACGCGTGCCTCCTGCCCCCACATCGTGGCATCCCCCACTCTTGCTGGCGCCGGCCGCCGGTGTCGTGGCACCGTTCGCGGGCAGGAGGGACGGCAACCGCACCCCCACGGGGAGCATTTGGCCCACCTTGGGCGCATTGTCCGTAAAGACCGCGGTCAATTTCCCGCTGTCTCTCAGGTTTCTGTTATCGGGGCGGAGACCAGGGATCTCCCCTTCTGTCGGAGGAGACAGGTCCCAGGACAGAGAGTGGACAACCGTGAGCAGTGAACGTGAAGTCGCGATGATCATGGCGGCACGGGCGGGGAACGAGCAGGCACAGGACGACCTCGTCGCCGAGTACCTGCCGCTGGTCTACAACATCGTCGGCCGGGCCCTGAACGGCCACGCGGACGTGGACGACGTGGTGCAGGAGACCATGCTCCGCGTGCTCGCGGGCCTTGAGGGGCTGCGCAGCCCGGAGAGTTTCCGCAGCTGGCTCGTGGCCATCACGATGAATCAGATTCGCGGCCACTGGCGCGGGCGCGGGGCCGAGCCGATACCGGCCGGCGGTGGGCTCGCCGACGCGTACGACGTGGTCGACCCGGGCGCCGACTTCGTCGACCTGACCATCGCCCGCCTCGGGCTCTCCGGCCAGCGCCGCGAGACCGCCGAGGCCACCCGCTGGCTGGACGAGGACGACCGCGCGCTGCTCTCCCTGTGGTGGCTGGAGTCCGCGGGCGAGCTCTCCAGGGTCGAGGTCGCCGCCGCGCTCGAGCAGACGCCGCAGCACACTGCGGTACGGGTGCAGCGGATGAAGGCCCAGCTGGAGACGGCCCGCGTGGTGGTGCGCGCGCTGGCGGCCGATCCGCGCTGTGTCCAGCTGGAGCAGATAGCCGCCGGCTGGGACGGCGCACCCTCCGCCCTCTGGCGCAAGCGGCTCGCCCGGCACGCCCGCGACTGCGCGGCCTGCGCGAGCCACTGGTCGAACCTGGTGCCGGCGGAGCGGCTGCTCATCGCCCTCGGCCTGGTCCCGGTGGCGGCGGCGCTCGCGGACCGGGTCGCGGCACCGGGCCTCGTCACGGTGGCGAACGCCCACGCGGCGCCCTCGGCCGCCCACTCGGCCGCCCCGTCGGCACGCGGCCGGGCCCGCCTGCGGCGCACCAGGCGCCGCCGTCGCAACGCGACCGTGGCGGCCGCTGCCGCCGCCCTGCTGATCGGCGGCGGTACGGCCTACGTCCTCGCCACTCCGGAGTCGGAGGAGACCTCGCCCTCCACCGCGGCGGCCACGGAGTCCCCCATCAGCGCCTCGCCCTCCAAGAGCCCGAGCAAGTCGCCGAAGCCCTCCGCGTCGCCGAGCAAGACCAAGGCCAAGGCCAAGCCCAAGCCGACCAAGACGAAGGCGAAGCCCTCCCCGACCCCCACCAAGGCGAAGCCCACGCCGAAGCCGACGAAGACCGCCGCCCCGCCGCCGGCCACGCCGAGCGGCGTCGCCGACCAGGTCATCGCGCTGGTCAACACCGAGCGTTCCAAGGCGGGTTGTGGCCCCGTCACCTCCAACAGCAAGCTCGCCACCGCGGCCACCAATCACTCCGCCGACATGGCCGCCCGCGACTACTTCGACCACACGAGCCCCGACGGCAAGGACCCCGGCGACCGCATCACCGCGGCCGGCTACCGCTGGAGCACGTACGGCGAGAACATCGCACGCGGCCAGCAGACCCCGGCCTCGGTCATGGACTCCTGGATGAACAGCGAGGGCCACAAGGCCAACATCCTCAACTGCTCCTTCAAGGAGCTCGGCGTGGGCATCCACAACGGCTCCGGCGGCCCCTGGTGGACGCAGGCCTTCGGCGCGGCGCTCTGACGCGGGTCACTGACTCGGCTCACCGGCTCGGCTCACTGACTCGGCTCATTGACTCGGCTCACTGGGCCGAGACCTTGTGGACGGCGGTGTCGTCGGGGTCAAGACGTCGGCCGTCCGCGGACAGCACCTCCAGTGCGCGGAGGCGATTCCCCTCCCGGCGGTCGACCAGCTCCGAGTGCGGTTCATCGGGGGCGAAGAAGTTCTGTTCGCCCCACTGCCGCAGGGCCACGATGACGGGGAAGAGCGCCTTGCCCTTCGGAGTCAGTACGTACTCGCGGTAGGCGCTGCCGTCCGACGCGGGGACGGATTCGAGGACACCGCCGGCGACGAGGGTGCGAAGGCGCGCGGTGAGGATGTTCTTGGCGACGCCGAGGCTGCGCTGGAACTCCCCGAAGCGCCGGCTTCCGTCGAAGGCGTCCCGCACGATCAGCAGGGACCACCAGTCGCCGATCGCGTCGACCGACCGGGCGACGGGGCATTCACTGTCGTCGAAGCGGGTCCTGGTCACCATGGCGCCCCTCACTCTCACATTGGTTGCAACATGCTACCAAGCGGGGCTACTGTCACCGTCACTGGTAGCAAGATGAAACCAGATACGCGGAGACGGCGGAGAAGTACGTGAGGAGTGCTGATGCCCGGCAACTGCAAGGCTGCGCCACGACGGACCGAGGACCGAGACAGGGAAGGCCCCACGTTCGCCCTGTCCCGCGGCGTCGTCATCCTGTTCGCCGTCGCCTGCGGCGCCGCGGTGGCCAACGTCTACTTCTCCCAGCCGCTCCTGGTGACCATGGGCCACGACCTCGCCATGAGCCCGGCGCTCGTCGGCGGCGTCGTCACCCTCACGCACGTCGGATACGGCCTCGGCCTCTTCTTCCTCGTGCCGCTGGGCGACATGGCCGACCGCAGACGGCTCATCGTGGCCCAACTTCTGCTCCTGGCAGGGGCGTTGGTCGTGGTGGCCGTCGCCCGCACGGCGGCGGTCCTGCTCGCGGGCATGGCCGCGATGGGGCTTCTCGCAGTCGTCACGCAGACGCTGGTGGCCTTCGCGGCGTCACTGGCGCCTGCCGCCGGGCGCGGACGGGTCGTCGGTCTCGTCACCAGCGGTGTGGTCATCGGCATCCTGCTCGCCCGCACCGCATCCGGACTCATCGCCGATCTCGCGGGCTGGCGCTCCGTCTACCTCGCATCGGCAGCACTCACCACGCTGCTCGCCCTGGTCCTGTGCCGCGTGCTGCCGCGCCACGGTGCCGTACCGCCGACACCTCTGCGCTACGGACAACTCCTGCGCTCCACGGTCACCCTCTTCGCACGGGAACGACTGCTGCGGATCCGGGCCCTGTTCGGCCTGCTGGTCTTCGCCGCCTTCAGCACCCTGTGGAGCAGCGTCGCGCTGCCGCTCAGCGAGGCCCCGTACTTCCTGTCCCACAGCGCGATCGGGGCGCTGGGCCTGATCGGTGTCGCCGGCGCGCTGGCCGCGACCGTGGCGGGCCGCCTGAACGACCGCGGGCTCTCCGGGCGGACCACCGGCATCGCGCTCGCCCTGCTCGCCGCCTCATGGCTGCCGTTGGCCTTCACCCGCAGCTCGCTCTGGGCGCTCGCCGTCGGCGTGATCCTGCTGGACCTCGCCGTGCAGGCGGTCCATGTCACCAACCAGACCCTGATCTACGCCCTGCACCCGGACGCGGGCAGCCGGCTGATCGGCGGGTACATGGTCTTCTACTCCATCGGCAGCGCCACCGGCGCCATCGCCGCGACCTCCCTCTACACGGTGGCCGGCTGGGGAGCCGTATGCGCACTGGGGGCCGCGTTCAGCTGCCTCGGCCTCCTGCTGTGGGCGTTCACCCGACACAACACCCCTGCTACCAGGGCGAGATCGGCTGTATGCCGGTCCGGCGGCTCGCGGCGTCCAGCAGATGCCCCATGCGCTTGACCGTGTGCAGGCCGACGATGCGGTCGTGACGGTCAGGGTGGGGAGACGGGCGCAGAGCGCGGTCTCGCGGCGCTGGATGTCCGCGATGTCGTGGACCCAGAGGGTGGCGAGGACGTTGGCGGGACCGGTGACGCCCGCGACCAGTCGGCATTCAGGGAGGGCGGCGAGCGTGCGGTGGACGACGCCCATGTCGCGGGCCGGTGCCTGGGCGAGCAGGGTCACCGGCACCGGGTGTCCTGCCAGTGGGGCGGCGAGGTCGCAGCGGAAGGCGAGGACACCCGCGTCCGTGAGACGGCGCAGCCTGCGGCGGACGGTGGGCGCACGGCAAGACACCGGGCGCCGACCGTGCGGTGCTGGACGGCGCGACAGCGCTCGCTCTGGTGGGCGCGGACCTCGCGGCGTCCGGGGAACAGCGCGGCAGGTTGCTCGCGGGGGTCGCCGGGCGTCGGGCCCGCAGGTGACGGCGCCGGAGCCCGCACGGCGCCTTGGCGGGCTGCGCCGGTAACGTGTGCCCAGCTCATCGGAGGGGCTCTCGGGGAAAGGTTGTGGCGCGGCTTGAACTGCGATAGGTCGACGATGGCGGCGAGCGGCGAGCGGCGAGCGGCGAGCGGCGAGCGGCGAGCGGCGAGCGGCGAGCGGCGAGCGGCGAGCGGCGAGCGGCGAGCGGCGAGCGGCGAGCGGCGAGCGGCGAGCGGCGAGCGGCGAGCGGCCAGCGGCGAGCGGCCAGCGGCCAGCGGCCAGCGGCCAGCAGCCAGCAGCCGGGCGGCCAGCAGCCAGCGGCGGCGGTCGGGCGGCAGCCAGCGGCGTGACGGGCGGGCGCGTGACGGGCGGGCTGTTCTGCAGCGCGCCTCTGGGCGGGCATGAACGGCGGTGGGCCCCTGCGCGTCCCCGTCGGGCACGACGCCGACCGCTGGACCACCTTCCGCAGTGAGAAGACCCTGGTCGTAGCCGCTCGCACGGTGACGTCGACGGCGCGTGTCCTGGAGTGTCTGCCGGCCCTGCTGCGCGGCGACAGCCGGGTGAGCGTCGTCTTCGCGTACGACGGCACTTCCGCCTTCAACGACGGAGTCCTCGATCTGCTGCACGCCTCCGGCTGCCGGGTCATGCCGTGGGATCAGCTAGGCCGGATCACGCCCGACCTGATCGTCTCGGCGAGCGAGAACATAGACGTGCCCGACGGCGCGTGCCCGGTCCTCGTCCTGCCGCACGGCATCGGCTTCCAGAAGTTCGTGCCGGACTCGCGCTCGGCGCGGGACCGCCTCTCCGGTGTCGTACCGGACAGGCTGCTCGAAGCAGGCCGGGCCTGGCTGGCCCTCTCCCATCCGGCCCAGGAGGAGCAGCTGGTCGCCGCCCATCCGAAGGCAGCGGGGCGCACCCTGCTCGTCGGCGACCCGGTCTACGACGAACTGCGCGCCGGCGCGGGGCGGGCAGCCGCGTACCGACGCGCGCTCGGCCTGCGCGACGACCAGCATCTGGTGGTGCTCAGCTCGACCTGGGGCAGCACCTCGCTGCTCGGCCGGACGCCCGATCTCCCGGCGCGGCTGCTTGCCGCGCTGCCCTGCGACGAGTACCGGGTGGCCGCGATCGTCCACCCCAACATCTGGGCGGCACACGGCAGTTGGCAGATCCGGAACGTGCAGGCCGCCGCCGCCCTGGAGGCGGGCCTGCTGCTGGTTCCGCCGGTGGGCGCGTGGCAGTCGGTGCTCGTCGCGGCATCGGCGGTCGTCGGCGATCACGGTTCGGTGACGCTGTACGGGGCGGCGCTCGGCAAGCCCGTCCTGCTCGGTGCGTTCGGCCACGACTCCGTGCCGGGCACGGCGATCGCCGAACTCGGCCGTACCGCGCCCCGGTTCGACCCGCACGGCGATCTGTACGCCCAACTGCGCCACGCGCTCCGTCCGCCCGCCCCGGGGCGGTACGCCGCCGTGGCCGACCACGCCTTCGCCGAACCGGGTCTCGCGCTCGCCCGGCTGCGGACGGCGGTGTACGGGCTGATGGAGCTGCCGGAGCCGCGAACCGCACCGCCCGCCCCGTCGCCGCCACCACGCCCCGAACCGGCGGCCGACGTCGTCACGTCCTGGACGGTGACCACATCGGTGATCCGGGACCAGGACCCCGCGACCGTCGTCGTGCGACGCCATCCGGCGGCAGTCGGCGACACGGCGGGCGAGGAGCCCGGCACGTTCACGCACCTGGCCTGCGACGACGCCGAGCGGGACACCCGGCTGACCGAGAGCGCGTCGGTACTGCTGCGCCGCGACCCGGCCGCGACGGCCACCGAAGCGATCAACTGGGCGCATGACACCCTCGACCGCTACCCCGGCGCACTGCTCGCCGCGTCGACATTGTCCGGCGGCGGCTGCCTGGCCGCTCTCCGGGACGGGCGTCTCGTGGAGGCGGCAATCACGGGACCACCAGCCGCCGCCGGCCTCGCGGCGGCCGCCGTCTACACCTGCCTACGCGCGGACCTTCCCCTGACAGACACCATCGCGACCCTACGAATCGGCGACGCACGCGAGGAAGACGTCGCGCTCCGCATCCGCCCCCAAGCGACGACCGAGCCGCACGCCTGACCTGCAACACACATCAGGCGCCCCACTGTGTGAAAGCGCCGCTGACCGGACCACCGTCCGGGCACAGCCTCGCAGCCGCCACCGTCTACACCTGCCTACGCCCGGACCTTCCCTGACGGACACCGCCGTGATGCTACGGATCGGCGACGCGCGTCGCGAGAAAGACGTCACCCTCCGCATCCGACCCCAGGCGACGACCAAGCCCCTCGACTGAGCCAGGCGCCCCGACCTCCAACGCACGTCCGGCATCCCGCTCAGCGAAGGCGTCGCTGACCGGACCACCATCCGAACACAGCCTCGCAGCCGCCGCCCTCTACACCTGCCTACGCGCAGACCTTCCCCTGACAGACACCATCACGACGCTACGAATCGGCGACGCACGCGAGGAAGACATCGCCCTCCGCATCCGCCCCCAAGCGACGACCGAACCCCTCGGCTAGGCGGCGCTCCGGGGCGTCCGGAGCTCCTGTCCGCTGCGGGCTCGGCGGGTGTCAGACAGCCTCGTCCGCCACACCTCACACATCCCCCTCACCGGACATCCGCCCCAGCCACCGCCTCAACTCCCCTGCCTCCGGGTTGCCTTCGGACTCGTAGATCTCCGCCGCCCTCCGCACCAGAGCGCGGCGCCGCGCCGAGTCCTCCTCCCGGGCCTCCAGGATCTTGGCCATGGCCACCCTCGCCTCGGCCTCGTAGTGGAACGCCTCCAGTGCGCGCAGGGCACCCGCCGCGTCCTCCAGGGCGGCGATCGCCTCGTCGGTCCTGCCGTGTCGTTCGTGCACCGCGGCGATGGCGATCAGGACGCGCGCCGCCATCCTCGGGTCCTCGCAGGCCGTCAGCGCCCGGTGCGCCTCCCGCAGCGTGTCCAGGGCGTCGGCGTGATCGCCGTGGGCGGCCTGTGCGTGGCCCAGGAAGTACGTCGCTATCGCCGCTCCCCGCAACTCCCCTCCCTGGACGTTGAGTTCGAGGGACTTCCGGTACGCCGCCATGGCCCGGGGCAGATCGGTGCGCTCCCAGAGGCGTCCGGCGAACTCCAGGGCGGAGGCGTGCACCACGGGGTGCCCCGACACCTCGGCGCAGGCCACGGCCTTCTCCAGTTCGACGCGGGCCGCCTCGTGCTCGCCGAGGCTCATCAGCGGGCGGGAGAGCAGGCTGCGTAGCCTCGCCTCGGCCGCGGGGACCGGCGTGGCGTCGGCCACCGCGGCCGCCACGCCCAGCTCCAGTGACTCCTTCCAGGCGGCGAGATGCCGGTGGTGGAGGAAGAGCACCGTGAACGCCTCGGAGAGCTGCCACACCTGCGTGAACAGGCCCTCGTCGAAGGCCGTGCGCAACACTTCGAGGATGTTGGGGTGTTCGGCCTCGAGCCAGTCCAGCGGGGCCGGTGAGCCGTCGGCGGCGAAGGGGTCGGGCGCGTCCGCCAGGAGGTCGGCGAGATCGGCGATGCGCAGCCGGTCGGCTCTGACGGCCCGGTCGGCGAACGCGGTCAGGGCGAGATAGTGCGTCACCATGCGCTCGACCGCCGCGCGCAGTGTGCCCCGCGTCTCCTCCTGGGCGGCGCGCTCGCGCGCGTGCAGGCGTACGAGATCGTGGAAGCGGTAGCGGCCGTCCTCTGCCAGGTCGAGGAGCCGCACCTCCTCCAGGGCGTCGAGGAGGGAGCGGGCGGTGTCCGTGCCGAGCCCAGCCGTGGCAGCCGCGGCCCCTGCGTCGAACGACCCTCCCGGCAGACAGGACACGAGCCGGTACATCCGGGACGCCTCCGGCGACAGCTCCCGGTAGGTGAGATCGAACACCGCGGTCACGGAACGCTCCTTCCCCACCGCCATCCCCGCCAACCGGCCGCTCTCGTCGGCCAGTTCACGGGCAAGGCACGTCATGGTCAGCCTCGGACCGGCGAGCAGTCGGGCGGCGAGCACGCTGAGCGCCTCGGGCAGACCCGCGCACAGTTCGACCAGGTGCCGGGCCGCCTCCTCCTCGTCGGTCACGGCATCGTCGCCGCACAGCTCGGCCAGCAACTCGATGCCGCTGCCGTGGCCAAACGGCTCTACGGGCAGCAACTTCGCCCCAGAGACGGCGAGTTCACCGAGGCGGGCGTGGCTGGTGGCCAGCACGACGCTGCCGGGCCCCTTGGGAATCAGCGACCGCACCTGGGCCGGGTGGCTGACGTTCTCGAAGACCATCAGTAACCGGCGCGGCGCCGAATGCGACCGGAACAGCGCGACGCGGTCCTCGTACATCGCGGGAATGTACGACTCCCCGATCCCGATCGCCAGCAGGCACTTGCGCGCGGCCTCGGACACATCGCTGCCGCCCGAAGGACCGCCGAGCGAGGCGAAGTCGACGTAGATCTGCCCGTCGGGGAAGAGCGCGCGACCCTGCTCGGCCGCCCAGTGGCAGACCATCGATGTCTTGCCGACTCCGCGCAGGCCGTAGAGGAGCCCGAGGCCGACCCGGGCCCGGCTCCGCTCCGAGCGTCCCGCGCCGAACCAGCCGTCGAGTCGTGCGATGTCGTCCCGCCGATTGACGAAACTCCCCAGGACGGGCGGGACTTGGTCCGGTGTGACGTGCGGTCCGGGGGCCTGTGCCTGCTGGACGTTGAAGGTGATGCCTCCGTGCACCTGCCCCGCCTGGACGACGGGCCCGTGCACGATTCCTGACAGGTCGTTGTGCGTGTGCATCACCGAAGGCTCCGGTCCGTTCGGCACATCGGGCTCTTCGCTCGCCATCCAGGGCTCCCCCTCGCTCCGCGCTCGGGGCGCCTTCCCCCAAGCATCACTTGTGCCACCGTAGAGAGCGATCTTCGTCCTGGCGAGGAGGCCCCTGACTGACTCGTGCGGCGCGGATCAGTAGGTTGATGCCATGAACGACAAGCTCACCGTAAGCGTCCTCGGCACCGGCATCATGGGCACCGCGATGGCCCGCAACCTCGCCCGCGCCGGGCATCGCGTCCGGGCCTGGAACCGCAGCCGCGCCAAGGCCGAGCCGCTGGCCGCCGACGGCGCGTACGTCGCCGACACCCCCGCCGACGCGGTGCGGGGCGCCGATGCCGTCCTCACCATGCTGTACGACGGCGCCTCCGCCCTGGAGGTCATGCGGGAGGCGGTCCCGGGTCTGCGCCCCGGCACGGTGTGGGTGCAGTCGACGACCGCGGGCATCGAGGCCATCGGTGACCTCGCCGCCTTCGCCCAGAGCTATCAACTCCCCTTCTACGACGCCCCCGTGCTCGGCACCCGGCAGCCAGCGGAGGCCGGAAAGCTCCTTGTCCTGGCCGCCGGTCCGGTCGAGGAGAGGGACGTGGTGACCCCCGTCTTCGACGCCGTCGGCGCCCGGACCGTGTGGACCGGTGACGACGGGGCGGCGGGCAGCGCTACGCGGCTCAAGCTGGTGGCCAACAGCTGGGTCATCGCGGCGACGAACGCGACGGGCGAGGCCCTCGCCCTGTCCCGGGCACTCGGCGTGGACCCGCAGGACTTCTTCGACGTCATCGCGGGCGGCCCGCTCGACATGGGCTATCTGCACGCCAAGGCCGATCTCATCCTGGGCGACCGGCTGACACCCGCCGCCTTCGCGGTGACCACCGCGGCGAAGGACGCCCGCCTGATCGTCGAGGCGGGCGAGCGGCACGGCGTCCGCCTCGACGTGGCCGCCGCGGGCGCCGAACGCCTGCGCCGCGCCGCCGCGCAGGGGCACGGGGACGAGGACATGGCGGCCGCGTACTTCGCCAGCTTCGACGACGAATCCCGCGCCTGACGCAGTGCGGGGGGGCGGCGGCTACCAGGTGACCGGGAAGGCGAGCAGCCCCTGGATCGTGCCGCCCGGCTTGAAGGGCACCTGGTCCGTCGGCACGTTCGGCGCGAGCGTGGGCACACGGGTATGGAGCGCCGTGAGGGCGATCTCCAGCTCCGCGCGCGCCAGGTTCTGGCCCAGGCATTGGTGGACGCCGTGGCCGAAGGCAACGTGCTGAGCGGCCGAGCGCCGAACGTCGAGCACGTCCGGGCGGGCGAACGCCCTGGCGTCGCGGTTGATCAGCGACGTGGCCATGACCACCCCGTCACCTGCTCTGATCACCCGGTCGGCGACGGGGATGTCCGCGACCGCCACGCGGAGCAGGCCGTCCGCGACGGACAGGAACCGGAGCAGTTCGTCGACGGCGCCGGGCAGCAGCGCACCGTCCGCTCTCAACTCCGCCAGTTCCCCGGGGTGTTCCATCAGGGCGAGCGTGCCGAGGGAAATCATGTTGGTCGTCGTCTCGTGTCCCGCGATCAGCAGCACCAGCGCGATGCCCGCCAACTCGTCGCGGTCGACGCCCCCTTGGGAGCGCTGCTGGGCGATCAGGTCGTCGAGGAGCGCGTCACGCGGGTCGGCCTCCCGCGCCGTGACCCGGTCGCGCAGATAGCCTTTGAGCTCCGCGCGCGCCCGCTCCGCCCCGGCCGCCGTCGACGCCGTGAGCGACTTCCTGCAGGCACACTTCGCGCTCGCGCCCCGCAACGACACCGAATTCTGGCGGGCCAACAAGGAGTTGAAGCTCTCCGACCAGATCCAGGAGAAGATCGCCATGTACCGGGCGGGGCTGCCCGTCAACGCACCGACGGCCGGCGAGAGCGAGTACTACGGCAACTTCGACGCGGAGTTCCGCAACTTCTGGACCAACGGCAGCTACTACTGCATCTTCTCCGGTCTCGGCCTGCAGCCCGAGCACCCGCTGCCCGCGCTGCTGCACCGCACCGAGTCCCTGGAGGGGCCCGGCCGCTCTTCGCGCGGGTCGCGGAGGAGCAGCGCGGACTGCTCGCGACGCTGCCGTCGCACCACGACTATCTGAGCCGCCTGCACAGCGCATGAACGGGCGCAGGCAGACCGGGCCCGTCGAAGGCGACCGCTACCGGACCCTGATGAGCGGCTTCCCGACCGGTGTCGCGGTGGTGACGGGCATCGACGAACTCGGGGAACCGCGGGGCGCGACCTGCTCCGCGCTGTGCAGCGTGACCATGGTCCCGCCGACGGTCCTGGTCTGCCTCACCGCGGGCAGCAGCACCCTGGCGGCGGTGCGGGAGCGGGGCTGGTTCGCGCTGAACCTGCTGCACGCCGGGGCCCGGTCGGCGGCGGAGGTCTTCTCCTCCCCCGTCGACGACCGGTTCGCCCGGGTGCACTGGAAGCGCCTCGGCACCGAGGGCCTGCCCTGGCTGGCCCATGACGCGTTCGCCGTCGCCGAGTGCCGGGTCAGCGAACTCACCACCGTGTCCACGCACACCGTCGTCTTCGGGGAGGTGATGGACGCCGAACTCGCCGACGAACCGCCCCAGCCGCTGCTTTACGGGCTGCGCCGGTTCGCCGCCTGGCCGGGCGAGGCGTGACGTCACCCGGCGGCAGTGGGATAGCGGTGGAACGCACCGGACGCTGCCACGCCCAGTTCCGGCCGCCATCCGAGCAGTACGGCGGCCGACGGCGCGAAGAGCTCGGAGGGTACGTCCCGGGGCGCGAACCAGGCCCACCGCTCGATCTTGTCCGGCTCGCGCACCGCGGCCGGGGCACCTGAAGCCGTCGTCACGAGTGCTCCGGCCGTCACCCGGGTCACACCGCGCTCCCCGTCCACGAAGAACGCGCCGATCCGGACATCCTTCGCATCCGCCGACAGGCCGGTCTCCTCGGCCAGTTCACGCACCGCCGCGTCCTCGAAGCTCTCGCCGGGGTCGACCTTGCCGCCCGGCAACTCCCAGCGCCCGTCGTGCCCGAGCCCGAGCAGCACGCGCCCGCTCGCGTCGAGGACGACGACTCCTACGCCGACGAGCCCGTGCGGCGTGGGGAAGGCCCGCTCGGGCCTCTCGGGCCGCTCCGCGGGCGAGGTACTGCTGCTCATGCGCCATGCCTTTCTGCGTGGCCGGGGACGATACGACGACGGTACGCAGCACCAGGAGCCGGCCCCCGGTCGAGCCCGGCAGCGGCGTGGTGGAATGTCGCGGCCGCACCCAGACGACAAGTGGAGCCGCGCACTCCGCGGCCGCGACAGGAGCAGAAGCCGCTCCCCTGCGGGCCGGCCTCGCCCCGCACTGGCCGCCCGAAGGCTACGGCTTCTCCGTCACCGTCGGCCTGCTGTCGCCCGCCGCAATCGCCCTGATGGCCATGGCGACGATGCGTACGAAGCAGAGAGCCGCCCAGGGACGGGCGGGCTGGACCCGAGCGTCCGGATGGGGGCCGGTCGCTTCCGCGGGAACAAGCAGCAGACCTCCCCGGTGAGCGCGGACTCGTCTGCCGCCGACGGGAGTTGACACAGCACCACCGTGACCCTGTGTGATGTCAGGCCACCCACCCGTGCATTCACATCCGTGTCGATCTTGTGCATCTTTGCAGTCAGGGGCATGGAACCCGGACGAGACCTCCCATCTCTCTCCGTAAAGCAAGTCTCCGCCGTGATAACACGGAGTGATCAATCCTAAGGAGACGACGACATTATGGGTATCTTCAGCCGTCGCCAGACCGCGACCCTCGAGCCGACGCCGTCTTTCGGCCCCAGAACCCCTTCCTCCGGCGCCGGTGCGGCACTTGACCCGGCGCTGCGTGCGCTGACGGGCGAGTGGACCATCGACCGGCCGCACAGCCGCATCGGATTCTCCGTGCGGCACGCGATGGTCACGACGGTGCGCGGCGCCTTCGCCGACTACACGAGCACGCTGCACTTCGACGGCGACCGGCCCGCCGCGTCGAGTGCCGAGATCGTCATCCAGGTCGGCAGCGTCGACACGGGGGTTGAGCAGCGGGACGCACACCTCATAGGCGCCGACTTCTTCGACGCGCGCCGCCACCCGGAGATGGCCTTCCGCAGCACCTCCACCGTCCATGAGGGCGGAGAGACCTTCCGCATGGCGGGGGACCTGACCATCCGCGGGATCGCCCGGCCCGTCGAGCTGCAACTCGACTACCTCGGTTCGGTCGTGGACCCGTTCGGCTACGAGCGGGCCGGCTTCGACGGCACCACCACCATCGACCGCACCGACTGGGGCCTGGTCTACAACCAGCGTCTGGAGGCGGGCGGCACCATGGTGAGCGAGAAGGTGCGGCTGCAGTTCGACATCTCCGCGATCCGGTACTCGCCGGTGGCATAGCGGAACCGGAGTCGCCAGAGGTTCGTGTCTGATGAAATGAAACGTGTCGGGCCTCGGTGGCACAGGGCGCTCCCCGGGGCTGATCGGACCGCTCAGGAGGGTGGGCGAGGATGCTGCCTGAAGCACTGACCGCGCTGGCCCGCGGCGCCCGGAACTCCCAGGCCCTCGGCTGGCTGGCGCAACAGCTGGAGCGGGCCGGCGACATCGAAGGGGCGGAGGCATCGATCGTAGAAACGGCCAAGTCCTTCGGGTTCGTGCCGAATCTGCTGCCTCTGGCGGAACCGTGCGAGAAGGCCGGAGATCTCCGCGGCTCGGAGCGGATATATCTGCGGGCCCTCGACGACCACAGAGACACACGGGCGCTGGCGCATCTGGCACAGCGATACGAGCGGGCCGGGGACGTCCGAGCCGTGGAGCGGCTGTACCAGCGGGTGATCGACAACGGACATCCCTTTTTGCTGACGCGCTTTGGGGAGTCACGCGCGGCCACCGGGGACGTCCGCGGCGCGGAACGGCTGTACCGGCGGGCCGCGGACGCCGGGAGCACCCGGGCCCTTGGCTGGCTTGCGGGGCTGCGCGAGCGGGCCGGGGACGCGGCGGGCGCGCGGCGGCTGTTGTGCTGGGGGCTTGAGGCCGACGGGTCTCCGGACCAGCCTTGGTAGTCCTCCGGGAAACCAGCCGTGGTGATCCCCGGGGAAGCTGAATCACCCGTTTCCCCGCCCCTGGGTGCCGAGAGCGCCGGCATTGCGTTGAATCGGCAGTGATCGACGCCTCCGGGAGCCAGCATGTCCCTGCCGCACAGCCCGACCGAGGGGTCACCTGTGGGCCCGCCGCCGCGCGGGGGCCGGCTCCGCAGGACCGGGCAGTGGTGCGCCCGCCACTGCGTGATCGTCATCGTGGTGTGGCTGGCCGCTCTCGTCGGCCTGCAGGTTCTGAACGGAAAACTGGGCGGCGAGTACTCCGACGACTTCTCCCTGCCCGGAACCCAGTCCGAGCAGGGCCTCGACGTGCTCAAGGCGCATGAGCCCGCGGCCGGCGGCTACAGCGCGCAGGTCGTGCTGCACGATTCGGCCAAGTCGCTCAGCGACCTGAGCAGCCAGGTCGGCTCGGCCGTCGGCAGTCTGCAGAAGCTCCCCCATGTGCTGTCCGCGCAGAGCCCGCTGCCCGCGCAGCAGCAGCCCGCCGGCACGCCCAACGTGGGGCCGCTGTCCTCCGACGGCAAGACGGGATACATCACCGTCCGTTTCGACGTGCAGCCCTCCACGCTCGGCGACGACTATCTGGACGGCGTCGACAACGCCGTCCAGCCGCTGCGTGCCGCCGGCGTGGAGGTGGAGTACGGCGGCCCGCTGGGCGAGCTGGCCCGGCCGGAGCCGGACGACCGGACGAGCGAAGCCATCGGATTCGGTGTGGCGATCGTGGTCCTGCTGATCGGTTTCGGCAGTGTGCTCGCCGCGCTGCTGCCCCTGGTGACCGCGCTGATCAGCGTGATCTGCGGCCTGGCCTGCCTGGGGCTGCTTGCGGCCGCGTTCACCTTCGCCACGGTCTCGCCGACCCTTGCGACGATGATCGGGCTCGGCGTCGGGATCGACTACGCGCTCTTCCTGGTCACCCGCCACCGCCAGAACCTGCTCACCCAGGACCCCTCGACGGCGGCCGGGCACGCGGTGGCGACCAGCGGCCGGGCCGTACTGGTCTCCGGATGCACGGTGATCATCGCCCTGTCCGGCCTGTGGGTCTCAGGGATCTCGTTCATCGGCAAGCTGGGGCTTGCCGCCGCGGTCACCGTCGTCACGGCCGTACTGGGCGCACTGACGCTGGTCCCGGCGCTGCTCGGCCTCATCGGCCGGCGGATCGACAAGCTGCGCGTGCGGACCCCCGTGGCCGAGACGAACGCCGAGCCGGGGGCGACGGCACAGGGCACCTGGCACCGCTACGCGCAGCGCGTGGAGCGGCGGCCCTGGTGGTTCCTGGGCGGCGGCGTCGTCGTGCTCGCCGTCCTGTCGATCCCGGTCTTCTCCCTCCAGCTGGGGCACATCGGCGACGGGGCGGACCCGAAGTCCTTCACCGACCGGCGCGCCTTCGACCTGATGTCCGACGCCTTCGGGCCCGGCTCGAACGGCCCGATGACCCTCGTCATCGACCAGAGCGACGTGCCACAGAACGACAGACAGTCGCTGGAGACCCAGGCGCAGAAGGCCCTCACCAATGTGCCGGACGCGGCCGTGATCACCCCGCTCCAGCCCACATCGGACGGCGACGTGCTGATCTCGACGGCCTACTCCGTCGCCGCCCCGCAGGACGAGCGGACGACGGACCTGCTCAACCGGCTCACCGACGACGTGCTGCCGCAGGCGGTGTCGGGGACCAGCGCGCAGACGTACGTCACGGGGACGACCGCCGCGCAGGGCGACTTCATGGAGATCGTCTCCAAGAAGCTGCCGCTGATCATCGCGGTGGTGGTGGGCCTGGCCTTCCTCGTCATCCTCACCGTGTTCCGCGGGCTGCTCGTCGCGGTCAAGGCCGCCGTACTCAACGTCCTGTCGATCGCGGCGTCCTACGGAGTCGTGGTGGCCGTCTTCCAGTGGGGCTGGGGCGGTCCGTCGCTCGGCGTCTCGGGAAAGGTCCCGATCGAGAGCTACGTACCGATGATGATGTTCGCGATCGTCTTCGGCCTGAGCATGGACTACGAGATCTTCCTGCTCTCCCGGGTCCGCGAGGCCTGGCTGCGCACCCGGGATCCCCGGGCGAGCGTCGCCCACGCCCTGGAGATCACTGCACGGGTCATCACCTGCGCCGCACTGATCATGGTCAGCGTCTTCGCCGCGTTCATCATCAGCGACAACATCGTGGTGAAGATGCTGGGCCTCGGCCTGGCCGCGAGCGTACTCATCGACGCCACCGTGGTCCGCCTGCTGCTGGTGCCCGCCGTCATGACCCTGCTGGGGAAGGCCGCCTGGTGGACCCCGCGGTGGCTTGACCGGGTGCTCCCGCACATCGACGCCGAGGGCGAGGAGGAGGAAAAGGCGGAGGCCGGCGGGCGTTAGGCGCCGCACGCCGCGCACTCAGTGTCCGCGGAACGCCTCCTCCAGCCACCATGCCCCGTGCTCCCGCACCACCTTGGCGTCGATGAGCAGCGGTGCGGTGCGCGGGCCGACGACCCAGTCCTGTACGGCCTTCAGGTCGGCGGGCGTGCGCACGGTCACCGCCTCGAAGCCATAGCCTCGGGCCACCGCGGCGATGTCGGTGGGCGGGAACTCGACCGTGCCGAGGGGGAATCCGTCCGGGCCGAAGTGGTGCACCTCCGCGCCGTACGCGTCGTCGTTGTAGACCACGACCACCATCGGCAGTCCGAGCCTGCGCACCGTGTCGAGTTCGACGGCACTCATCAGCGCCCCGCCGTCGCCGAGCGCGGCCACCGCGAGACGGTCCGGGCGGGCCAGAGCCGCGCCGATCGTGGTGGCGAGTCCGAGGCCGACGGACTGGAAGCCCTGCGTGAAGCACAGGCCCTGCTCGTCGGGGACGGACAGGTACATCGTCGGGTAGCCCATGAAGTTGCCCGAGTCGACGCCGATCACGCGCTGCGCGGGGAGGATGCCGTCGAGGGCGATGCTGAGCGTCCGCGGGTCGATGCGGTCCCGGGTGCCGGTGTCGTCGTACGGGAGGTCGCGCCAGTTGAGTCGCGCGGCGAGCGCTTCGGCGGTGGCGGGGGTGCGGTAGCCGCGGCCGCCGCCGTCCCCCAGCGCGGTGAGCGTCTGCCGCACCGTCAGGAGCACGTCGCCGGTGACCCCGAGATGGACGGGGCGGTGTGCGCCGAGCGCCGTGGGGTCGTCGTCGACCTGGACCAGGGTCGTGTCCGTGCCGATGAGCCGGCCGTGCCGCGTCGTCCACATGGTGAGCGAACAGCCCAGGGCCACGATCACGTCGGCGCCCTGGATCAGCTCGGCGGCGAGCGGCGACGAGAACCCGCCCGCCACATCGAGCGACCACGGGTTGCCCTGGAACAGGCCGCGGGCCACCGCCGACGTCGCGAGCAGCGCGCCGCAGCGCTCGGCGAGCGCCTCAAGGGCCTGGCGGCAGCCGGGCCCGCGCGCGCCGCGTCCGGCGACGAAGACCGGGCGCTCGGCGTGCGCGAGGATCCCGGCGAGGGCCGAGATGTCGTCGTCGGCGGGTGCGACGGCGGGGCGCGGGGGCGGCGGCACCACGGCGGCCAGGGTCCGGTCCGCGTCCGGAACGTCCAATGCTTGTACGTCGAGCGGAAGGTTCAGCACGACCGTGCACCGCTCTTGGGCGGCACGGCGCACGGCGGCGGTCGCCTGCGCGACGGCGTCGGCCGCCGACGTCACACGGGCACTGCGCGCGCCGACCGCCTGCGCCAACGCCCCTTGATCTACATGGAAGTTGGAGCGGGGGTTGGACGCCTCCGCCGCGAGCACGACGAGGGGCGTGCGGCTCTTGGCGGCCTCGCCGATCCCGGTGAGGGCGTTGGTGAACCCGCACCCCTGGTGCACGCTGACCGCGGTCACGGCGCCCCGCACGCGCGCGTACGCGTCGGCCATGGTGGCGGCGCCGCCCTCGTGGCGCGCCGCGACGAACCTCGCGCCCGCCGCCACCATCGCGTTGGTGACGTGGAAGTTGCCGGAGCCCACCACGCCGAAGACCTGGCCGACCCCGGCCGCGACCAGGGCCCGCCCGACCGCTTCGGCGACCTTCACGACGGCCGCCCCGCCCGTTCGACGAGGGCGAGGACCCGGGCCGGCGCCCCGGAGCCGGAGACGATGGGCAGCGGCCCCGCGATCACGACGGCCCCGGTCGGCGGCAGTTCGGCCAGGTTCTGCAGCTGCGTCAGGCCGTACTTGCCGCTGCCCATGAGGTACGAGTGGCAGGGAAACGCCGGCTCGAACGCGTGCGCACGGCCCGCGTCGGTGCCCACCGTCTCCACGCCGAGCCCGGCCACCGGCGACTGCTCGGCCACCCAGCGGGCGCACTCGGCGGACAGGCCCGGCGTATGAGGCCCGTTCTCATCCGCGTTGAGGAAGGGGCCTTGCGCGTACGACCTGCTGCTCCACCCGGTCCGCACGAGGAGCCACCCGCCGTCGGGCAGCGCCCCGTGCCGGTTCTGCCACGCCTGTATGTGCTCCACCTCGATGAGGAAGTCGGGGTCCTTGGCGACCTCGTCGGTGACGTCGAGCACCACCGCGGGAGCCACCAGTTGGTGGGCGGGCACCGAGGCGACGTCGGCGAGGTCCTTGCCGGTGACCCAGTGGTTGGGTGCGTCGAAGTGGGTGCCGGTGTGCTCGCCGGTGCGGAAGTTGTTCCAGTACCAGGCGGGCCCCCGGTCGTCGTACCTGCTGATCTCCTCCAGCTCGAACACCTTGGTCTGCCCGAACTCGGGCGGCAGTTCAAGGACCGGGGTGCTGGACGACAACGGCGCGGTGAGGTCGACGACTTCGATCGCGCCTCCACGCAACCCGGCCACCAGGGCGGCGAGAACGGAGGGCGACGAGGATCCCGGCGCGGCTGCGGATGCTGACGTCGACTCAGACATGCCTGCATCCTGAAGCCACCGTCAGGGCCGCACAAGCGCCCGGGATCCCCGGATCCACCTAACGGATCCACCTACCGGGCCCACCCACCGGACCCACCTATCCGACGCGCTCGATCCGCGCCTTGCGGATCAGGAACTTCCCGGACTCGCGCACCTCCTCGAACGCCGCGTTGTTCAGCAGCACACAGCTGCCCGACGCCGAAGTGACCTCCACTGTCGTGGACTTGGAGTTGTCCAGGTTCGTCACCTTCAGCTGCGTACCGACGGGGAACTCGTTGCTGGACGCGGCCGGCGCGCCGCCCTCGCCGGACAGCGTGACGGTGGAACCGGCACAGACGACCTCGCCCTCCGCCCCCGCGTCTCCCCCGTCCTCGGGCGGGGCCGTGGCCGTGGCATCGCCGCCCGGCTCCTCTGCCGGCGGCTGAGCAGCGTCCCCACCGGAGCCGCCCTCGCCGGCGCCTGCTCCTTCACCGGCACCCGCTCCTTCACCGGCCCCGGCACCCCCGCCGGCCTCCGCGCCGCCCTCCGCACCCGCCCCGGCATCCGCGTCGCAGCCCGACGCCGCCTGCTTCCGCCTGATCTCCTCGATCACCGCTTCCCTATTGGCGATCCGCGCGGCGGACTGGGCGTCGGGGTTGGCTCGCTGACCCGCGATGAACTCCTCGTTGTTGCTCAACGCGGTGGCCAGCCCGTCACACGCTCCCGACGCCTGGCTCGTACCGGTCATCACCACCGCTGTTCCCGCCACCAGCGCGGCGGCGCCCACCATGAGGACGACCTTCTTCTTACGGGTGAGAGTCTTCTTGCGCGACACGTGCGACTCCTGTCCCCGGCGGTGTACGCCACCGCCGGATGGGTTTCCGTGTGCCGTCACATACGCGCAGCAGCCCCACTCGTCTCACCCGCCCCACCAACCACTTGGCGGCAGCCCTGCCCTGTCTGGCGGTCATGCCCGGCGCTGTTGGGCACGGAAGGCGGACGGTGTGACGCCCGTGCGGCGGGTGAACTGGCGGGTGAAGTAGCCGGGGTCGTTGAATCCGGTGCGGCGGGAGACCGCGACGACGGTCAGGTCCGTCTCCGCGAGCAGCTCCTTGGCCCGGTTGATGCGCAGCCGCTGGACGTACTCCTTCGGGCCGTGCCCGGTCTGCTGACGGACGATGTCCCTCAACTTCTCGGCAGTCAGGCCGAGTTCGCGCGCCGTGACCGGGAGCGGGAGTGCGCTGTTGCGGGCCAGCGCGACCAGCACGGGGTGTTCGGTCTGCGGGCGGCCAAGCGCGGTGATCAGTTCGTGGAGGGCGGCGGCCGACGCGGTCTCGGGGTCGGGGCGGTCCAGGGCGCGGCGCAGCCGGGTGAACAGCAGGACGGCCGATGCGGCCACGGCCATGGGGGTCGCCTCGGCCGGGAGATAGCCGAGTTCGGCGTACGCGTGAGCGGCCGGGCCGTCGTACAGAGCCCACTGCTCGCTCCAGCCATGCTCGTCGGGACCGTAGGTGTGGGGCACCCCCGCCGGCAGGTGGAACAGGGTCGGCGGGACGACCGGGCGGTCGTTGCAGCGTCCGCGCCCCGCGGTCACGAGGACCACGGCATGCGAGGAAAGCACCCGCTCGCGCACCGTCCCGATACGGCCGCTCTGCCCGCCCGCTCCCAGGCACACCAGGCCGAGCCCCCAGTGCGCGGCGGCGGGGGTGAGATAACGCGACCAGCCCGGCATGCGGTCACTGTAGGCGGGACGGCCCGTGCCCCGAAAAGTCCCACCACGGGCCCGCATTCGTGCATGGCCCTGCGAGCCCCGCCGAGTCCAGGATCGTGGCCATGCTGACCTCCAACGGCTACGTACTCGACACCGCGCCCACCAGGATGGGTGCCCTCGCACCGGTACCCGACGAAGAGCGGCACGACCGTGCCGCCCTGTGGACCCGTCTGCGCCGCGACGGCTACCTCTACCTCAAGGGCGCCCTGGCGGTGGACGCCGTGACCGCGTTCCGCCGCCACTACTTCGATGCCCTCGCCCCGACCGGGCTCCGGGAGCGGGGCCGGTCCAACCCACAGCCGGCGGCCCTGCGCCGGGTGCTGTTCAAGGAGCTGGTGCCGGGCCCCGTCTACCAGGAGTTCTGCACCCAGCCCGCGCTGCGCGACTGGTACGCGTGGTTCCTCGACGCATCGGCGTTCCTGCACCGGCGGAAGATCATCCGGCATCAGCGGGCGGGTGACACGGGCATCGGATTCGCCACCCAGGCCCACTACGACCTGGTGTATCTACGGGAGGGCACCGACCGAGTGCTCAGTTCCTGGATCCCGTTGGGCGACTGCCCCGCCACACGCGGCGGCCTTGTCTACCTCGAAGGCAGTCATGAGCGGGTGCGCGCCGAGGAACAGGACGGCCGCCTCGGCAGGCCCGCCGCCTCGATCACGGCCGATCTCCCGGCGCTGGCCGAGGAGTTCGACTCCCGCTGGCTGATCGCCGACTACGAGGCGGGCGACATGGTGGTCCACTCCCCGTACCTGGTGCACGCTTCCCTCGACAACACCGATCCGGACGAAGTGACCCGCCTGTCCACCGACATCCGGTACCAGCGCGCCGACGACCCCATCGACTGGCGCTGGCAGGAGCACTGGCACGACCGCGACGGCCTGTGAAGTACGCGCGGCACGGCACGGCACGGCACGGAAGAACGTTGCCACTTGTTTGATTCTGTGCGGCTTCGTCGGAGGATGTTAGGGGCGGCGCAAAGCTTCGTCAACGGCGCCGACACAGAAACAGGATGACGGCACGTCAGGTGGCCACGTGGCCACATCCCCACCCCTGGACCGAGATTGAGCGGCCTCATCAGCCACTTTGCGTCCAAGCCGGGGATTTCACGCGACCCCTCCGTGCACAAGTCCTTGACAGATTCCGGGGCTGCTCCCAAGGTTTCACTCGACCCGCCGGATGTTTACGTGAACATCCAGAGCCCTTGGCCGCCGCACCAGGGAAGGAAGACATGTCCCCCCACATCACCTCGCAGCCCAGCACGCCGCCACCGGCCCGAAGGCGCCGACTCCGCCGGCCCCAACGTCGCGCGCTGGCCGCCCTGTTGCCCGTACTGGTAGCCGTGCCGATCGCCGTCGTGTCCGGCGCTTCATCGGCCACCGCGGAGCCGAGCGAGCTGGACCCGAGCCAGTTCAAGGGCGTGAACTGGGCGCGCCCCGGCGACAATTTCGTCGACGCCCCCGCCGTCCCCGAAGGGCTGGACGTCGCGGACAGCTACGACACCGTGAAGGCCAAGGCCGACTCCGTCTACACCGGGTTCGAGAGCATCGGCGTGAACACCGTCCGCCTCCCCGTCAACACCAAGTCGGTGGGCACGCCGTGGTGGGACGCCTACACCGGCGCGATCGACGCCGCGACGGCCAAGGGGTTCAAGGTCGTCCTCTCCTACTGGGAGGACGGAGCGTCCTCGAACGGCCGGATCATCGACATGGCCGCCTTCAACTCGATGTGGAACACGGTCGCGGAGAGGTACGGCTCCGACGACCACGTGTACTTCGAGCCGATGAACGAGCCCCGCGGATACAGCGCCACCGAGTGGGCGGACATCGCCGCCACTTGGATCGCCGACCGCCCGGCGATCCCCAAGGAACGGATCTTCGTCAGCGGGTCCGGCTACAACGACGAGGTCAAGTCCGTGTGCGCCGACAGCAGGCTCGACGGGACCTATCTCTCCCTCCACCACTACGCCTTCGGAAAGGACCCGAAGGACTACGACGGGTGGGTCGCCGACCTCAAGAACGGACTCGGCGACTGTGCCTCGCGCACCGTCCTGGACGAGTTCGGGGCGCCCATGGACGACGAGCCCGACACCGGATTCGACTACAACGACCCGGACAGCGGCGAGAACTTCGTCCGGTACCTGCGCGCGGACACCGACACCGTCCGCTCCCTCGGCATGGGCGCGATCTATTGGCCGGCCCTCGGCGGCAAGCACCAGGAGCGGCCCATGTACGACTACTACTCCCTCTTCGCCCTGGAGGGCAGCGGCACGGACCTGCGACTCACCCCCCGCAACCCCAGCGGGATCGACCGCCTCAAGCACGCCTGGGGCCTCGACGCCGGGTAGCCGCACGCCTACACACCCGCACGCCCCGCCCATCCCCCACAACCCCCCACCCCCCACCCCCCACACTCCGACAGGGAGAAGTCATGTCCGCGCATCTGCAGAGGAGAACGAGGAGAACACCGGAGCCCAGGAGGAGGCGGAGGACGAAAGGCGTGGTCGCCCTGCTGTTCGCCGCCCTGGCAGGGCTCCTCCTCACCTTCCTCTCTCCGCCGGGCTCGGCCCAGGCAGCCTCCGCCGCCGTCACCGTCACCAACGGCACCCAGTTCACCGACCCGAACGGCGAGGTCGTGCACGCTCACGGCGGCGGCGTGATCAAGGTGGACGGGTACTACTACTGGTTCGGTGAGAACCGGAACGAGGACAACACCTTCCGGTACGTCTCCGCCTACCGCTCCACCGACCTGAAGACCTGGGAGTTCCGCAACCACGTCCTGACCGAGAAGTCGGACCCGGAGCTGGACTGGGCCAACATCGAGCGCCCCAAGGTCATTTACAACAAGGCCACCGGCAAGTACGTGATGTGGATGCACAAGGAGAACGGCTCCGACTACGGCGAGGCCCGCGCCGCCGTGGCGGTCTCCTCCACCGTGGACGGCGACTACGTCTGGCAGGGCAGCTTCCGGCCGCTCGACCACATGTCGCGGGACATCACCACGTTCGTCGACGACGACGGCACCGGCTACATGATCTCGGCAGCGAACGAGAACGCCGATCTGCACGTCTATCGGCTGTCCGCGGACTACACCAAGGTGGACTCCCTGGTGCGCAAGCTGTGGGAGGGCCAGTCGCGCGAGGCACCGGCCATGTTCAAGCGCGACGGCAGGTACTTCCTGCTGACGTCCGGCGCCACCGGCTGGTCGCCGAACCAGCAGAAGTACAGCAGCGCCAGCAGCATCACCGGCGACTGGAACGAGCTGAAGGACATCGGCGACGGGAAGACGTACGGCTCGCAGACCGCGTACGTCCTGTCGGTCCAGGGCGCCTCCGGGACGTCGTATCTCTACATGGGCGACCGCTGGGGCAACTCGATGGGCGGGAACGTCAACGACTCCCAGTACGTGTGGCTCCCGCTGCACTTCCCCACCGGGGACACGATGACGATGGACTACTACCCGCAGATCTCCGTCGACGCGGAGGCCGGCAAGGTGAGCGGCACCGGCACCTGGGAGACCCTCACCGCGGAGCACAGCGGGAAGTGCGCCGACATCGCCGACGAGTCCCTGGGTGACGGTGCGGCCGCGGTCCAGTGGTCCTGCGCTCAGGGGCGCCTCAACCAGCAGTTCTGGCTGCAGGACTCGGGGGACGGCACAGTGCGCGCGATGCTCCGGCACAGCGGGAAGTGCCTCGACGTCCGTGACGCCTCCGCCGACGACGGCGCGGCCGTCGTCCAGTCCGCCTGCGGCGAGGCCGAAAGCCAGCGCTGGACGGTGGAGGACACCACCGGGGACGGCGTGCGCCTCGTCGCGCGGCACAGCGGCAAGTGTCTCGACGTACAGAACAGGTCAGGCAACGACGGGGCCGCGCTGGTCCAGTGGACCTGCGACAGCGAAGCCGACAACCAGCGGTGGAAGCGCGCGGGTGCCTGAATCCTCCTGAGCCCTACGGCACTCAGCCGTAGGGCACTCGCCTACGTCGCGGACTGCCGCAGGACCGCGACGTCGCGAGGCGCCAGGACGAGACTGCCGGAGGAGCTCTGCCCGAGGAGCACGTCCCCGCTCAGTTCCGGCAGTACGACGCACTCGTCCCCGCGGTTGACCAGGAAGAGATACCGGCTCTCCGCATCGTGGCGCACCACGAGCTCGACCAACCCCCGCGCCTGCTCAGGGAGTTCACTGGTCACCCCCACCGCGGCGAGCAGCTCGGGCAGCAGTCCGGCCAGGCCCTCGGCCCCGAGGCGCGTGGAGACGTACGTGGCCGAACCCCGGCCCGTCGTGCGCCGCGTGACCGCGGGGCGGGAGACGTAGGCGCCGGTGCGATAGCGGGCGAGCACCTCGACCTCCGGTCCCGTCACATCGATCCGATCGGTCCACATGCTCCCGGTGGCCCCGTTGTCCAGGTCCACGGAGTCGCCGTCGAGCAGCGGCCCGAACTCCTCGATCCGGATGCCGAGCAGCTCCCGCAGGGCGCCGGGGTAGCCGCCGAGCCAGATGTGGTCGTTCTCGTCGACGACACCGGAGAAGTACGTGGTGACGAGGTGGCCGCCGCCCTCGACGTACCGCGTGAGCTCCTTGGCGAGCGTCTGCGGCATCACATGCAGGACGGGGGCGATCACGACGTCGTACGAGGACGGATCCGTGCGGTGGGCGGGTACGACATCGGCGCGGATGCCGAGGCGCAGCAGTGCCGAGTACCAGTCAAGTGCCTCGCGGTGGTATTCGAGCCGCGAGGTGGGATGGGAGTCCAGCTCGCCGGCCCACCAAGAGTCCCAGTCGAACAGGACGGCCACGCGTGCGGGTTCACGCTCGGAGCCGGCGAGCGGCGCGAGGGCCTGGAGCGTGCACCCCAACTCGCTGACGGCGCGGAAGAGTTCGCTGTCGGCCCCGGCGTGCGGCACCATCGCCGAGTGGTATTTCTCGGCGCCCGCCGCCGACTGGCGCCACTGGAAGAAGCAGACGGCGTCGGCGCCGTGCGCGACATGCAGCAGCGAGTCACGGGCCAACTCCCCTTCATTCTTGGCCAGGTTGACGGGCTGCCAGTTCACGGCGCTGGTGGAGTGCTCCATCAGGAACCAGGGGCGGTGGCCCGCGATGCCGCTGGTCAGGTTGGCGGAGAAGGACAGTTCGTCGCGGTCCCGCGCTCCGGGGACGACGTAGTGGTCGTTGGAGACGAAGTCGAGCGCGCCCGATGCCGCCCAGTCCGCGTAGTCCATGCCCTTGGTGCCGCTCATCACCATGAAGTTGGTGGTGACGGGGACGTCCGGAGTGATCTCGCGCAGCACCTCGCGCTCGGCGATCAGGTGCTCCTTGAGCGCGTCCGACGAGAAGCGCTTGAAGTCGAGCTGCTGGGTCGGGTTGGGGTGTGAGGCCGCGAGGCGCGGCGGCAGGATCTGGCCCCAGTCGCTGTAGCGCTGGGACCAGAAGGCCGTGCCCCAGGCGTGGTTGATCCCGTCGAGGGTGGTGTAGCGGCGCCGCAGCCAGGTGCGGAAGGCGTGGGCCGCATCATCGGAGTAGTCGTAGACGTTGTGGCAGCCCAGCTCGTTGTTGACATGCCAGGCGATCAGGGCGGGGTGGCCGGCGTAGCGCGTCGCCACCTCCCGTACGAGCCGCAGCGCATGGGCGCGGAAGACCGGCGAGGTGGGCCGCCAGTGCTGCCGGGCGCCCGGCCACACCGTCTCGCCGGTCGCGGTCACCGGCAGGATCTCCGGGTGCGCGGTGGTCAGCCACGGCGGCGGTGAGGCGGTCGCGGTGGCCAGGTCGACGCCGATGCCACCCGCGTGCAGCAGGTCCATGACCTCGTCGAGCCAGCCGAAGTCCCAGCTGTCGGCGGTGGGTTGGAGCCGGGCCCAGGAGAAGATCGCCAGGGAGACGACGTTCACACCGGCTTCGCGCATCAGCCGGATGTCCTCCTCCCACACCTCCCGCGGCCACTGCTCGGGGTTGTAGTCGGCGCCGTAACCGATCCTCCGGCTGCCGTCGGGGCCCTTCGCGTACGGAAAACGGGAGGTGAGAGGGGCGGTCATGCACGTCCTTTCAAAGGAACGGTCTTCCAGGGGCGCGGAATCAAGCCGAGCGGAATCGAGCGGGGTGGGCTACTTCTCCACGGTGAAGCCCTGCTCGCCGCCGTACTTGACGGACGCCTCCTGCCACGACTTCAGGCCCGCCGACAGCTTCGTACCGGAGACATAGGCCTTGCCGACGGTGTCGTTGAAGATCGAGTTGGCGTACACCTGGTAGGGCAGGTACTTCCAGTCGGTGGGTACGTTCTTCGCGGACTCGGCGAAGATCTTGTTGGCCTTCTGGCCGCCGAAGTAGGGGAACGCGGTGTCCTGGAAGGACGAGGAGTTCAGGTCCTTGGTGGTGGCCGGGAAGGCGCCGTTCTTGATGCGGGTCCCCACGCCGGCACCGGAGTTGGCGTACTCGACGAAGGCGTACGCGAGTTCCTTGTTCTCGCCCAGCTCGGGCAGGGCCAGCGAGCTGCCGCCGTTCTCGGCGCTCACGTCGGCGCCCTTGGTCCACTGCGGCAGCGGTGCGGCTCGCCAGTCCCCCGCGGCGCCCTTCACGCCGGAGGCGAAGTTGGCGGGCATCCAGGCGCCGACGGTCAGCGTGGCGATGGTGCCGTCGCCCAGGCCCTTGTACCAGTCGTCGCTCCAGCCGCTGACGGGAGAGACCAGCTTCTCGTCGATCAGCTTCTGCCACGTGTCGGTGTACTTCTTCGCGCCCGCGTCGGTGAAGTCGATGCCGACCTTCGTGCCGTCGACCTTGTACGGCCGCGAACCGCCCTGCCACAGAAGGCTGGTGGTCAGGCCCGCGTCACCGACGTCGCTGGTGATGTACGCCTTCGGGTCGGCCTTGTGCAGCTTGCGGCCGGCCTCCACGTACTCGTCCCAGGTCGTCGGCACGGCGATCTTGTGCTTGTCGAAGACCTTCTTGTTGTAGAAGAGCGCCATCGGGCCGGAGTCCATGGGGAGGCCGTAGACGCCGTCGCCGGACTTCACCGCGTTCCACGGGCCCGGCGAGTACGACCCGGCCAGCTTGTCCGCTCCGTACGCCGAAAGGTCGGCGACCTGCTTCGTCAGGGCGTACTGCCCCAGTGCGTAGTACTCGATCTGCGCGACGTCCGGGACGCCCTTCTTCGCCGAGATGGCGTTCGAAAGCGCCTTGTACTGGTCGTTGTTCGTGCCCGCGTTGACCAACTTGACGTCGACCTTCGGGTACTTCTTCTCGAAGTCGGCCTCGACCTGCTTCAAGGTGGGCTCCCACGCCCACACGGTGACGGTGCCGCCCTTCTTCAGCGCGGCCTTGATGTCGGAGGCGCCGACCTTCTTCTGGGCGGAGTCGTCGTCTCCCGACCCGCAGGCGGTCGCCCCCAGAGCGAGAACGGTGAGAAGACCAAGTCCGCGCAGCAAGCGGCGGGAGTGCTTGGGCATGGCGATACTTCCACTTCGTCGTGGTTCGACAGGATGAGCGACCGCGCCTGCAGACCGCGCCTACTCCTTGACGCTTCCGGCGGCGAGGCCGGACTGCCAGTACTTCTGGAGCAGCAGGAAGGCGGCGATGAGGGGCACGATCGTGAGCAGCGAGCCGGTGACGACCAGGTTGAAGACGGCCTCGCCGCCTGCCGTGGCCGCCTGTTTGTTCCAGGCGTCGAGGCCGAGGGTGAGCGGGTACCAGTCGGGGTCCTTGAGCATGATCAGCGGCAGGAAGTAGTTGTTCCAGGTCGCGACCGTGGTGAAGAGAAGGACGGTGACCGTGCCGGGCGCGAGCAGCGGCAGGGCGACCTGGAAGAAGGTGCGCAGCTCGCTCGCGCCGTCGATCCGGGCGGCCTCCATCAGCTCCGTGGGGATCGCCTCGGTCGCGAACACCCACATCAGATAGAGCCCGAACGGCGAGATCAGGGACGGGATGATGACGGCCCACGGGGTGTCGGTCAGACCCATCTCGCTGAACATCAGGAACGTCGGGACGGCGAGCGCCGTGGTGGGCACCGCGACCGCGCCGATGACGACCGCGAACACGCCCCGCTTGCCGGGGAAGTCGAACTTGGCGAGCGCGTATCCGCCGAGTACGGCGAGGAAGGTGGCGCCGCCGGCGCCCACGACCACGTACAGCAGGGTGTTGAGGAGCCAGCGGCCGAAGACGCCGTCCTGGTACGTGAAGGTCTCGGTGATGTTGTCCCACAGGGCGAAGTCGCCGTCGAACCACAGGCCGAACGAACCGGCGAGTCCCTCCTGGGTCTTGGTGGCGCTGATCAGCAGCCACAGGAGCGGGACGAGGCTGTAGAGCAGGACGACGCCGGTGAGCAAGGTGAGCAGGACGCTGCGCCGGGGGCGCCGGGGTGTGTGTCGGCGCGGGGTGCGCAGGCGCGGTGCGGTGGTGCGCGGCCGTGCCGCGGGCCGGGGAGCGGTGGTGGTGCTCGGTCCCGTCATGGGGATCACGCTCCCTTGCGCATGCCGCGCAGCTGGACGACATAGGCGACGACCATGGTGAGCACGCCCATGACGATGGCGACCGTCGCGGAGTAGTTGTGCTGCTGGCCGGAGAAGGACAGCGAGTAGGTGTAGTAGTTCGGGGTGTAGTCCGTGGTGATCGCGTTGGGCGCGAGCTTCTGGAGGATGGCGGGCTCGTTGAAGAGCTGGAAGCTGCCGATGATCGAGAAGATCGTGGCGATGACCAGGGCGCCGCGGATCGCCGGAAGCTTGATCGCCGAGATGACCCGCCACTGGCCGGCGCCGTCGATCTGCGCGGCCTCGTAGAGCGAGTGCGGGATGACGCGCAGCGCGGAGTAGAAGATCAGCATGTTGTAGCCGACGAACTCCCAGGTGACGATGTTGCCGATCGACGCCAGGACCAGGTCCGATGAGAGCGGGTCGGGCAGGTGGACGCCGAACGCGTCGTTGATGTCGCCGACCAGGCCGAAGCGGGGCCCGTACATGAAGCCCCACATCAGCGTCGCGACGACGGCGGGTACGGCATACGGCAGGAAGACGGAGATCCGGAAGAAGTCCTTGCCGTACAGGCGGCCGCTGTCGATCGCGAGCGCCACAAGCAGGGCGATGCCCAGCATGATCGGCACCTGGACAAGGAGGAAGAGGCCTACACGGAAGACGGCGTCCCAGAACTTGCCGTCCTGCAGGGCCTGTTGGTAGTTGTCCAGGCCCACGAAGGTGGTGCCGCCGATGAGTTGTGTCCGGAACAGGCTCAGATAGACCGAGTACAGCAGCGGCGCCAGGAAGACCAGCGCGAAGACAAGCAGGAACGGCCCGATGAACCCCCATCCCCTCCATGAGCGGCGTGCGCGCCGCGGCGGTGGCCCGGCCGGGCGGGGGGCTGCTGCCGCCGGCGGTTGAAGCGTCGTCATCTCGCGTCCCTCGCTTGTGCTTCGCCAAACCGAAACCGCAGTTCACGTAAACGTTCCAGGCCGGTTGAGCGGCTCGACCAATGCGCGGGTCAGGCGATATGTTTACGTAAACATTCGATGGCGGCATGTCTACACTGCCTCCAGATGAGCGGTCAAGGGTTGCTCACGAAGGGCGGCACCTGGTGAGGGAGAGCGTGGACGGCACAGACGAACACACCCCGGCGTCACGGACGCCGGGCGACGGGCCCATCCCCGCGAGCCGCCCCGCACGACGCCGTTCCGTGTCGATGGCGGACGTGGCCCGGCTGGCCGGGGTCTCCTCCCAGACGGTCTCCCGCGTCTCCAACGGCTTTCCCGGAGTCAACGAAGCCACCCGCGAGCAGGTCCTCTCCGCGATGAGAGAGCTCGACTACCGCCCCAACAGCGCGGCCCGCGCCCTCAAGAGCGGCGAGTTCCGCACCATCGGCGTCATCACCTTCACCCTCTCCACGACGGGCAACGTCCGCACTCTGGAGGCGATCGCCACCTCGGCCGCCCAGGAGGGGTACGCGGTCACGCTGCTGCCCGTCGCGGTGCCCACCCAGGACGAGGTCCGCGGCGCCTTCTCGCGCCTTGGCGAACTGGCCATCGACGCGGCCATCGTCATCATGGAGGTCCACCTCCTCGACGACGCGCGCCTGTCGCTGCCACCGCACGTGAAGGTCGTCGTCGCCGACTCCGACGCCGGAGACCGGTACACGGTCGTGGACACGGACCAGGTCGGCGGCACCCGTGAGGCCATCGCCCATCTCCTCGACCTCGGCCACGAGACGGTCTGGCACCTCGCGGGACCCGAGAAGTCGTACGCGGCCCAGCGCAGAACGGAAGCCTGGCGCGCGGCGCTCGTGCAGGCCGGCCGCACGCCGCCCTCGCTCGTCCGCGGCGACTGGTCGGCCGAGTCCGGCTACCGCGCCGGCCTCGAACTCGCCGAACGCGCCGAGTGCACCGCGGTGTTCGCGGCCAACGACCAGATGGCACTCGGCCTGCTGCGCGCCCTCAACGAGCGCGGCCGCAAGGTCCCCGACGACGTCTCCGTGGTCGGCTTCGACGACATCGCCGAAGCCGGCTCGTTCCAGCCGCCGCTGACCACCGTCCACCAGGACTTCGGCGAAGTCGGCCGCCGCTGCGTGGACCGCGTACTGCACCAGGTCAAACACGGCGCACCGGAGCACGGCACCACCCTGGTGCCGACCCGACTCGTGGTACGCGCGAGCACTGCCCCGCCACCTGCGCGCTGACCGGCTTCGAGGGCACCCGCGCCGCCGCCACGGCCCCCTTGGACGCCATGCGTACCCCGAAGTCCCCCGCGTGCGGGGCCAGTTCCGCGCTCAGGTCGGCGACCCGTGACCTGGGGCCCGCCAGGTCACGTGATCCTTCCGCCAGGCCCCCCGGCCGGCAGGTCGGCGCGGCGAACAGGCTCGTCTGCACCCATACCGCCGGCTACCGCCACGATGCCATCCCTGCGGGTACCGACGCGCTCGTCAGGCTGGCCCGGGAGGCCGGGTTCGCGGCGGAGGCGACCGACGATCCGGGGGTGTTCACGCGGGAGCGGCTCGACCGGTGCGCGGCCGTGGTCCTCTTGTCGACCACCGGTCCGGTCCTCACCGACCAGGGCCGATCGGCCCTGGAGGCATACGTACGGCGCGGCGGCGGGCTCCTCGCCGTCCATGCGGCGGCCAACGCCGAACCCGACCGGCCCTTCTACGGCGACCTGCTCGGCACCCGCTTCGCCGGCCACCCGCCGCTCCAGCCCGGCCTGGTCCACGTGGAGGACCCCGCGCGACGCGGACGTCCGCGTCCTGCTGCGCGCCGACGAGTCCACGTACACCGGCGGCACGCACGGCGCGGACCATCCGCTCTCCTGGTGCCCTCCACTGGGCAGCGGGCCGCCAGGGATCCCGCGAAGGCCGCTGCCGAACAGGCGGATCAGCGCAGTCCGGCGAAGAGATCGTTCTCGGGTACGGTCGCGCCGGTGGTGTCCTTGACGCGTACGAAGGTCTCCATGCCCATCAACTCGCCGAACCTCTCCTTGCCCATCTTGAGGAAGAAGATGTTCTCGCCCTGACTGGCGTGCGCGGCCAGCGCGTCGAACTTCTGACCGCTGAACGCGAGGGTGTCGACCCACGTGGTGATCTCGTCGTCGGGCAGCCCGATCTCGGCCATCGCGGCGGCCTCGGCAGGATCCGGCTCCGGCATGTCCGGGTGAAACTCGCGCATGAGCTCCCCGAACCGCTGCATCCCCGAGCGGGGCATCGTCGTCCAGTACACCTTCGGTGTCAGCTCGGTCATCTCCAGCGCCGCCATCGTGATGCGGTGGGCCTGGATGTGGTCGGGGTGGCCGTAGAAGCCGTTCTCGTCGTACGTGACGACCACATCGGGCCGGTAGTGCCGCATGAGCTCGGCGAGTCGGGCGGCGCCTTCCTCCACGGGGGTCTGCCAGAAGGCTCCGGGGGCGTCGTTGCTCGGCCAGCCCATCATCCCGGAGTCGGCATAGTCGAGCAGCTCCAGATCGCCGACCTTCAGGACGTCACAGCTCTCCTTGAGTTCTTGACGGCGCATCAAGGCGACGGCCTCCGGATCGTGCCCGGGATCGCCCGGCTTGACGCCCTCAGGGCCGTCACCGCAACGGCCGTCGGTACAGGTCACGAGAACCGTGCGGATGCCTTCCGCCGCGTACCGCGCGAGGACGCCTCCGGTTCCGGTGGCCTCGTCATCGGGGTGGGCGTGTACTGCCATGAGCGTCAAGGGCCGGCCAGTCATGAAACTTTCCTCCTGCAGAAGTACATCTCGATCCGAGTGCGCGGCGGGCGTACCGCGCCCCTGGGGGCCGGCGGCGCCGCCGGTCCCTCGGTCGATGCAACCGCGCCGGACGGACCGGCTGTTCCCGACGCGGCCGATTGGTCTTCCGACGTAACCGTCGGGACGACAGGATTTGAACCTGCGACCCCTTGAACACCGCACCAAGCGAATGGGCCTCATCCATGTCCTCAACATGAACGAGGCCCACGCCGACAGGTCAAAGCGAGCACCCCCAGAGTCGGCCACCTTGCTCCAGGCGGCCGGGGCGACGGGTGATGGTAAGTCAGCCCGCGGATTTCACCGGTTCCAGCTGAATGCTGAAATGGCGCAGGATCGGTGACTGCCCAACGATGCGATAGCCGTGTACCGAGCTGGGATCCTTGGCTATGTCCGCCAGGGTCTGGGCGACATGGTCGTAATGGCTGCGGGTGTAGACCCGGCGCGGGAGCGCCAGCCTCACCAGTTCGTAAGGCGCGCTCTTCAGGGGGTTTCCCTGTTCGTCCTCCTCGCCGAGGTAAAGGGATCCCAGCTCTGCGGAGCGGATGCCCCCACGCAGATAGAGCTCGCAGACCAGTGCGGTGCCGGGGTACTGATGAGGCGGTATGTGGGGCAGGAGACGCCCGGCGTTGAGGTAGAGGGCATGCAGGCCTGCGGGTTCGACGATGTCGACGCCGACGGCGCGGATGCGCTCGGCAAGGTAGTTGGCTGCCTCGGCGCGCTCCGCCAGATAGGTCGGCTCGGTGACCTCGAGGAGGCCTTGGGCCATCATGTCGAGATCACGGCCGGCCAGACCGCCATAGGTGGAGAAGCCTTCGGTGGCGATGAGCAACCCATTGCACTTCTCGGCGAGTTCGGGGTCCTTGAGACCGATGAAGCCGCCGATGTGGACGATGCCGTCCTTCTTGGCGCTCATGATGCATCCGTCCGCCAGGCTGAAGGCCTCTTCGGAGACCTGGCGAGGGGTGCGGTCCTGGTATCCGGATTCGCGGCGGGTCACCAGCCAGGCGTTCTCCGCGAAGCGCGCGGCGTCCAGGATCATGGGGACGCTGTGGCGGCGGCACAGTTCGGCCGTCCGGCGCAGATTCTCCATGGAGACCGGCTGCCCGCCACCGCCGTTGTTGGTGATGGTCATCACCACGGCCGAGACAGGGGACTCGTGTGCGCCCTCGAGTGCCTGCTGAAGAGCGGACAGGTCGATGTTGCCCTTGAAGGGATAGTCGCTGTCGAGGTCCGCGGCCTCGGCGCAGGGCAGGTCACGTGCCTGGCAGCCGGTCAGTTCCACGTTGGCGCGAGTGGTGTCGAAGTGAGTGTTCGACAGGACGGTGCTGCCGGGTTCCAGGAGCGCGGCGAACAGAATGCGTTCCGCCGCCCTTCCTTGATGGGTCGGCAAGATGTGTGGATATCCGGTGAGTTCGCTGACGACGGCGTGCCAGCGGTAGAACGAACGGGATCCGGCGTAGGACTCGTCGGCGTTCATACCGGCGGCCAGCTGGGCTGCGGAGAGCGCGCCTGTTCCCGAGTCACTCAGCAGATCAATGGTGACCTCGTCGGCACGCAGGTCGAAGGGGTTGTAGGCGACCCGCTTGAGGGCCTCCTCGCGCTGCGCGCGAGTCGTGAGGGCGAGGGGCTCGACAACCTTGATGCGGTAGGGCTCCACTTACGTTCTTCCTTTTGCTCTACGTGTGCTTGATACGTGGCCTGTGATGCCGCGCCCCTGCTTAGGGGGCGCTTGATTCCCGCGGGGGCAGGGACGGCGGCGGGCGGACCGCGTACGCCTCGGAGGAGAGGTAGACGGTGACGCGGGGCTGCCGGTGCTGCTGATGCGCGAGGGCCAGGTAGGCGATCAGCCCGACGCCGTCGGTGAGTTCCCGGGAGGTGAGGGCGGCCAGGGCTCGGCGGAGAGCTGATGCGTCCATGCCGAAGTGGGTCAGCAGGGCCGTAGCCCGGGCGAGGGCCTCCTCGTCGTCGCGGACGTAGTCCCGGACGGGAATGTGCAGCGTAAAGCCGCTCGGTGAGGCGGTCTCTCTGTCAGTGAAGGCATGACAGGTGAGCGCGGGCCGCCGTAGTAACCGCGGGCTCTCTCCGGCCTTCCGACCGGGCAGTGGGACCGATTCTGCGGCCAGCCGGAAGAAGGATCTGACCTGGTCTTCCGCCAGGTCGGGCGCGGTACGGCTCACCGTGACAGCATCGTCTGCGGACATGCGGGGATGCTTGACGTACACCCTGGCGCGAGGCGTCGCCCAACTGCCCAGGTCGAGGGCGATGAAGGGGTAGCCCGCCCCGTCGGGAAGCGCTGCGAACGCGTCGGCGTGGCCGAGTCGGTACAGCGCTTCCCGCACTGTCCGGGCCGCGTTCTCGGGGCCGTCGACGGAGGGGTTCAGATAGACCTTGACCCCGGGTATTCCTCCGGGACGCAGATCCAGCGCGTACCAGAGAGCCATCGGCCCCTCCGCGGCATCCGGGAAGAGGAGGTCTTCCAAGACGTCGAGTTGAGCGGTGGAGAAATTCCACCGGTCGGCCATCTCACGGATGACCTTCAGACCGACACGACCGCTCTCGGCCATGTCACCGGAAGCGCAACCGGGTTCCACCAGCATCCGCAGGGTCGGAGCGGCATCCGGGGTGAAGGCGAGGGAGAACTCGACCGGGGTGTGGTCATCGGAGATGAAGCTGAGCGAGGCCGGCGGCAGAGTCAACGGCCGGTGCGCGGTGTCCGCCAGGGAGTCCATCAGGACCTGGCCGTACGTGCGCGTGTCCGCGTCCGTCAGCCCGGCGATGGGGGCCAGGCGCAGCAGTTGGCCCAGGACGTGTTCGCCGAGCGTTGTTCTGTTGGATCCGGCGGCGGATGCCGACGCGGAGTCGGGCATCAGGAGCGCACTCACCGCGCCCCCAGCAGCGCTCGGCGCCGGGATCCGTCGCGCGTCGGCAGCACCCCCGCAGGCGGCCTGCCGGTGAGCGAGGAGGCAAAAAGATACCCGCCGGGAGAGGCGGGTATCCGACCTTGTTCTCCATCGAGCTCAGCGCCTATGGGCACGGCATTTCGTCTGAAAGGCGAATCCCTCCGGGGTGGCCGAGCCGCAGATGGATGGGCGGGTATGCCGTGGGGCTCCACTGTCTCTCCTTCACCGTGTGACAACCCAGACAGTCCGCGTGGTCCTACCCCGGCGATTCAGCCTTCATGCAACTAGCAATTACCTCATGTGTCTCCTGCGTCACATCGCGTTGCCCGGCTTCACCCCTGCAGCCAGGTGAGGAAGGCGCTCCACCGCCCGGGGCGCTTGGCGTTGCCCTGTTCGGTGCTCGGCACCGAACGCTGGGGCGCCTGGGGCTGTCGGGGTGTCTCCGGCTGCTGTGTCTGTGGCTGTGCCGAAGCGCGTGGTTTGACGGGGCCGAACCGGACGGGAAGCTGCGCCAATGCCCGGTTGAACGGGCCGGGCCGCCAGGCCAGGCTTTCCTCCGGGACCGCGAGTTCGACGTCGGGCAGTTCGTTGAGCAGGTGCTCGATGGCCGTCAGGGTGATGAGCCGGGCGGGGTCCTTGGAGGGGCACGCGTGCGGGCCGGCACTCCAGGCGAGGTGAGAACGATTGCTGCCGGCCTGGTCCGCCAGAGAGGCGTTGGCGGCTGCGAAGCTCACCATCACCAGCTCTCCGGCGCGGACCTTGTGACCGGCCACATCCGTGTCCACGGCCGGATAGTGGGGCGCGTAGTTGGCCATGGGCGGATTGCGCCACAGGGTGTCGTCGAGAGCTTCGTCCAGCAGTCCGCTGCGCGCGAAACGTTCGTTGGTGAACACGTGGTGCAGCGTGTTGCCGAGGAGGCCGCGCAGCGGCTCGGCACCGGCGCCGAGAAGCAGCACGAGCTGGTGAACCATTTCCATGTCGTTCAGCTGCGCGGGATGCTCCATCAGCCAGGAGGTGACGTCCTCGCCCGGCTGGTCCCGCTTCAGGGCGACCAGTTCACCGACGGCCTGGACGAGCACCTGGTTGGCCTGTTCCGCGTTGACGCCGTCGAACATGCCGCCGATGCCGAACATCACCCGGTCACCGATCTCCGGCGGGCAGCCGAAGAGTTCGTTGAACATGAACAGGGGAAACGGCTTGGCGTAGTCGTTGAGCAGGTCAGCCGAACCGCGGGCGCTGAACTGGGCGATGAGATACTCGGCGACCCGCTCGACGTTCCGGCTCAGCTGGATGTCGCTGATCCGGGCCAGACTGTCGGTGACGGCCTGGCGCAGCCGCAAGTGGGGGGCGCCGTCGGTGAACATGCAGTTGGGCCGCGGGGCGAGCAGGGGAAGGACCGGGCTGTCGGCGGGTATCCGTCCTTCACTGAGGGCTTGCCAGCCGTGTGGGTCCTTACGGAAGACCGCCGGATTCTGCAGCAGATCGAGCGCCGCGCCGTAGTCCGTCACCAGGGTCGCTTCCACTCCGGGAGCGAGCTCGACGGGCGTAGCGGGTCCGTGATGGCGCATGTACGCGTAGAAGGCATGCGGGTCGGCGGCGAACTGTGCCGTGTGGAGGGGGACCGGCTGACCGCTGTCGTGCGCGGGGCAGCCGGGTGGCGGGACGGGGGCGGTGGTCATGCGTGCTCCAGGGCGGCGCGTTGCTGTAGGTGGCGAACTAGCGTGATCAGTGCGTCTGTCGACGATCTCTGGTCCCGCGCGTCCATGACGACGACCGGGGTATCGGGCAGCAGGTCGAGCGCTTCGCGCACTGCCGCCTCTGTACGCGCCGGAGTACCGTCGAAGTGGTTGATGGCGATGGCGTAGTCGAGGCCGTGTTCCTCGATCAGGTCCATGACGGCGAACGAGTCCGACAGCCGCTCGGGGTCGACCAGGACCAGGGCTCCCAGGGCGCCGCGGGCCATGTCTTCCCAGAGGTTGACGAACCGCTGTTGTCCCGGGGTGCCGAACAGATAGAGCACCACGCGGTCGCTGAGCGTCAGCCGTCCGAAGTCCAGGGCGACCGTGGTGGTGGTCTTGCCCCGCACCCCCTTGAGATCGTCCACGGTCTCGGAGACGCGCGTCATGCTCTCCTCGGTGGACAGCGGGCTGATCTCGGAGAGCGTGCTGATGAGTGTGGTCTTGCCGACAGCGAAGTGTCCGACGACCAGGATCTTCACAGCGGTCTGCTCCGCGCCGCGCCGTACGTAGGCGTCATCATCCAAGGCGGGCCTTGAGACCATCCAGCACCTCCTGCAAGAGTTCTTTGTCGACCAGGCGAGCCTGGGGCACCGGCGCGCGGGTCAGCAGGTAGCCGCCCTCTGCGAGGGAGCTGAGAAGGACTTTGAGCACGCCCAGGGGGAGATGGGTGTGCCCGGCGATCTCGGCGACGGAGAGGTAGCCGCCCGCGCACATCTCGAGGACCTGCTGCTCTTCGGGAGAGAGCCGAGCGGGACGCTGCCGCTGGTCGGCGGCCGTCGTGACGAGAGTAATGAGCGCAAACTGGTTCTCGCCGGGAAGATCCCGCCCGCCGGTGATGACATAGGGCCGGACTAAGTGGCCCGATTCGAGTTCGGGCTCAGGGAGGTCTTGGTCGGTCATCGGCGATGGCCGATGTCTTCGCGGGGTGGTGTCGTCAGTTCCTTGCCCAGCTGGCCGACGAGCTGCTGCATGCGGAAGGTGATGTCGGCCATGTCGACGTCGAGGTTCGCCGCGACCGCGAGGTAGGCGCCCGTCCCCGCGGAGACGAGGAAGACCCAGCCGCCGTCGAACTCGACCAGCGTCTGACGCCACTGCAGGCTGTCGTCGTCACAGAAGAACCCGAGGGAGCGGCTGAGAGAATGCACTCCGCTCATCGCGGCGGCGACCTTGTCGGCCGAATCGCGACCGAGCCCCGAAGTACGGGACATCGGCAGCCCGTCGCCGGAGACCAGAACCGCATGCAGGGCCCCGGGAATCTCCAGGGCACTCTCGAGCATCCAGGACAGATCAGTACTCACGGGGCGTCAGGTCCTTTGCGTGCGTCGGCGTGGCCCGGCTGGTCCTCGAGGTCCGGCAGCGTGGTCCTGCCGTGCTCGGTGCCGCGCTGGAAGGCACCGAGGATCGATGCCGTCTCACTGCTCGAACGAGCGGGCTGGCGGGCGGGGGGCTCGCCGCTCGGCACCACACTCATGGTCCGCTTGCGCCTGCGTTTGGGCAGCCCGTCGGCCGTGGTCGCCGGCGCCTCCGGCTCACTCCCGTTCGAGACCGGGTCCGTCGGGGCAGCGGTGGGCTTCGGCTCCGGCATGCTGGTAAGCAGGTCCTTCGGGAGGAGAACCACCGCGCGAACGCCACCGTAGGGAGAGGCGGTGTCGACCGTCACGCTGAAGTCGTAGCGAGCACACAAGGCGCCGATCACCGCGAAGCCGAACTGCGGCGGGTTGCCGAGATCGCTGACGCTGGCCGCACGTGCACCCGACAGGAGGGACGAGGCGTGGGTCTTCTCCTCCTCGTTCATCCCGACACCCGCGTCGTCGATCACGATGCAGATGCCGCTCGGCACCGTCCGCACGTTGATCTCGACCACGGTTTCAGGCGCCGAATAGCTCGTGGCATTGTCGAGCAATTCGGCGACTGCGAGCGCGACCGGCTCGACCGCCCTGCTGGTCACGGCGAAATTGATCTGCGAAAGAATCTCGACCCGCGGGAAGTGACGGATCCTTCCCTGAGCGCTGCGGATCACGTCATAGACCGACGCCGGGTCCCGCTGTCTGCCGAGCCAACCCTGACACAGCACGGCTATGGACTGCGCGCGTCTGCCGAATTGACTGTTCATGTGGTCGATGTCCAGCATGTCCCGCAGAACGGCTGAGTCGCCGTACTTCTGCTGCAACTGGGAGATGGCCTTCTGCTGCTCCGCGGCGAGACCCTGGAGTGTCCGCATCGCGGACTTCAGTACGGTCTTCGTCGCGTTCTCCGCCTCCTCCTTGGCCTGCCGAACAATCTCGTCGTAACTGCTGCGCAGTTCGACGAGACTGGCTTCAAGGGCGGCGTACTGGCTTCGCAGGTCGGCGTTGGACGCCTCAGACTGCTGTCTCTCCTGACGTAAAGCTCTGATCGCCCTACGCTGGCGCACAACGAGAGTGGCCGCAGCAGGGACGCCGGCAGTCAAAGCCCAGACCGCCGGATCCTGCAAGTAGTTCGTCATATGACTCTCTTCAACTGACTGGAGTCCAGTTACTGGAACCTGCCCGCGAGCCCCTCGACGGCGGTCGCATGCGCCGCCCGGGTCGCCCTTGCCGCGGGCGTTTCATGGGGGGTGAACATCCGCTCGACAAGCGCCATGATCATACCACTCAGGTATATTGACGGATCGTCATATCGGAACGCCTATGCCAGGCCCTGGGGCCAACCTGCGCCCAGTCGTGTCGTAATGTCCTGGCGCGCCCAAATCCTCATCCGTATCAAGCTCAGCGTTTCGGCCGGCGGGCTGTCCAAGTCAACGGCCCTGTCTCGCAGTCGGTGGTTGCGAAGATCCACGAGGGCTCGCTGACATCCATGTGATGAATGTCAACGAGCCTGTGCAGATGGTGTTTTCAGGGCTGTCTCCACCGGCCATCGAGGATGTGGTCGACGCCGAAGGAGACCGCGGTCCGCCCGGAGTGCGGGGCGTGGTCAGGGCGCGTGCACGTCTGCCAACGCTGTTCGCCGTGGGATTGCCACCCCGCACGGCCCTGCGCACTCTGTTGCGTATCTCACTTCCCACCGGCCGGGTGCCCTTCGTGATCGGCGTCGACGACTGCTCACCAACCAGGCCCGAAAACCTCAAGGCCGCTCGCGCCCCCTTGCCCCCTTCAAGTTCGCCATTCCGGTCCGGAGTTCTGAAGTCCCTGTGCCACCCGTACGAAGCCGTATACGGAAGTACGGCGCATACCCACCGCCCCCAGGGCGAAAAGGCGCCGCAGTTCGTCAGAAGCGGTGCAGTGCCGCTCCGCCCGCGTACCGCGCCGACGCGCCCAACTCCTCCTCGATCCTGATGAGTTGGTTGTACTTCGCCGTACGGTCGGACCGGGACAGTGACCCGGTCTTTATCTGACCGCAGCCCGTCGCCACCGCCAGGTCCGCGATGGTGGTGTCCTCCGTCTCGCCGGAGCGGTGCGACATGACGACGGTCCAACCCGCACGGTGCGCGGTGGCGACCGTGGCGAGGGCTTCGGTGAGGGTGCCGATCTGGTTGACCTTGACCAGGACGGAGTTGCCGACGCCGGTGCGGATGCCCTCGCGCAGCAGATCCTCGTTGGTGCAGAACACGTCGTCGCCGGTGAGCTGGCAGCGGTCGCCGACGCGGGCGGTCAGCTCACGCCAGCCGTCCAGGTCGTCCTCGGCCATCGGGTCCTCGATGGAGACGACCGGGTACGCGTCGATCAGCTTGGCCAAGTAGTCGACGTGCTCGGTGGGCGTACGGCACACGCCCTCGCCCGCGTACACATACGTACCGTCCTGGAAGAACTCCGACGAGGCCGGGTCCATGACAAGGCCGATGTCCGTGCCGGGCCGGTATCCGGTGCGGTCGATGGCCGCCATGACGAAGTCGAGTGCCTCCTCCGCCGTGCGCAGCGCGGGCGCGAAGCCACCCTCGTCGCCGACGCCCGTGGCGTGCCCGGCGGACAGCAGGTCGCGGCGGAGCGTGTGAAAGACCTCGGATCCCATGCGGACGGCTTCGGCGAAGGTCGCCGCGCCCACCGGAGCGATCATGAACTCCTGGAAGTCCAGCGGGTTGTCGGCGTGGGCGCCGCCGTTGATGATGTTCATCATCGGCAGCGGGAGAAGACGGGCGTCGGCCCCGCCGAGGTAGCGGTAGAGGGGCTGACGGTGGGCCGCCGCGGCGGCCTTGGCGGCGGCGAGGGAGACGCCGAGGAGTGCGTTGGCGCCGAGGCGGGACTTGTCCGCCGTACCGTCGAGTGCGACGAGCGCGGCATCGAGACCGGCCTGGTCGTCGGCGTCGCGCCCCACGACCGCGGACGCGATGTCGCCGTTGACGTGGGCCACCGCACGGTCGACGCCCTTGCCGTGCCAGCGCCCGGGATCCCCGTCGCGCAGCTCCACCGCTTCGCGTGCGCCGGTGGAGGCGCCGGACGGGACCGCGGCGCGGCCGAGGGATCCGTCGACGAGAAGGACATCGGCCTCGACGGTGGGGTTGCCCCGGCTGTCGAGCACCCTGCGGGCGGTGACGGACTGAATGACGGTGGACTCAACTGCCCTGGAAACCATGGGAGGTCCTTCGCGTTAGACGCACGCCGCGGCCCTGCTGCGACAACGCTGGCGCGTGCCGCGACGACGCCGACTCTACAGCAATGCTGTTCAGTTCCGCTGTTCAGTTGTGCTGTTCAGTTGTGCTGTTCAGCAAAGCTGTACAGACAGGGTGCGCAGGGCCGCTGCCGACCACCGGTTAAAGTGCCTCATGCCCACCCCGGAACCCGCCGCCGTCGCCACCGAACTGCGTACCGCGATGGGTAAGCTCACGCGCCGCGTGAAGCACGAGGACCGGATTCCGCACGGCCAGGTCTCCGTGCTCGGCACCCTTGATCGCGACGGGGCCATGACCACCAGTGATCTCGCCGCGGATCAGCGCGTACGCCCCCAGTCCATGGCCCGTGCGGTCGGGCTGCTCATGGAGCAGGGCCTGGTCGTCCGCCGGGCGCATCCCACGGACGGCCGCAAGTCCCTGGTCGAGCTCTCCCCCGCGGGACGGGCCGCCCTTGAGGCGGAGCGCGGGCGCAGGGTCGGCTGGCTCGCCCAGGCCATCGAGACCGAGCTCACCGACGAGGAGCGGGACGTTCTGGCGCGCAGCGCCGCCCTGATGGAGCGGCTCGCCGCGCGCTGAAGCGTGTCGCACAAGGTGCGTCGAACTGTCCGTCGACGAAGGGGAGGTCTTCGGCAACCGCGTCGACGGCGGTGGCTAGTTGGGCCGGACGCCGGGCGCGCATCGCCAAGGAGGGTTCGACCGCGGTGATCGTGTGCGCCGCGGTCTCGTACGATCCGGTGCCCGCGCCGATGTTGAGGACGGTGCGCGCATCCCCGAGGGCTTGGGCGATGACGTTCAGGCCTGGCCGGAGCTGCGGTGCCCTCGCCCCGAGCAACGACTTTTCCATCTTGCATCTGCCATATGCAATCTCATATCCACCTGGTGAATGCTTGGCTGATCAGACAATGAGGGTGGCATGTGCTCCGGTGCACTTGGAGGATGTGTCGGCCCGGGCCCGGTTGTCGCCTTGCTCCATCTGCCATCCTCAAGGCGGGATTGCCCTGGTGGGCGCGACGGGGTCCCAGCAGTCCGTTCGCGGCCGTCATAGGTTCGAGGAACGGCGGCCGCCGCTGCGGCCTCGTCCCACCTGACGACCCGTGAGGCAGCACCCCATGACCCTGAGCATCCGCAACCAGATTCCCGGCACCGTCTCCTCCGTCACCGCCGGCGAGGCCATGGCGACCGTCAAGGTCCGTCTCGCGGGCGGCCAGGACATCACCGCCGCGATCACCACCGAGTCCGTCAAGGACCTTGGCTTCACCGAGGGCTCAGTGGTGAAGATCCTCGTGAAATCCACCGAGGTTTCCCTGGCCACCGGGCCGGTCCAGGGCGTCTCCATCCGCAACCAGATCGCGGGCACGGTCACGGACATCTCCACCGGCGGCGCCATGGCTTCCGTCAAGGTCGACGTCGAGGGCGGTGCGCTCACCGCCGCCATCACGAAGGATGCCGTCGCAGACCTGAACCTGGCCTCCGGCTCCCCCGTCGTCGCGCTCATCAAGTCGACCGAGATCTCCCTCGCCACCGCCTGACACTGCCTGCCGCCCCGGAGTGCGGGCCCGGCGGGGCTCTGACAGGGCCGAGGGGTTCCGCACCTATTGTTGCGGGCATGCAGCGCTACACAATCGGGCAGGCGGCCCGCCTGCTGGGCGTGAGTCCGGATACCGCGCGCCGGTGGGCCGATGCCGGGCGCGTGACCACCCACCGGGATGAAGGCGGGCGCCGGCTCATCGACGGGCGGGACCTGGCCGCCTTCTCGGTCGAGCTCGCCAAGCAAGGTGCTGACGAAGACGCGTCCTACACGTCCGTCCGCAACGCCTTCCCGGGCATCGTGACCGGTGTGCAGCTCGGCGATGTCGCGGCGCAGGTGGAGATCCAGGCCGGGCCACACCGACTGGTCTCGCTGCTGACCCGGGAGGCCGTGGAGGAGCTGGGCCTCGAGGTCGGCATGGAGGCCACCGCCCGCGTGAAGTCGACCAACGTACATATCGACCGGACCTGACGCACCTGGCCACAGCCTCCCGGACGCCGTTACCTGCACCGCCTCCCCGTACAAACGCACATACCACCCCTGCCTCTCATTCATCCGGCTCATGCGATGCAACAGGAGACCTACCCCTCGCATATGCGGCAGTATGAGCCCCGCATGCACACCTACGCCTTTCCGGAGGCGTGGTCGTCGAAAGACCGCAGAAGAGTCCTCAGGACTGAGCAGGACTAAAGGGAGCAGACCGTGATGACCCGATCCGCGCGCCGGACCCGCCGTACCCGCCGTACTTTGCAGGTGGCCGGCGCGGGCGCCGCCGCGTTGCTGGCGCTGAGCGCCTGCTCCTCGTCCGACGACTCTTCGACCAAGTCGGACTCTTCCGATTCCTCGTCGAAGAAGCTCTCGGGAACGGTGACCGTCTTCGCCGCCGCCTCTCTCAAGGAGAGCTTCACGACCCTGGGCAAGGACTTCGAGAAGGCCCACCCCGGCACGAAGGTCACCTTCAACTTCGGCGGCAGCGACTCGCTCGCCGCGGGCATCACCGGGGGCGCTCCGGCCGATGTGTTCGCCGCCGCGAGCCCCAAGACGATGAAGATCGTGACGGACGAGAAGGACGCGGCCGGCGCCCCGTCCACCTTCGTCCGCAACCAGTTGGAGATCGCGACCCTGCCGGGCAACCCCGACAAGGTCGCCTCCCTGAAGGACCTCACCAAGTCCGGCCTCAAGGTCGTCCTGTGCGACAAGACGGTGCCGTGTGGTGCCGCCACGCAGAAGGCGCTGGATGCCGGCGACCTGAAGCTCACCCCGGTCTCGTACGAGCAGGACGTCAAGAGCGCCCTGACGAAGGTGGAGCTGAAGGAGGCCGACGCCGCGGTCGTCTACAAGACCGATGTGAAGGCCGCGGGCGGCAAGGTGGAGGGCGTGGACTTCCCCGAATCGGCCGATGCCATCAACGACTACCCGATCGCCCTGCTCAAGGACGCGCCCAACGCCGACGCGGCGAAGGCCTTCATCAAGCTCGTCCAGTCCGCCGAGGGCCAGAAGGTCCTCACGGCCGCCGGGTTCCTCAAGCCGTGACCCAGCTCGACAAGTCCGGCGCCGCGGCCCACCCCCTCCCCGGTGGGCCGCGGCGCAGGCGCGTCGGGGCGGACCGGCGTGGCCGGCGCTCCGGGGTGCCGCTGCCCCTGCTGCTCCCCGCCCTGGTGGGCCTTGCCTTCCTGCTCATTCCGCTGGTCGCCCTTCTCCTGCGGGCCCCGTGGAGCACCCTGCCGGAGCAGCTGACCAGTACAGAGGTCTGGCAGGCGCTGCAACTGTCGCTGTTCTGCGCCACCGCGGCCACCGCGGTGAGCCTGGTGTTCGGTGTGCCCTTGGCGTGGCTCCTTGCCCGTACGGAGTTCCGCGGGCGGGGGTTCGTACGCGCCCTGGTGACGTTGCCGCTCGTCCTGCCACCCGTGGTGGGTGGTGTGGCGCTGCTTATGGCACTCGGGCGCAACGGTGTCGTCGGGCAGTGGCTGGACTCGTGGTTCGGGATCACGCTGCCGTTCACCACGACGGGCGTCGTGATCGCGGAGGCGTTCGTGGCGATGCCGTTCCTCGTGATCAGCGTGGAGGGAACGCTGCGGGCCGCTGATCCACGGTTCGAGGAGGCCGCCATGACGCTGGGCGCGTCGCGCTTCACCGCGTTCCGCCGCGTCACCCTCCCCCTGATCGCGCCCGGGATCGCGGCGGGCTCCGTCCTCGCCTGGGCCCGTGCCCTCGGTGAGTTCGGGGCGACGATCACCTTCGCGGGCAACTTCCCCGGACGTACGCAGACCATGCCGCTGGCCGTCTACCTCGCCCTGCAGAGCGACCCGGCGGCGGCAATCGCGCTGAGCCTGGTACTGCTTGCCGTATCGATCGCGGTCCTCGCCGCGCTGCGGGACCGCTGGATGACTGCCTCATGACCGACATCGAGAACAGCGAGAACATCGAGAACACCGCGGCCGGCCTCGCCTCCGCCGTCGGTCACGGCGCGGGCCTCGATGCCCGGCTCGTCGTCGACCGGGGCTCGTTCCACCTCGACGTGGCGCTGGCCGCCGCGCCGGGTGACGTCGTGGCGCTGCTCGGGCCGAACGGCGCCGGCAAGACCACGGCCCTGCGCGCGCTGGCCGGACTCACGCCGCTCTCGAGTGGCGGCCATCTGCACCTGGACGGCGCTTCCTTGGACGGCACGCCGCCCGAGTTCCGTCCGGTCGGCGTCGTCTTCCAGGACTATCTGCTCTTCCCGCATCTGTCCGCCCTGGACAACGTGGCGTTCGGGCCGCGCTGCCACGGCGTGTCCAAGGCCGAAGCCCGCACCCAGGCCGCCGCGTGGCTGGACCGCATGGGTCTGGCCGAACACGCCGGAGCCAAACCCCGCCGCCTCTCCGGCGGTCAGTCCCAGCGCGTCGCCCTCGCCCGGGCGTTGGCCACCCACCCGCGACTTCTGCTCCTGGATGAGCCGCTCGCCGCGCTCGACGCCCGTACACGTCTTGAGGTACGCGCCCAACTCCGGCGGCACCTGGCCGACTTCGAGGCCGTCGCGATACTGGTCACCCACGATCCACTGGACGCCATGGTGCTCGCCGACCGCCTCGTCGTCATCGAGCACGGCCGCCTGGTCCAGGAGGGTGCGCCCTCCGACATCGCCCGGCACCCGCGCACCGACTACATCGCCCAGCTGGTCGGCCTCAACCTCTACCGGGGCGAGGCCGACGGGCATGCGGTCCGCCTCGACGCCGGTCCTGCCATCACGACCACGGAGGATCTGACAGGACCGGTGTTCGTCGCGTTCCCGCCGGTGGCCGTGACCCTGTTCCGTGACCGGCCCACCGGGTCCAGTGCGCGCAACCTCTGGAAGTGCGAGGTGGCCGGCCTGGAGACGCACGGCGACCAGATCCGCGTGGACCTCACCGGCGAACTGCCCCTTGCCGCCGATCTGACCACCGTCGCGGCCGCGGAGCTCGAGCTTCACCCGGGCGCGACGGTCTGGGCCACCGTCAAAGCGACGCAGACACATGCCTACCCGGCTTGAGCGGAGCCTCCGGATTCCGCGGGGTCGGCGGCCCGTCGCGCCGCCTCCTGGTCCATCGCCAGCCAGACACGGTCGCGGGTCACGGGCATCTCGGTGAAGCGGATGCCGGTGGCATCCCGCAGTGCGTTGGCGAAGGCGGGGGCCACCGGGTTGAAGGGGCTCTCGCTCATCGACTTGGCTCCCAGGGGGCCGATCGCGTCGGTGGTTTCCATGAAGTGGACCTCGGTGCGTGGCACGTCGGCGTACTGCGGGAGGCGGTAGCGCCGGAAGGCCGCCGTGGTCACCTCGCCCCGCTCGTCGAGTCGTACGGTCTCGAAGAGTGTGGCGCCCAGCGCTTGGGCGACTCCGCCCTCGATCTGGCCGCGGCACTGCAGCGGGTTCATGACCTTGCCCGCGTCGGCGGCGTGGACACTGCGCAGGATCTTCATCTCGCCCGTGTCCGGGTCGACGGCGATCCTGAACCACTGGGCGTTGAAGGCCACCGAACGCGGGGTGCCGCCCCAGTGGCCCTCCGCCGTGATCTCGTCCTGCGCCCCTCGGGCATGGGCCGCCTCGTGGAGCTCTTTCAGGGTGACGATCCGGCCGTCGCAGTCGAACCCCTCCGCGCCGAGCACGCACAAGTGCCGTGCCACGCCCACGTACCGGGCCGCGAAGGTCTTCAGGCGCCCGGCCAGCGATTCCGCGGCGAGCAGGACCGCCTTGCCGGCCACGACCGTACCGGCCGAGCCGAACGCACCGGTGTCGTGGCGGACGACGTCGGTGTCGGACTGGCGGATGGCGATCCGGTCCATGGTGGTGTTGAGGGCTCCCGCGGTGATCTGCTGGTGGACGGTGGTGGTGCCGTTGCCGAACTCGGCGGTGCCGACGGCGATGTCGTACGTCCCGTCGGCGAGGAGACTGACGGTCGCGTCGGCGTAGTGGCCGCCGGGCGGGCCGGTGGCGATCATCGCCATGGCCGTGCCCTGGCCGGTCAGCCATCCTTCCGGGACGTCGTCGGTGCTCCGGTCCTCCGCGATGGCCTTGCAGACGATTCCCAGGCACTGGGCGAGTCCGTACGAGGCGATGTGCAGGTCCTCCTCCTCGCCGATCGGACTGAGCATGTGGTCGCCGGGGCCGATGATGTTCTTCTCTCGGAAGGCGAGGGGGTCCATGTCAAGGCGGCGGGCCAGCTCGTCCATGGCGGATTCGACGGCGAAGGTGACCTGGCCCAGGCCGTAGCCGCGGAAGGCGCCCGCGGGAACGCCGTTGGTGTAGACGGAGTAGGCGTCGACCTTCTTGTGCGGGGCCCGGTAGACGGCGAAGGACTCGCCGACGCTGTGGAACATCACGGCCGGGCCGTGATTGCCGTACGCACCCGTGTTGGACACGACCCGCATCTGGATCGCGGTCAGCGTGCCGTCGGCACGGGCGCCCAGCTTGATGCCGATCGTGAACGGGTGGCGGGTCGTGGCACCGTAGAACTGCTCGGCGCGGGTGTACTCGAGCTTGACGGGGCGCCGCAGCTTGAGCGCCGCGAGGACGACGATGTCCTCCGTCAGCATCTCCTGCTTGCCGCCGAAGCCGCCGCCCACCCGGCCTGCGACGACGCGGACTTCGTCCTCCGGCAGGCCGTAGAGGGCGCACAGCGCGCGGCGGGTCAGGAACGGAGTCTGGGTGCTTGAGCGCACGGTGAGCCGCTCGCCCGTGGCATCTTCCTTCGGCTCGAAGTAGGCGACGCAGCCGTGTGTCTCCAGGCTGGCGTGCTGGACGCGCTGGGTGCGGAAGGTCTCCTGGTAGACGACCGCGGCTTCGGCGAACCCGTCGTCGACGGAGCCGATCTCGCCGTGCACCTCGCCGGCCACGTTGTTCTCGACGCGGGCGATCCGCACCTCCGGCCCCTTGCCCGCGTGGATGACGGGTGCACCCTCGCGCATGGCCTCCTCCGGGTCGGTGACGTAGGGCAGTTCCTCGTACGTCACCTCGATCCGTCGGCAGCCCTCCTCGGCCGCCTGCTCGCTGATCGCGACGACGGCCGCGACGCGCTGGCCGATGTGGCGGACGGTGTCGTCGAGGACGCGGGTGTCGTCGGGGTCCTCGGTGGGGTGCTCGTGCCGGGCGCTGGAGTACAGCGTGTCGGGGGCGTCTTCGTGGGTGAGGACGGCGTGGACACCGGGCACCCTCAGGGCTGCGGAGGTGTCGATGGCGAGGATGCGGGCGTGCGGGTGCGGGGAGCGCAGCAGCTTCATGTGCAGGAGCCCGGGGACCTCGACGTCGAAGGTGTACCGGGCGGTGCCCGTCACGACCTGGGGTCCTGCCGGGGCGCCGAGACTCTTGCCCACCGCCTTGCCGGCGCAGGGGCGTTCGGTGTGCCGCACGCCGCGGACGGCGTCCTCGATGGCGCGATATCCGGTGCAGCGGCAGATGTTGCCCTTGAAGGCCCGCGGGAGGTCGTCCAGTTTGCCGTCGTCGTGGGCACCGCCCTTCTCCTGTTCGAGGGCGGCCGTGGTCATCAGGAACCCCGCGGTGCAGAAGCCGCACTGGAAGCCCTGGGCATCCAGGAACTTCTGCTGTACGGGATGGAGTTCGCCGCCCTCCCCGACCAGGCCCTCCACCGTGGTGACCGACCGGCCCTCCACCCGCACCGCCGGATAGAGACAGCTGTGCACCGGCTCCCCGTCCACATGCACGGTGCACGCCCCGCAGTCGCCCGCGTCGCAGCCCTTCTTCACGCCGAACCAGCCGCGCTCGCGCAGATACGTGCGCAGGCACTGACCGGCACGGGGCTCGGAGTCGAAGGTCTTGTCGTTGACCTGGATGCTGAAGCTCATCGCACACCGTCCCGGGTGAGTTCGTGGCGTACCTGCTCGGCGAGGTGGAAGGCCATGTGCCGCCGCCACTCGGGCAGTCCGTGGATGTCGTCGAACCAGTCGGAGCCGCCAACGGCCGACGTGATCGCCCGGCGCAGCCGGGCCCGGTCCGGCGGCAGGGCGAACCAGAGCCGGAACGGCCGTCGGGTCGCGGCCGTGATGGTCACGGCGAGCGAACCGTCCAACGGATCCAGCGTCCCGATGACGAGGGCGCCGGAGCGCCCGAGGCCGTAGAGCGACGCCTGCCGGAAAGCGGTACGGCAACGCAGCGAGCGGGCGGGGATGGTCACCGAGCGCAGCAACTCGCCATCGGCCAGATCCTTATGGCCTGCTCCGATGACGAAGGAAGCGACCTTAACCCGCCGGATCGAACCGTCCTGAGCCTGGAGCAGACACTCGCCGTCGAGGGCCGCGGTGAGGGAGATCATCGGTCCTGCGGGCAGGGCGTTGCAGAGGTTTCCGCCGACGGTCGCCATGTTCCAGATCTTGAACGAGGCGAGGAAGGCCCGGCAGCACTGCTCGAAGAGAGGGGCGGCCGCCGCGTCGAGCGTCCGCCCGAACCGGGACAGCTGAGCGATGGTGCACGTGGCCGCGATCTCCAGCGATCCGTCGGGCAGCGTGCGGAGCGGCTCCCAGCCCATCCGGCTCAGATCCACCAGGCGCCGCAGGTGCGGCTGGGGTTCGGAGAAGAGGTACGTTCCGCCGCCGAGCCAGGCGTCGCCGGGACGCCAGGGCTCGTGACGACGCGCGTCACGCACGTCGAGAACCGTGTTCAGATCCATGTCTCCCCCGTCTTCGCCCTTTGCTTCCCACGTCAGTGAAGCCCGGCCACAGGCCGAAAACGACTGGTGCAGAGCACGGAAAATCTCCGGCCCGGCCGGTCATGTCCTGGTGAATCAACCAAGAGGCGCGCCACCGCCGATCCCTTGCATTTACGATGACTCAACTCGCATCCACCTTGTGGATGTGAGAAGCCGGGGCGACGACCCGGTGACCATTCAAGGAGTCAGCACATGCACGTCGGAGACCTCCTCCAGATCAAGGGGCTCGATCTCACCCTCATCTGGGGTGGCGAGAATCTGCTCGACCAGGCGATCAGCGGAGTGACAGCCACGGACCTGGAGGATCCCGCCCGCTTTCTCCAGCCCGGAGAGATCGTGCTCAGCGGCCTGGTGTGGTGGACCGAAGCGGACCGTCACGCCAGGACCGAGCGCTTCGTCTCCGCACTGGCGCAGTCCGGAGCCACAGCGCTCCTCGCCGGCGAGGAGACCCACGGCACCGTCCCCGCCGACATCGTCGACTCCTGCCGCGAACACGGCATCGCGCTCCTGGCCGTACCGGCGCACACCAACTTCCGGGCGATCACCGAAGCCGTGTACCGGCGCCAGTGGGGCGACCTCAGCCGCCGCCCCGCAGACCACTTCGCCCTGCCCGAGAACGTACGCAACGAGCTCGGCCGTCTCCTCGATCACCGCGCCGATGCCGGCGAACTGCTTGAGTGTGCGCTCGCGCCGTTCGGTACGCCGTCGTGTTACGTGCTCACCAGCAGCGGGCGCACCATCGCCCGCACCGCGTCAGCCCCCGAACTCCCGGCCACGCAGGCCGCGCAGAACCTGCGCGGCCTCACCGGTGAGACGCTGCGCGTCCAGGCGGAGACCACGCCGTACGACGCCTGGTATCTCCATCTGCCACAGGCAGGCGGAGCACCGCCCCGAGCCCTGCACGAGACAGCCGAGGCCATCGGCCAGTACCGCCACCATCACGATCGCAGGCATGCGGCCCGGCGCCGGACCGGGCAAGAGCTGATCGCCCTCGTCGACAGGGGTGGCGCCGACACGGGATCTCTGACCAACGCCCTTGCGTCCTGCGGGCCGCTCACGGAGGGCCCCTGGCAGGTCGTGGTCACGGCCGCCGGTGGGCAGCTCGCGGACAGCGCCGCCGAGGAAGCGCTCACGGAGGCGCTTCAGCACCTCCCCTCCGCCGTCTTCGCGGTCGGCACGACCCTGGACGCGGAAGCCGTCGCCGTCGTACGAAGCGGCGGCTGGGGCACCGCCGGGCTCCGCGAGCCCTGGTCCCTGCTGCACGACTGCCGCCCCGAGACCCCGCTGCACACCGGCGTGAGCGCGCCCACCACCGAGCCCACCGGACTTCGTACCGCCCTCGCTCAAGCCCGCTACGCCCTCGCGGCGGCACGACACGGTTCCCCGATGCCCGGCCATGTGACCGCGGTCGAGGAACTCTCTTCCCTGGATTCACTCCTGGCCGGCATCCCCGCCGACGTACGCACCATCTTCAGCGCCGCGACACTCGGCCCCCTGGCCGACCGCGAACCGGCCTCGCACAGCAGGCTTCTGGAGACCCTGGAAGTCTTCCTCGCCCACAACTGCTCCTGGGCCCGCACTGCCGAAGCCCTCCACCTTCACGTCAACACCGTCCACTACCGCATCGAACGGATCCAGGACCTCACCGGACGGGATCTCTCCCGCTTGGACCACAAACTCGACCTGCGCGCCGCGCTCTTGTGCCGCTGAGATGGATGAAGGGCTCCGTCAGATGCGGCGTCGCCAGGTGCAGCGTGGTGGGGGTTTCGTGGCCGAGCATGCGCTGCCTCGAGCGGCTTGCCGCCTCGGGGTCGGTCTCGTGCGAGTAGGCGAGCTCGGGGTGGAGCAGTTGGAGCGCGTGCACCAGGAGGTCGCCGGTGACGAGCGCCAGCTCGCGCCCGTCGGCGACCAGCACGCTCTGGTGACCGGGCGTGTGACCGGGCGTGGCGACCGCGCGCCCGGCGCGCAGGGGCGTGTCCCCGTCGAGGAGCCGGAGCCGACCGGCCGCCTCGAGCGGGTCGGTGAGGGTCTCGCGAAGCTGCGGGTTGAGCGCGTCGAGGGCGTCGAACTCGGCCCGCTGGAGCAGGTATTCGGCGTTCGGGAAGTAAGGGCGGCGGCCGCTGGTCGCACTGCTGGGGGAAGCGGCGCCGCCCACTGAGGGGACGGCCGCCTCGGTCACGACCGCCCACCCGACGTGGTCGGTGTGCAGATGCGTGAGCACCACGGTGTCGACCTCGGCCGGGTCGATGCCCGCGGCGGCGAGCGACTCGGGGAGCGCACCGGGCACGGGCGCCCACGAGGCTGCCGGGCCGTCCGCCGGACCAATTCCGGCGTCCACGACGGTGAGGCCCTTGTCGCCGCGGATCGCGTACGCGCGGAACTGGAGCCGCCAGCCGCCCTCGGCGTCGACCGCGCCCGGGTCGTAGCGGTCGGCCTCGGCCCACTGGGCGGCCGTGGCCTCGGGAAAGGCCTCGGCGCGCGGGGAGAAGAACGGGCCCTCGCCGTCGGCGAGGGCGATGATCTCGGTCGAGCCGATCCGGAGGCGGGGAGCGCTGAGGGACATGGCCGCGATCCTGTCATGCCTCGCACGGGGCATGCGCGGCTGGTGACAGTGGGCCGGTCAGCCGCGGAAGGGGCCCGTGACTTCGTAGGTGATGCCGCCGGACGAGCTGCCGCTCGTACCGCGCTGGCTGGAGAAGTAGAACCGTTTGCCGTCCGGCGAGAAGGCCGGGCCACAGATCTCCGAGGAGGACTGGCCGGTGATCCGCAGGAACGTCGCGACCACGTCGTCCGGCGTGATGATGCAGATCTCCATGTTGCCGCCGTCCTCCGCTATGAACAGATCGCCGGAGGACGAGCCGGTGACGTTGTCGACGCCGGTCAGCGGGGCTCCGCCACCGACGACCAGGGAGTCGTCGTAGGCCAGCTCATAGGTACCGGCGGCCAGGTTGAGCTGCCAGACGCGGCCATCGCCCTTGGTGGTGAACCAGACGGTGTCATTGGCGTAGTGGCAGCCCTCACCGCCGTTGAACAGCTTGGCGCCGGAGACCTGGTCGCGGGTCGGGGTGGGCGAGCCGTCCGGGTCGGGCACGGTCGCCCAGGTGAAGCTGCCGGAGGTGGCCGTTCCGGCCTTGAGGACCTGGAGCGTGCCCGCCGAGAGGTTGCCCCACGTGGACGGAACGAACCGGTAGAAGCAGCCGTCCGACGCGTCCTCGGTCAGGTAGATCACCTTGCGGACCGGGTCGGCGGCGGCCGCCTCGTGGTTGAAGCGGCCCATGGCATCGCGGCGTATGGCGGCGTTCACGCCCCACGGGTCGGTCTCGTAGACGTAGCCGTTGCTGACCTCCTCGCAGGAGAGCCAGGTGTTCCAGGGGGTCGCCCCGCCGGCGCAGTTGCGGTTCGTGTTGGACAGGATCCGGTACGAGCCGGTGATGGAGCCCGTCGAGTTGAACTTGATCGCGCCCGCGCCGCCGGTGGAGGAGATCTCCGAGTTGGAGACGTAGATCCAGCCCGTGCCGTCGGCGAAACAGGCGCCGCCGTCGGGGGCGTTGTGCCAGGTGTAGGCGGTGGAGCCGACCTTCTGGCCGGACCGGGCGATCACCCGGCTGGTGAAGCCGCTGGGCAGCTGGATGCCGTTGGAGTCTGCCGTGCCGAGCGCTCCGTAGGGGCCCGGGCCCTTCTGGGCCGGCGCCGCGTAGGCCGCGCCCTGCATGAGGGTGTAGCCGAATGCCGCCGCTGTGCTGCCGACGACCGCTCCACGCAGGAAACTACGACGTTCCACTTGATCACTCCAGGGGATCGTGACCGTCCCTGCCGCACCGGTCGGGCGGCAGGGTCGCGGGGGGTGCGCTTCCGGAACGTACGAGTCCCGGATTGACGGTGCATCAACGACCGATGAAGCGGAAGCGACTGCTGCCGACCTGTTGCGCGCGGCCGATGATCTCGGCCGCGCCGTTCACCGTGCCGCGTCGGCCCCGGTCGTCGGCAGATAGCGCGGCGCGCGCCAAGCCTTCAGCCGCTGCTCCACCGCGGCCCCCAGAGACAGGAGCTCGGCGTCCTGGTGGTCACCGGCCATCAGGAGCAGGCCGACCGGCAGTTCGCCCACGGACCCGGCGGGCACCGAGAGGGACGGATATCCGGCGACGGCCGCCGGCGTGGACGAAGGGATGACGTCGTTGTCGCCGCGCGCGCAGTCGGTCGTCCAGGCGGGCGGGTTCGTGGGCGCCGCGATGGCGTCCAGGCGATGGGTGGCCATGGTCTCGTCGAGGGAGAGCCGGGAGAGGTCCTTCAACTCGGCGCGCATGGCACGGTACTTGGGGTCGGTGGTGGGCGGCGCGGCGAGTGCCTGCTCGAACAGCTCCTGACCGGCGAAGCAGGTCTGTTCCTCGGGGTGGGCACGGTTGAACTCGATCAGCTCGGCGAGGTTCTGGGGGCCCTTGCGCGTACCGAGGTAGGCGTCGATGTCCCGGTAGAACTCGCTGAGCAGCGCGGGGAATTCGAGTTCGGCGAGCCGCGCCTGGTACGGGGGCGTCACCTCGACGACGATCGCTCCGGCCTTGCGCAGCTTCTTCGCCGTACGGGTCATCACGGCGTCCACGTCGTCTCCGAGCGAGGGCAGGCGCCACAGCCCGATCCGCTTGCCGCGCAGGCCGGTGCGGGCGGCTTCACCGTACGAGTCCTTGCCCTCGCTCGAGCCCTTGCCCTCGCTCAGCACGGACAGCGTGAGCGCGGTGTCGACCACATTGCGCGCCATGGGCCCGGCCGTGTCCTGCTCGGCCGAGATCGGGACGAGGCCCGACTGGCTGACCAGGCCGAGGCTGGGCTTGTGGCCGACGACGCCGTTCATCCCTGCCGGGCACACGATGGAGCCGTCCGTCTCGGTGCCGATGGCGACCTGCGACAACGACGCGGCGAGCGCGGCGGCGGAGCCGGACGACGATCCGCACGGGTTCCGGTCGAGGACGTACGGACTATTGGTCTGCCCGCCCACCGCCGACCACCCCGAAGTCGGCTTGGCCGCACGGAAGTTGGCCCACTCGGACAGATTGGTCTTGCCGAGGATCACCGCCCCCGCCTTCCGCAGCCGGGTCACCAGCGCGGCATCGGTGCCGGGCGGGCTCCCGGCGAGTGCGAGCGATCCGGCGGTCGTCGGCAAGTCACGCGTGTCCACATTGTCCTTGACCAGCACGGGGATACCGTCCAGCGGCCCCAGGGTCTTGCCGCGCCGGTGCCTGGCGTCACTGGCGGCGGCCTGGCGCAGCGCCGTCGGGCTGGTGCGCAGCACCGAGTGAATCTTGGGATCGACGTCCTCGATCCGCCGCAGGTAGGCCTGGGTAAGCGCCTCCGAGGTCAGCGAACCGTCCGCCATGCGCGCCTGTAACTCCGGAATCGTCACGGTGTCCAGATCGACGCCGCGGTCCTCGGCAGCTTGCGCACCGGTGTTCGGTACGCCCGTCAGAAGCGACCCCGCGACGAGGGCAGCGGTCATTGCGGCCATGCTCTTCTTCCTCATGCGGCTCAGCGGACTACACGGGCCGCATTCGGCGCAAGAGTGCGGGGCTTCCACAGATCGCGGCACCCGCCGGGCCGGGCCGCTCAGGTAACACCTCCGCCCCCGAGCGACAACCGTGCCCAGGGTGCCGAGAATTGCCCTGATTGATCTCTACTGACGTCCGGGGTGAGCATCGCCGACTCCCGCACCCGCCACCACGTCTGCATCCGCACCCACGGCACCGGCCTCCCGGAGGTCGCCGACTGGACCTGGACCGGTTGATGCCCCAGCCGCCGCTCGGCGGACCGTGGCTCAGCTCTGGGCCGGGGTGAGCACCACGAAGTCCGCGTTCGACGGGTCGAGGCAGACGGCCAGGCGGCCGACGCCCTCCGCGTCCGCCGGTCCCATCTGCACGCTCCCTCCGTTCTCGGTGACCTTCGCGACCGCGGCGTCACAGTCGGCGACAGCGAAGACCGGGTGCCAGTACGGCCGCCCGCCCGCCAGCGCGAGGTCCTCTGTATGGAGCTGCATGAGGCCGCCCTGCATCCGCTCAGCGGGTAGCCCGGCGGGGGTGATGAGGGTGTACGTGCCACCGCCGCCCGGCAGCTCCATGTCACTGAACTGCCAGCCGAACACTCCGCCGTAGAACTCCTGGGAGGCCGCGGCATCGCTCGTGTACAGCTCGGTCCAGGACAGCGAGCCCGGATCGTCCGCCAGCTCGAAGCCCGAGTTCTTCCCCGGCTGCCAGACGGCGAACTGGCCTCCCAGCGGGTCGCTGTACTGCGCCATCCGGCCCCAGTCGTCGAGGTCCCGCGGCGCCACCCGCACCGTGCCGCCGGCGCGCTCCACGGCCTGAGTCGTGGCGTCCGCGTCGGTGACGGTGTAGTAGATCATCCAGGCCGAGCGTGCGCCCTCCTCGCTGAGCTTGCCGAGCCCGGCGACGGTCTTGCCGTCCTTCTGGAACATCCCGCCGTCCATGTCCTCCGACTCGCCCATGGACTCGTACTCCCAGCCGAGCACCGCGCCGTAGAAGGCCGCGGCGGCCCGGACGTCCGGGGCACCGAGGTCGAGCCAACAGGGGGAGCCGGGAGCGAGGTCAGTGGTGATCACGGCGATTCCCTTCGCAGACACTGTGTGGCACCAGCCTGGCACTCGGCACTGACAGTCGCGCGTCGACCGCCCGGTCATGCGCCTGTAGGGGGCGTGACGACGGGGGCCAGGGGCTGCGTGGCCGACCAACGTTTCAGGTGATGGTCGGTGCCGTGCCGCACGCGGAACTCCTGCCCGTACCAGGAGCCGTGGCTGCGCACGTCGTCGTCCGCCGCACGGACCAGGTCGGCGGTGGCCTCGGCAAGACGCTCGCCGCCGAAGACGGTGTACCAGTGCACTTGGGGGAACAGACCTTGGTGAGGTACTCCGAGGCGGTCCAGATCCGCCGGGCCTCCTCTGCGCTGCGCAGCCGGTAGCAGAGCTTCTGCTCTCCGGGAGGGCCCGCCCATGTGCCCGAGTCCCCGCGGCCCGTAGAACCCGCCGCGCCTGGCGTCGGGAGAGGTGACGGCGAGGAGGGCGGGAAACTGCGCGCTCTCGACCGTCCCGACGATGATGCCGCGGGCGGAGAGGGCCGAGCAGACTCGTCGGGGCGACTCCCGGATGGGAACGGTTGCTCGTGATGCCCCAGCCTTGGGCCTGGCTGCGCCGGTCGAGTTCGAGGCCGAAGAACCCGAACGCGATCTTCGACTGGCTGTACGCCTTCATGCCGTCGTACGAGCGTTCCCAGTTCAGGTCGTCCCAGTTGATGGCTCCTTGGTTCACCGCGATGCCGGCCTGGGCGGTCACCCACGCGCGGCCGGCGCGCAGCAGCGGCAGCAGATGGGCCACCAGGGCGAAGTGGCCGAGATGGTTCGTGCCGAATGGCAGCTCGAAACTGTCGGCGGTCGTCTGCCGGTCGGGCGGAGTCATGACGCCGGCGTTGTTGATGAGCTCGCGGAGCGACACGTTCGCGTCGGGGTCCGTCCGATGGATCGTGCCGATCGCGGCCTCGCCGTTGCGCGGGTTGCGTACGGGCAGGAGAGCCACGTCCCGTCGAACGGATCACGCCAGTGCAGAAGAAGCGGGCGATGGGCAGCGTCCAGACAGATGACCCGGGCGGCGGGCCACATCCTGGATCTCAGTGCATCGACCTCGCAGCCCGGCGCGGACGGGTCGCAGCCGTGCTCGACCAGCCGGCGAACCCCCAGCAGGCTTCGCACCGACCACCCCGCGCGGATCATGTCGAGGGGCCCACCTCGGACCAGTCGATGATCCGATCGCCGGGGTCACAACTTCTCCCGGCCGATTGCAGACCGCCTCCGTGGCCACCGTGGGCCCACCCGCTTGCTCGGCGTCCGGCTCTCGGAGGTGGACGCCGAAGGTGCTCCCTCGCTGACGGCGACAGCCTCGGCCGGGGCGATGCGGCGCAGCAGGAAGCCGGCGGTCAGGGCCATGACGAACATCACCACCGCGTACACCGCCGAGGGGATGGCCATCGGGGTGCTGTCCAACAGCGAGGGGCTGAGGGCGATTGCCATCGACAGCGTGGTGTTGTGCATGCCGATCTCGAAGCAGGTGGCGACGGACTGCCGATGGTCGCCGCGGGCCAGCCGGGTCGCGCCGTAGCCGATGGTCAGGGAGATCGCGCCGAAAAGGAAGACGACAAGGCCGACGTCGGCGAGATAGCCGAGCACGTTCTCACGCTCGGCGGCAAGCGCGGCGATGATGATGCCGACGAGTACGGCAACCGCCGTCACCTTGACCATCCGCGTGGAGCGCTCCGCGAAGTCCGGACGGCGGTGTCGGACCAGCATCCCCGCCGCGACCGGCACCAGCACGACGAGGAAGACCTGCAGTGTCTTGTCGAAGCGCAGTCCCAGCGCCTCGTCCGTGCCGGTCATGAAGTGGTCGAGGGAGAGATTCACGACGATCGGCAGCGTGACGACGGCGATGACCGAATTGATGGCGGTCAGCGTGACGTTGAGGGCGACATCGCCGCCGAAGAGATGGCTGAAGATATTGGCCATCGTGCCGCCGGGAGAGGCCGCGAGCAGCATCATGCCGACGGCCGGCGCGGGACTCAGGTCGAAGGCCAGCACCAGGCCCAGACAGGCGGCGGGCAGCAGCACCAGCTGGCAGACGAGCGCGACGGCCACAGGCCGCGGATACGCCGCGATCCTGCGGAAGTCGGCCACAGACAGGCCGAGTCCGAGACCGAACATGATCGCGGCGAGGACGGCAGGCAGCAGATAGGTGGTCAGCGGCGAGTCCACGCCAACAGACTCCGCGAGGCTGCTCGAAAAGTCCACGACCCTACAGAACAGCTCCCGCCTCCACCGCTCCCGGTTCGCCGGTGACCAGGTCCAGCAGCGTGACCCGGCGCCGGCCCGGGGAGTTGGCCACGTGGACCGCGGTCTCCGTCTGGCCGAAGCCGTACCGGATCAATACACCCCAGGACGGTTCACAGGATTTGAACCTGCGACCCCTTGCCCCCCAGTCATGTGCACGATCCTGGTTCGGAGTTCTGAAGACCCATTGGCGCCCGTACGACGTCGTCTGCTGAAGTGCGGGGCCGCTCTTAAGAACTTCTTACGCTCACCCCCGATGCTCTCCCCCGTGAATTACGTGAAGAGCAACAGCAGTCAGACACAGCAGCCCCGGCACGGTGACGTCGCGGGCGCGCGGCGTCGGCGACGCATCCGTACGTACGGCATCGCTGCGGCCGTCGTGCTGACCGCCACCACGGCGTCGGCCGGCTACCTGGCCATGGCCGAGCCGCCGTCAGACGGCGGTACGCCGGGCGAACGGCCACAAGTGCACGGCAGCACGGTCGACTTCACCGTGCATGGCGGCACCGCGCGCGTGGACACCGGGTCGCTGCGCGTCACGGGGCACACCGACGACGGGGCCTCACTCCCGGTGTCCGGCGCGGCGGTGCAGCAGCTCGGCAAGCCCGGCCCGGTGACCGTGGACGGCGACACTGCCCGCTGGACGTACCCCGACAAGAAGCTCACCGTCACGGCGGAGAGCGATCACGGTCGGCTGCGCATGACGGTGCGCTCCGGTGCCGACCAGAACCTGTCCTGGCCCAGTACCGCGCCCGGCGCTCACGGGGCTCTTCAGATCCCGCGCGGCGAGGGCCTGCGCGTCCCGGTGAACGACGCCTTCTGGAACTCTGGCGAGGCCGGGCTCAAGGACACGGAGGCCGAACTCTCGGGCGGCCTCACCCTTCCGGCCTGGGGCTACACCCAGGGCAAGCACGGCGTCAGCTATATCGTGCCGGAGGAGGTCGGCACTTCGCTGGGCTTCGCCTCGAAGGGCGGCCGGCTCGGCTCCACGGCGCAGCACGAGTTCTCGCGGCGCGAGCAGACCCGCGACTACACGGTGCACTTCTCCCTCACCGGCTCCTCCCCGGCCTCCTCCGCCACCAACTACCGTGCTTACCTCGAAGAAGGCGGCAAGTGGCGCTCCTTGAAGCAGAAGATCCGGGAGAACCCCGAGGTCGAGCGGCTGCTCGGGGCTGTGCACGCCTATGCCTGGGGCGATGCCCGTACCGCGAAGGGCGTGAACGAGCTGCGCAAGCTCGGCGTCTCCCGCCTCTGGCTCGGTTACGACGCCGACGACCAGCCGATGGACAAGCAAGCCGTGCGGGCCGCGAAACGACACGGCTACCTGGTCGGCCCGTACGACTCCTACGCCAACGGCCAGCCCTCCGAGAGCGCCGACAACCCCTCCTCGAAGTGGCCCGGCTCGGTCTACCCGGACTTCTGCATACGGAACGGGAAGGGGGAGATCAAGGAAGGCTTCCGCGGCCGGGGCTGCTACGTCAGCACCCAGGCGTTCAAGCAGGCCGAGCCCGGCAAGCACTACCTGGCCGACCGGGCGAAGAAGATGACGGCCAATGGCGCCGACAGCTACTTCCTGGACGTCGACGCGGCAGGCGAGCTGTTCACCGACAGCAGCAACGGCCACCGCATGAACAAGAAGCAGGACCGCGCCAACCGCCTGGAGCGCATGCGGAAGCTCGCATCCGACGACAAGTTCGTCCTCGGCTCCGAGTCCGCCGGTGCCTGGGCCGCCCCCGTGCTCTCCTTCAACCACGGTGGGCAGACGCCGGTCGCGGACGGCTTGTGGAAACTGGAGA